>NZ_JBHVQI010000002.1:281789-338616 GCF_042886835.1 Paenarthrobacter sp. NPDC057981
CGCCCACCCCCCCCGGGTTTTTTTTTTTTTTAACATTTTTTTTGTTAAACTTCTTAACACCCCCCCCCAACTCGCGGAGCGTCAGGGCTCTATTCGGTGGCTTCGTCCTCCGCAACCGGGTCCTTCAACAGCAGCGCCGTGCCTTGGAAGGGGCCAAGCTCCAGGAAGAAGCTGCCAAGATCGTCCACTTGGCCCACGTCCTCGCCGCTGAACAGATCCTGGACGGTCGCGCCCGGTACCAGGTAGGCGGACTGGATGCTGCCGGCGATGTCCTGGTCGGAGAAGTTCAGGACCGTCACTTGCACAGCTCCGTCTGCGAGCTGGTTGACCAGCACCAGCAGGCCGCGGTTGGACACGTCCGGGACATCCAGCAGGGTGCTGGTGGCGATGCCGGACTCTTCCCGGACCGTGAGGATCTTTTGCAGGCGTCGGGCATAGGAGTTCGCGTCCTTGAGCTGCTCCGGCAAGGGGCCGTAGAGGCTGCGGGCCCGGGGCATGCCGGCCAAAGAGGTTTGTGCGTCCGGGCTGGTACCCATGAGGTCGTGGGCTCCGCGGTTGATCCAACGGGTATCGCCCTGGGAGGTCAGCTCGCCGACGGTCGCCCTATCCAGGGCGGTGACCCCGGTGAGGTCCCACCCCGAAAGTGCAAAGACGCCCGGCTGAAGCGCGTTGTACATGGACAGGAGGACATGGGCGTCCAGCACCTGGGCTTCCTGCTCGGGCGTGATGGCGTCCGGGTCCTTGATACCCAGCGCAGCCATGAGGAAGCTGACAGTGGTGCAGGCGATCCCGTTGGTGGTGAAGACGGCGTTGTAGGGGCCGTTTTCGCCAGTGAGCCGTTCGCGCATGGTGTTCTGGACTTTTTCGGCCACTTCCGCGCCCGTGAGTTCCTCCCCGCCGAGTTCGAAGATGTCGTCCCGGTGGCCGGCGGCGAAGTGCAGGAGCTCGTAGGTCAGCTCATCGTGGTTCTGGAGCGCGTGGACCAGGGACGCCTGGTCCACGCCGATGTCCATGGCAAGTTTCAGGGTCAGGCGCAGGAACTCGGTATCGCCGGTCACCAGGGCGTAGTGGTAGGCGGGCCTGGTGACAAAGTCGTAGGAAAGGTCCGCGCCCGACTCTGACTGCGCCTTGATGTCGTCAATGGTGAGGTTCAGTTCCTGGAAGGAGAACCCTCCCACCTTGCGGATCATGGACCCAATCAGCTGGTTGGCTGCCTCGGACAACGGGTGGCCCTCGGACCAGCCCGGTTCTTCCTCGGCACTCTTCTCGACGCCAAGGAAGCCATTGGCGTCCAACCTCAACGCTCCTGTGCCTAGATCCAGGAGGGAGTGCAGGGCATCGCCCACCACCAGGCGCATGCCGGCGAACGTGGGGTCAAGCCAGTTGATGGACGGCTGACCTGCCTTGAAGTAGTGGAGATACACCCAGCGGCGCGCCTTGCCGGTGGTGTCGATAATCGCCTTGGTGGCGCTCCAGTTGGTTTCCTTCACGCCGGGCTCGTAGAAGATCACACGTTGCAGCCGGCCGATGATGTAGCCGGCCTGCTGAAGGGCCCGTTCTGCCTCCGGGCTGATGTTGACGGAATCCTCGTTCTCGGGAACATCGGGCAGCAGGTGCCAGTCTTCCTCCGGGATGTCCACCATGTGGTAGATGCCGGGGTAGTCCCGGAAGTTCATTTCGGCCAACCGGAAGTCAGCGCCCTTGCCGGTGTGTCCGGGCACAATGTCATCGATGATCGTGCCGGCGTGCTCCACGGCGACCTCGCACATCTGGCGGAACTCTTCCTCGGTACCGAATGCGGGGTCGATCGCCATGCTGATGCGGTCAAAGTGCCCGTCCACGCTGGGGGTCTGCGACCAGCCACGGATACCGCCGGCGAGCTTCACCGGTCCAGTGTGAAGCCCGCGGATGCCAATCTGGCTGAACGCGTCCCACAGCTCCGGATCGCCAAGCGCCGACAGGAACGACTGCCCGCCCTTGGTGATGAAGGACAGGGGATAGGCGGTGAACCAGACTGGTGCTCGTTCCACGGCTGCGCGTGGATTGGGCCTGGCGTACGAGTTCTGCCACATGCTGGCTTGGCCCGAAAGCTGCCGCGCCATCGTGTTGGCGTCGCCGAGCATGGACTGGTTTCTCAGCCAGTCGACATACGTTTTGTTGAGGCCGTCGAACTCCAGCGAGGGACGCGCGGCAAAAAACTGACGACGGCGGGCGATGGGCCGCAGCGCTTTGGGACGGGCGGGGTAGAACTGCTCGTCGAACGTGATTTCCGGTGACTCTGTGGCGGTTTCCCCTGTTTCCTGGGGTTCATCCTGCGTTTCCAGTTGTATTTCGGCTGGACCAGCACTGACTTCTGCCGCGCTTTCGTTGACTACAGGCTCCCGCACAGCATTCTCCTTTACGTGGCCGCCGCATCAGCGCCGACCGTCCGAGGGGTCATTCAACAGGTCACGTACCCGGGAGTACCCGGCGTAATCATGCTAAGCATCCTTGGCAGCTGTTTGTCGACCTCAAGGAGAAGTGAGTCATGCGTTGTCAGGCGTCATTGCCGGCAGCTTGCTAGTAGACAGAACCTTCCAACACCTCTGACAGACGCCCCGCCGCTCGCCTAAGCTCCGGCACCGCGGCCCGCAACGCCGGTTCCGTGGCCGACTCCACGGGGCTCGTCAGGGCAATGGACTCACTGGGCCGGCCACTCCGATGCGGAACGGCAATGGCTATGGAAAGGACGCCGGTGGCGCGTTCGTCTTCGGAGTAGGCATAGTCGGCACCCTGTGTCGGCAGCCGGCTGCGTAGTTCATCGATGGTGAAGGTGTCCTTTTCGTGGCCGGCGCCAATTGCAGCTGCCGTCACTTGCTCAAGTTCAGCTTCCGAGGCCGAGGCCAGGAGGATCTTCCCGGCGGCGCCCACCGTCAGAGGGAGGCGTTTACCCAGGGGAAGGTCGTAACGAAGCGGTGATTCGCCGTCGACCCGGGCTACAAGAATGCGTTCATAGCCGAGCCGGGTGTACAGCGAGGCAGTAAGTCCTGTTTGCGAGGCGACCTGCTGGAGGATCGGCCTGGCAGCGACCACCAACGGATCGTTTTCCAGATAACTGCGGGCTGCGGGGAGGACCGCTGGACCTACGCGATACGACTTGTCGGTCTGGCTCACCATGCCGAAATCCTGAAGGACGCGCAGGATGCGGAGCGTGGTGGGCAGGCTCATGCCGCAGGTCCTGGCGAGATCGCTCAGTCTTTGGGGACGTTCGGCCCGCTGCAGCTCAGCAAAAACCTCCATGGCCCTGGAGAGGGAACGCATGTTGGCGGCCTTGGGGCCGTCCTCGGGTGCGGTGGCTGAGTGCGTGGAGCTCAGGGTCATCCTTCCATTCTATGTAACTTGCTTGCGCTTGACAGGTCATGTGGCTCCTGTCACTATTTCTCCATACGCAATACTCTTTCATTCTGTGAAACTTAGAACCACGGGATGTAAGTAACACCAATCGCAAGAAGGAAACCATGACAACGGAGTCACTCATCGCCGAGCCCCGGCTCAAGGGGCGCATCGCGAAGTCGGTGCTCGCGGGCATCGGCGCTTTCGTCGTAGTGGGCGTTTACGTACTGGTCAGTTCCATCGAGCTGGGCCTCTGGACAACCCTTGGACCCGGGCCTGGAATGTTCCCCTTCGCCATGGGCGTCCTGCTGGTGGCCATGTCTGTCCTGTGGCTCTTCCAGGAGCTCCGACGTCCCAGTGAAACGCCCGAGGGTGTCGACGCGCGGCTGGTGATCGCCGTCGTCGTAAGCCTTGCGGTCCTTGCCGCAGTGCTCGACCTGCTCGGATTTCAGCTGAGCATGTTCCTCTTCCTGCTCTATCACCTGAAGGTGCGCGGACGCCGCGGCTGGGTTTCCTCGCTGATCATCGCGGTGGCCGGCAGTTTCGGAGCGTTCTATGCCTTCAACTACGGACTTAACGTCTCCCTGCCGACGGCGGGCATTCCCCTTTTGAACTCGATCGGACTCTAGCCGTGGATACACTCAACGAACTCATGGGCGGTTTCGCCGCCGCCATGACGTGGCAGAACCTGATTTTTGCCTTCCTCGGATGCCTCCTGGGCACCATCATTGGCGTACTGCCCGGAATCGGTCCGGTGGCCGGCGTCGCCCTCCTGATCCCGCTGACCATGAACCTGGATGCGACCGGCGCCATCATCATGCTCTGTGCCATCTTCTATGGGACGGCGTACGGCGGAACCATCACCAGCGTCCTGCTGAACACTCCCGGGGAAGCAGCCTCGGCGATCACCACCATCGACGGTTATGCCATGACCAAGATCGGCAAGGCCGGAGCGGCACTGACCATCGCCGCCGTCGGGTCCTTCGTGGGTGGAACCATAGCCACGCTGGGCCTCGTGGCCGCAGCCAAGCCACTGGGCGAGATGGGCCTGCTGGTCGGGCCGCCGGAGTTCTTCGCGCTCATGGTGGTGGGAATTTCGCTGCTCGTGGCGCTCGCCGGAAAGTCCATGGTCAAAGCGCTGATCTCCGGTGCACTGGGCCTGCTGATCTCCATGATCGGCATCGATCCCGTGGCAGGCGCACCCCGCTTCACCTTCGGCTCGGACAACCTCTTGGACGGCGTCAGCTTTGTAGCCGTGATCGTCGGCGTCTTCGGCCTGTCCGAAATCCTTTCCTACCGCAAGGACACCAGCACGTCGGTGGTGCACGCTCCGGGGCTGCGATCCTTGCTCCCGAACCGGACCGAGTGGCGTCGCAGCACACCATCGATGGCACGCGGAACCGGCATTGGATTCGGGCTGGGACTGATCCCGGGCATGACCGGCTCGGTGTCCTCGTTGCTGGCCTACGGTGCGGAAAAGAAGTTCTCCAAGTACCGCAACGAACTGGGCAAGGGTGCCATTGAGGGTGTCGCTGGCCCTGAGACCGCCAACAACGCCCACGCCAACGCGGCACTGATTCCCCTCTTTACCCTGGGTATCCCGGCTTCGCCGACCATCGCAGTTCTGATGGGCGCCTTCCTCCAGCAAGGACTGACTCCGGGGCCGACCCTCTTCACCGAGCACTCCGAGATCGCCTGGGCCATCATCGCCAGCCTTTTCATCGGCAACCTGTTGCTGCTGCTCCTGAACGTTCCGCTGGTGGGCCTGTGGACCTCGATCCTCCGGGTACCTGCGCCGATCCTGACCGCACTGATCCTGCTCTTCATGGTGATCGGCGCCTACACGATCAACTTCAACGTCTTCGATGTCTTTGTGATGATCGCCTTCGGCTTGCTCGGCCTTGCCCTGCGGCACCTCGACATCCCCCTGGCACCCATGGTCCTGACGCTTGTTCTGGGTCCCCTCATGGAGCGCTCGCTGCGTGAGTCGCTGGAGATCTCCCAGGGTGACTTTGGAATCTTCCTCAACCGTCCCATCTCGGTGGTGCTCATCGGCCTCGGGTTGCTGATCGTCCTGAGCCCGCTCCTGAAGCTGCGCAAGCCGAAGGCGCTCACCGAGGACCCGGAAACCTAAACCGCAACCACTCACCCCCCCAACCCATACTTCAAAGGAGAAGAACCATGCCCCGTACACGCATGATCGCAGCTTTCGCTGCCGTAACCCTGATGGCCCTCACGGGCTGTGGTGCCAACGCCGGTGCCGCGAACAACACAGCCGACGATTTCCCCAAGAAGGGAAAGTCGATCGACCTGATCGTTTCCTTCTCCTCCGGTGGAGCCGTGGACACTGCTGCCCGACTGGTCCAGCCGATCCTCGAAAAGGAACTTGGCACCAACGTTGAGGTCATCAACAAGCCCGGTGCCGGTGGCCAGATCGGCTACACGCAGCTCACCAGCGCCAAGCCCGACGGCTACACCATCGGTGCCACCGGTTCCCCGTCCGTGGTTGTATCGCCGCTGGACCCTGCCCGTGGGGCCAAGTACACCCGGGAAAGCTTCCAGCCGCTGGGCCGCCAGGTGATCGACCCCACCGTGATCGCGGTCCAGCCGGACAGCCCCTACAAGACGCTCAAGGAACTCCTTGATGCAGCCAAGGCAAAGCCCAAGTCCATGACGGCCAGCACCACGGGCCTCCAGACCGGCGAGCACTTCGCCCTGGCACAGATGCAGGAAACCACCGGTGCCGAGTTCGCTCCCGTGCACTTCTCCGAGGGTGCATCCCAGGCAACCACCGCGTTCCTGGGCAAGCACGTGGACATCCTGGTTGCCAACGTCAGCGACGTAACTGACCTGTCCAAGCAGGGCAAGGCCCGGGTGCTCGGCGTCATGACGGCAGAGCGCGCTCCGTCCCTGCCGGACGTCCCCACGTTCAAGGAATCCGGCTACGAGATTGAAGCAGGCACGGTCCGTGGCTACTCCGCACCGGCAGGCCTGCCCGACGCCGTCGCCAAGAAGATCGAAGCAGCCCTGCAGAAGGCGATCGAGGATCCCACTGTGGTCCAGAAGATGAAGGATCTGGGCCTTGAGACGAGCTACCTGAACGGCGCGGACTACAAGCAGTTCTGGGCCTCCCAGGAAGACGGCTTCAAGAAGGTCCTGCCGATGGTCCAGAAGAAGGACTAGCCGGTCCCCGCACCATTTAGAAAGAAGAGACACCATGTCCACTCCCGTCCTCGAAGACCTCGATACGAACTTCCCCCGCCCCGACCAGGACGTTCTTGGCCGCCTCGCGAAACTGCCTGCAGCCAACATCGGCGACGCCATGGACCGCCTGGGGATCGCCGACTCGGCCATCCAGGCCATCTGGTCCGGCGCACGCCTGGCCGGCCCGGCCTTCACCGTCTGGACCCGCCCCGGAGACAACCAAGGCATCCACCGGGCCCTCCAGCTGGCTCAAGCCGGCGACGTCATTGTGGTTGCCGGTGGAGGAGATGAATCCCGGGCCCTTCTTGGCGAGCTGATCGGCGAGCGGGCCATCAACCTGGGAATCGCTGGCTTCGCCCTGGATGGCGCTGCGAGGGACGCCGAGGCCCTGGGCGAGATCGGGATGCCCGTCTTCGCCCGCGCCATCACCCCTGCCGGGCCCTACAAGAATGGGCCTTCGAGACTTGGCACCCCCGTCTCCTTCGGCGGCGTTCCCGTGCTGCCCGGAGACATCATTATCGGCGACTCCGACGGCGTGGTGGTCATCCCCCGCGAGCAGGCGGCCGCCGTCGCCGATGCTGCCGAGGCCGTCTTCGCCGACGAAAGCAACCGCCGCGCCGCGATCATCGCGAACCGCCAAAAGTAAAACCCAAAGAAGCAGCGACCACGGCTTGACCTGCCTGGCCGAACCTCCCGGCCCGGCAGGTCCCTGTCGCCGTGCCCGCTGAATCTCCAGCCCTGAACCCCGAACGAAAGACAAGATCATGACAGTTTGCACCGTTATTGGCCTCGGAGAAGCAGGAGCCACCTACGCGTCGGCCCTGGTTGCCGCCGGTCACCAGGTCAAGGGTTTCGACCCCGTGGCGCCGACCACGCCGGCAGGAGTCGTCCGCGCGTCCACCGCTGCGGAAGCTTGCCAGGGAGCCGACATCGTCCTTGTCCTGACGGGAGCAGCGGCAGCCCCGGCGGTCGCAGCGGAATGCCTTCCCGTTCTGGCCAAGGGTAGCTGCTATGCGGACCTCACGTCCTCCTCACCGCACGTGATGCAGGAATTGAGCCGGATCCCCTCCGAGGCGGACTTTGCCGACGTCGCGATTCTTGGTCCGGTGCCCACCCAGGGCGCCAAGACTCCGCTGATGGTCAGCGGCCCCGGCTCCGAGGCGGTAGCCACGCTGCTCGCTCCGCTGGGTGCCGACGTCGAAATTGCCGACGGCGAACCGGGCGCTGCCATGGCGCATAAGCTGTTGCGGAGCGTCCTGATGAAGGGACTGGCGTCCGTGGTGGTTGAGGCCGTCACCGCGGGCCGGGCAGCGGGGTTGGAAGAGTGGATCCGGGAGCAGATCGCGCGCCAGTTGGCCGGCGACGGCCAAGCGGTCATCGACCGCTTCCTGGTGGGCACGGCCAAGCACGCCCAGCGCCGGTCGAAGGAAATGCAGGACACCGCGAGCTTCCTTGCGGACGACCTGAAGGTTCCGGCCGAAATGACGACGGCGGCAGCCGCGGCTTTGACACGGATAGCCAGCGAAGCGGCAGAGCCGGTGGCGGTACTGCGCTGAGCTGCAGTATTGCGCTCACGGATACAGCAGGAAGAATCGGGACTAGAGAAACAATGAAGTACTCAGCGGAAACGCGACCCCTGTCAGGAGCAGCACCATGATCGGCATCTGGGCCCTCGGAGCCTACCTCGCCGTGATCCTGCTCTGGACCACGCTGTTCAAGCGCAGCGTCGGCGAAGCCATGATCATCGGTTTCCTGGTGGTGTTGCCGTTCACCGGCGCTGCCGCGGCACAGGTTGGCTGGGCATCGCTCTATTCGGCCGTCACCGATGAGATTGTCTACGCCACCATGGCCTTCGTGTTCATGGGGTACCTGTTGGACAAAACCGGCGTACTGGACAAGCTGATCGATCTGTTGAACTCATTGATCGGCGGGGTGAAGGGCGGCCCGGCGTGGGTGTCCACCGTCGCGTCCGCCGGGCTTGGCGGCGTGGTCCACAACCAAGCCGCCATCGCCGCCACCGTGGGCTCGGTGACCATTCCGTGGATGGAAAAGTCCAAGCTGGATAAGCCATCAGCAGCGACACTTGTTGCGGGCAACGCGGGCATGGGCATCACGTTCCCGTTCAGTGCGTCCATGTTCGTGCTGGTGGGCTCCGCCACGGTGGGACCTTTGCTGAACGTGAACGACCTTGTGCTGCCCCTGTTGGTTGGCGGCTTGTGGTGCTTCCTGCACCGGCTGGTTGTCACGTGGCTGTTGGTCCGCAAGAGTGGAATGGCGCCATTGGATCCTGCCCACCGCTTGGCTGTCCGCACGGCTTTCGGCCAAGGCTGGGCAACGCTGCTCCTCTTTGTTGTGGTGGCAATTCCCCTGATCATCACCTCCGGCGCCATCGCCTCGGCGTTGTCCGACTGGACAGGAGGGGACGTCACGAAATCTCTCAGCATTATTGTTTGGATTCCCGTGGTGCTCATCATCACCGGCGCCTTGTTGGGCCGGAAGTCCCTGCCCCGGAACGGGCGGGCCTGGTGGGACCTCCTGCAGAATTCGGCGCCGCGGTTCGGCGTAGTGGGCATCACCGTGGTGTTCGCGTTTGCCGGCGCCAACGCCTTGGCCGCGACAGGATTGCCCAAGCAGATGACGGCGTTGCTTGGCCAGATGAACCTGCCCTTGTGGCTCCTTGCCATCCTGATCGGGCTGATCGTCATCGCCGTCGCTGCGCCGTTGTCCGCGACGGCGACGATGGCCGCCGTCGGAACTGTCGGCGTCGCTACGCTTGTGGCCGCCGGTGTCCCGGCAACGACGGCGGCTGTGGCGGTACTGGTTTTTTCCTCCTGCGAAGCTGCGGTCCCGCCGGGCGGGGCGCCCTTGTACGTGGCGTGCGGCATCGCGGACGTCAATCCCATCAAGACCTTCTCCAGGCTCCTCACGCACTATGCCTTGCCTTTGCTGGGTATCGGTGTGCTGATCATCCTGGGCGTCCTCCCCATCTAAGGAAATACCCATGCAACAGCTGCGACGAGCCGTCCAGGCAGTCTTCGTCATTACCCTCGGGCTGCTTCTGGCAGGAGGGGTGTTGTTCGTGGCCGGCCAGGCCCTTGGACTGGTTGTGGGCCAGGGCAGTTGGTTGACGTTCCTCAACGAGTTCTTCAAGCCTGGCATGTGCATTGCGGCTTCTGTGTGCGCCGTGGCCGGGTTCCTGCTCAGCTACAAGAGCCCGCAGCGTGCGGACGTGAAACAGGAGGCAACGACGCGATGAACTACCCCTCATATGCCCAACTGCTCCAGCGGGAGGGGCAACTTGCCGGCACATCCTGGAACCTGTTTCCCGACACGGACCGCGGAACGCCGTCGTTCATTACCCCTGAGGCCGTGCTCTCGGCCAAGGACTGCATCCGCACCGGAGAAGTCTTTGGGCTGGACTACGCGGCCGATGCGTTCGACCCCGGCATGTCCCTCAAGCGCGGCGCACCACGGCACATCATCTACTCGGCCCACCCGGCCCACCGTGACGACTACCTGGACGGTTACTACCTGCAAGGTTCCACCCAGATCGACGGGCTCAGGCACCGCCGGGCGGATGACGTGGGTTTCTACAACGGCACCCCGGACGGCTTGGTCTGCGAAGGTACTGCAGAGCTGGGCATCCAGGAGTGGGCAGAGCAGCCTATCGTCGGCAGGGGTGTGCTGGTGGACCTTGAAGGCTACCGAACTGCTGCCGGGGCGCCGATCGACCACGAAGCCGGTGAACCCCTTGGCTTGGAGCTGATCCAGGCCGCTGTTGAGGCGCAGTCGCTCGTGGTGAAACCGGGGGACATCCTCATGCTGCACACGGGCTGGTGCGAGTGGTTCCTCGGTCTGCCATCGGACAAGAAGCAGGAGGTGCGGGCAAGCCGCAAAGCAACCGGAATTGCACAGAGCGAAGAGTTCGTGGCCTGGGCCTGGGACAACCGGCTCTCGGTTCTGGCCGCCGACAACTTCGCCTTCGAGTGCCTGCCCGCTGTGCCGGACAGCCCCTTCCTGGAATCGGCTCCCAATGACAACGGGATGATGCATCAGCAACTCCTGGCCAAACTGGGCATGCCGCTTGGCGAACTGTGGAAGCTCGGACCCTTGGCCCGGCACATGCGCACCACGGGCACGTGGGAGGCCTTCGTCAGCATCAAGCCGCTCAACATCGTAGGTGGCACTGGATCGCCGGCGAATGCCATAGCCCTGCTCTGAAGCTGCAAGCCCCGCTACTCTGGAACTCCCAGCTCTACCCCGGAGATGAAGGGAAGCCATGAAAATCGTTGTCATCGGCGGCAGTGGCCACATCGGCTCATTCCTGGTGCCCAGGCTTGTCCGCGGTGGGCATGAGGTGATCAACGTCAGCCGTGGGACCAGAGCGCCGTACACGGATACCCCCGAGTGGCAGCAGGTCCGCCAAGTGACGGCGGACCGTACGCGCGAGGACGATGCGGGCACCTTCGGCGACCGCATAGCGGGACTGGGTGCCGACGTCGTGGTTGATCTGCTGTGCTTCACGCTCGACTCCGCCACAGCGCTGGTAGGACGGCTCCGTGGCGAGGTGGGACATCTCCTCCACTGTGGATCCATTTGGCGGTATGGGGCCAGCATCAAGTTGCCAATAGCGGAGGGCTCTCAATCAGCCCTGGAACCCATCGACGACTACGGCATCCAGAAGCGCGACATCGCCCGCATGCTTAAGGAGGAGACGGCGTCCGGCGGCCTGCTCACGACATCGTTGCATCCTGGCCACATCGTGGGTCCCGGCTGGCATCCGGTGGGACCGTTGGGCAATTTCGATCCCTCTGTCTGGCAGAAGATCTCCGCTGGGCAGACAGTGGAAATGCCCGGGAGCGGCACGGAATTGATGCACCACGTCCATGCCGACGACGTCGCCCAAGCGTTTGAAAAGGCGATCCAGCGACGCGAAGCCGCAGCTGGCGAAGACTTCAACATCGTCGCCCCGACGGCTTTGAGCGTACGCGGCTTCGCGGGGATTGCTGCTTCCTGGTTTGGTCGGGAGCCGCATTTTGAATCGGTGGGGTGGGAAGAATTCCGCCGGAACACACCCCGCGAGCACGCCGAGGCGAGTTGGGCGCACTTGTCGCGAAACCATTGCCTGACCATTGAGAAGGCAAAGTCGCTGTTGAGCTATGCGCCTCGGTATGAACCGGAGCAGGCTGTGCATGAGTCAGTGCAGTGGCTCATCGGGAACAAACAACTCAGCCTCGCCGAAGGGTAAGCCCGTGTACAAGGCACCTGCCAAGGACGTGACCGATACGTGGCTTGACCACGCGTTCTTTATTCTCGGCGGTGCCGCTTCAGTCTGGCTGGCTTTCCTGCTGGTGGGGGAGAGCTTCCACTTGGGGTGGGGCCAGTTGTGGTTCTACTTCTTCTTCTGGGCATTCCTGGCCTACCTTCTTCTGCCCCGGCTCCACCGCATCCTCACCACCATCTACGTTCCCGGCTACTTCATCGGCCGGGCCAGGACCAGCGACGGGCTGCTGGGTGACCCCGTGAACGTTGCGTTGCTCGGTGACGAGCCGCAAGTTCATGCCATCATGCGGGCCGCGGGTTGGACGCAAGCGGACGACGTCACCCTCGGCAGCAGCCGCCGCATCATCAGCTCCACCATTTTCCGGCGCAGCTACTCCGAGGCTCCGGTCAGCCCGCTCTACCTCTTCGACCGGCAACAGGATTTCGCCTATCAGCAGGAAGTGGACAACAACCCGGGCAAACGCCATCACGTCCGTTTCTGGCGGTGTCCTGACGGCTGGCTCCTTCCCGGCGGACACAAAGTGGACTGGCTCGCCGCCGGAACCTACGACCGCAGCGTCGGCTTCTCGCTCTTCACCCTTCAGATCACGCACAAGATCGAGCAGAACACCGACGTTGAGCGGGACCATATCGTGCGGACAGTGTCCGACGCCGAGCCTGCTGTGACGGTCCAGGTGATCAAGGATTTCTCCACCGGCTACCACTCACGGAACGGCGGCGGGGACTCGATTTCCACCGACGGCGACCTCCCCATCATCGACGCGCGCCGGGTGCCGGTCCCGGCGAACCAACCATCCCGCCCAACGGACAGCCGCGACCGACGGCCGGCGCCCACCATGATGGGCGCAGCTTTGGTGGTGGCTCGCTCCATTGCGGCCTTCGTTCTCGCGCTGACGCTTTTGACCTCTTCCGAGGTGTTCACGGAACTCACCACCGACGGCGACCCCCTTGACCCACAAACCACGACGGCGGTGGTCACCTTTATTGCCGTGGTGGTCCTGCTGTTCGGGCTGGGTGAGATTTTCCTGGCCTGGCGGATTTTCCTCGGCAGCAACGGGGCGCGCGTGATCGCCATGGGGTTGAGTTCCATCTCCGTGGTGGTGCAGGCCATCGACTACTTCACGGGTAGTGCCAACATCACCCTGGAAGCCGGCCTCTCCGGCCTGGCTACTGACATCCTCGTGCTCCTGGCACTGTCCAGCCAGCGGGCCAGGGTGTACGCCAAACGGCAGCGGGTTCCGGCGGTTCCACCCACGCTTGCCCCGAAGCGCCTGCAGGCTGGTCACTAGTACGTACCTCCGCCACCTGCTTTGGGCCTCCAGGCCGCCGAAATCGCTGGAAAATACGGGGTGTTGGCGCTTCCCGGGGCTCAAAGTGGGTCGTGGCGGCACGGACTCTTCAGCTTGCCCGGGTGACGGCCTCTTAACGGCTCGACGGCGGCACTCACGGTGAGTGCCGCCGTCGGGCGTGTTTTCCACTTGAGTGAGCGTTCGGCTCAAGTCGGTGGAATGTGAACTAGCGTCCCCGAAAAGCGGGTGGGATGTGAGTGAGCGTTCGGCTCAAGCGGGTGGGATGTGAGCGGGCGTTAGGCGGTGACGGCCAGGGCGTCGATCTCCACCAGCATGACCTCGTGCGGCAGGTCCACGAACACCGTGGTCCGGCTGGGCAGCAGGCCGCTGGGGACGTTTTCCTTGATGAATTCGCCGTAGACCTCGTTCATGGCGGCGAAGTCGTCGCGGGTGGTGAGGTAGACGCGGAACATCAGCACGTCCTCAACGGAGGATCCACCGGCTTCGAGGATGGCCTTGACGTTTTCCAAGGTGCGGCGGGTCTGGACGCGGACGTCGCCCTCGCCGATGTACTGGTTGGTGGCGGGGTCCATGGGTCCCTGGCCAGACACCTGGAACATGCCGCCCTTCTTGATGCCCTGTGAAAATACGTGTGCCGGGGCGGGGGCGTTTTCGGTGAGTACTACGGTCTTCTCGCTCATGCGGGTTTCCTTTCGTGGCTGATCCAGCCGAGGTCGTTGGAGATGGCCTCGGTGCTGGCTTTGAGGTCGGGCAGCAGCTCAAGCAATCCTTCATAGCTGAGCATCACTACCGGTACCGAACAAGAGGCTGCGGCTACGACGGCGCCGCTGGCATCGCGGATGGGGGCCGCGATGCAGTGCACGAAGGCTTCGTGCTCGGCGTTGTCGTGCGCCCAGCCCTGTTCCTTGACCAGCTCCAGCTCCGCCAGGAGGGCAGAGGGCGAGGTCAGGGTGTTTTCGGTGACTTTGACGTAGTCCAACCCCGCGGCGATCTTTTCCTGCCGGCTGCGCGGCATGTCGGCGAGGAGGACCTTGGACACAGCGGCCGAGTGCAACGATGCAGTCAGGCCGATGCGCGAGTACATGCGGACGGGGTGGTGCGACTCGAACTTGTCGATGTACACCACCTCGTTTCCTTCAAAGGCGGCAAGGTGGATGGTGTGTCCGGTCTTGCCGTTGAGATCGGCGAGATGCGGGTGTGCCACCTTGCGGATGTCGCGTTGTTCCAGCGCCAAGGAGGACAGTTCAAAGAGCTTCGAGCCGAGCATGAACCGCTGGTCCTCGTCCCGCACTACCAACCGCTTCTCCTCAAGGGCGTGCAGGAGCCGCATCACGGTGGTCTTGTGCACGGAGGCCTTGGACGAGAGTTCGTCCAGGGTGGCTGGCTTCGCGGCGAGTTCGCCGAGCAGGTCGATGGCCCGCAGGAGGCTTTGGCTCAAGGTGTCACGCTCCGGGTGGTGTTGAAATGTCCGTCTTCAACATGGATAGCAGCCCAAGCGTCATCGGAGGAATCGAGGATGGCCGCAAGTTCCTCCGCCGGAGGCAACGGTCCCCGATCGCCGTGGACCGTCAGGGTGCAGGCGGCGGCAACGTGGCCGCGACGGAGGCTCTCCTTCTGTCCAAGCCCGTAGAGGAGGCCGCTGAGGTAGCCGGCGGCGAAGGAGTCGCCGGCGCCCACAGGCTCGACGACGGCGACGGACAGCGCGGGGACCTCTTCCCGGGTGCCGGCTTTGTCCAGCGCAATGGCACTGATGGCTTCGTTCTTGATCACCAGCACCCCGGGGTTCGGCATAAGCCGGCGGAGTTCAGCTTCGTCGGTGGTTCCGAACGCGTGCTCGGCCTCGTCTTTTCCAACCAGTACGACGTCGGCAAGGTTCGCCAGCCGCTGCAGGACGCCGCGATCCTGTCCTGCCCAGAGCGCTGCCCGCCAGTTGACGTCGAAACTGATGATGCGTCCATCGCGGGGCGCGGTGAGCAAGGCTTCGAGCAGGGAAAGGCAATCGGGGGACAGTGCGGCGGTGATCCCGCTCAGGTGGATCAGCGATGCGTTATCCAGCAGCGAGGAAACTGCAGGATTGGAAAGGGTGTCCCGTCCCATGGCCGAAGCCGCTGATCCTTGCCGGTAGTACAGGACTGAACTGCCGCCGTCGGGGTCTGACTCCTGGGCCGGCACCTTGACGTAGAGGCCGGTGGGCCGCTCGGCGTCGACCTCCACTCCGGAGACTCCCACGCCGTGGTCGCGGAGGTCGTTGAGGATGCGGGTGCCGAAGCCGTCGTGGCCCACGCGGCTGACCCAGTGGGTCTCCAGGCCCATGGCGGCAAGGCCCATGGCGACGTTGGACTCCGCACCGCCGATCCCGCAGTGAAGCTCGGAGGCCAAGTGCAGGGGAACGGCTTGGGCGGGGGTCAGCATCGCCATCGTTTCGCCGACACATACAGCTGAAAGCACTCGTTCTCCCATGGTTCGCGCGCTTCGCAGCGGCCTTGACTCTCGATCCGCCACCATGTTAGACATATCACCATCAGGTTTGCAACCAGCGTTGCAAAATACGCAACGCAAGTACAAGCAGCCCACAACGCAGCTTCAACGCCGCAGCACCGCGAAGGGAATCAACGCGTGGACACTTCCAAAGCCATCTCGGCAACCGCCGTGGCATCCTTGGCCGACCGCCGGCTCGAATGGCATCACAAGGCCATTCCCGCCAACGCGAACGGGACCACGCACGCAGAATTCCTCCGCGAAAAGCACACGCTCGCGGACCTCCAGACTCCGCTGCTCACGCTCGATGCGCAGGCGCTCGCCGCCAATGCGGATCGGCTGGCGCAGTGGTGCGCCGCAAAGGGTGTACTGCTCGCTCCCCACGGCAAGACCACCATGTCCCCGCAACTCTGGACGGAGCAGCTCAACCGTGGTGCGTGGGGCATCACGCTGGCCAACTTCGCGCAGCTTCGGGTGGCCCGGGAGTTCGGTATGCGGAACCTGCAACTCGCCAACAGCCTCACCGATCCCCAGGCCATCCGCTGGGTCGCCGACCAAGACTCCACCATCCTGTCGTGGGTTGACTCCGTTGAGACTGTCGCCTTGATCGAGCGGACCCTGGCGGGGACCGGGGCCGTGCTGGATGTCCTGGTGGAACTCGGAGCGCATGGCGGCCGGACGGGTGCCCGTGGCGTGGACGCCGCGATGGACGTTGCCCGTGCCGTGCATGCGGCCGGGCACCTCCGTTTGGTGGGGGTCAGCGGCTATGAAGGCTCGCTCGCGCACACCGCGGACGACGCCGGCCTTGCCGCTGTCCGCGGGTATCTCGCCAACATGCGGCTGCTTCACGAGGAACTCCTGGCAGCTGGCTTGTACGGCGCGGGTTCCGTGTTCATCACCGCCGGCGGCAGCGCCTACTTCGACGACGTCGTCACCGTTCTCGCCCCGGCCATCAGCACCGGAGCCGAAACCGGAGGACCGTCAGTGGATTTGATGATCCGCAGCGGGGCCTACATCATCCACGACGACGGCTTCTACCGCGGAATTTCGCCGTTCTCCCGGGTGGGCGATCAGCCGTTCCACGCCGGAATGTACGGCTGGGCGCGGGTTGTTTCGCAGCCTGAGCCGGGACTGGCGATCCTCGACGCCGGCAAGCGCGACCTTCCCTTCGACGAAGGACTTCCCGAGCCGCAACTCCTCGGTCCGGTCCTCGGCGGAGCCATGGAGCGCTTGGCTGGAGCCGAAATCACGTCGGTCAATGACCAGCATTCCTTCATGACCTACGACCCGCACACCACCACAGTCCGCCCCGGCGACGTGGTCCGGCTGGGCCTGTCCCACCCGTGCACGGCGTTCGACAAGTGGACCGTCATCCCGGTCCTGGCCGACACCAACAGTGACCAGACCGTCGTCGACCTCATCCATACCTTCTTCTAGGACTCCCCATGAAGACCCTCATCAGCAACGCCACCCTGGTGGACGGAACCGGAGCGGACCGCCGTGCCGCCGACGTCCTGTTGGACGGCGCGGTGATTGCCGCCGTCGTCGACGCCGGTAGCCTCACCGTGGGAGACGCGGACCGCGTCATCGATGCCACGGGCTTGGTCCTGAGCCCTGGGTTCATCGACATGCACGCGCACTCGGACCTGCAACTGTTGGTCAACAAGAACCACTACGCGAAGCTCAGCCAGGGCGTCACCACGGAACTGCTCGGCCAGGACGGGCTTTCCTATGCACCAGTGGATGATGCCACGCTTGCCGGTGTCCGGGAGAAGATCGCGGGTTGGAACGACAATCCTGCGGACTTTGACTGGAATTGGCGGACCGTGGGGGAGTACCTCGATCGGCTGGACCGCGTGGACGATGGACCCGATGGCACCACCGGCCGCATCGCCACCAACGCCGCGTACCTCGTGCCGCAAGGAACCGTCCGCGCAATGGTGATGGGCTTCGCCGAGGGTGATCCGACGCCGGAGCAACAGCAGCAGATGCAGGTCGTTATCCGGACCGCGATGGAGGAAGGCGCCGTGGGCATGAGTTCGGGGCTGACCTACACGCCGGGAATGTACGCGCAGACCGAGGAACTCGCCGGACTGTGCCGCGTCGTTGGCGAACTTGGCGGCTTCTACGCACCCCACCACCGTTCCTACGGCAAGGGCGCCTTGGGTGCGTACGCCGAGATGATCTCCTTGAGCCGCGATACCGGCTGCGCCCTGCACTTGTCCCACGCCACCATGAACTTCGCCGAAAACAAGGGCCGTGCCGGGGAACTCCTGGACCTCATCGACGAAGCGCTGGAGCAGGGCGTCGACATCACCCTGGACACGTACCCCTACCTTCCCGGCGCCACCACCCTTTCGGCGATCCTCCCAAGCTGGGCGTCATCCGGCGGAACCGAAGCCACCCTGGCCCGCCTGGCCGACCCCGAAACCCGCGCCCGTATCCGGGAAGCCGTCGAGATCTACGGTTCCGACGGCTGCCACGGCGTAGTGGCCGAATGGGACACCCTGGAAATCAGCGGCGTCCAGAACCCGGCGCTGACAGGATTCGTGGGCAAGACCATCAAGGACATAGCTGCGGAAAGCGGGCAAGAGCCGTTCGATGTCTTCACGCAGATCCTCACCGAAGACCGCCTCGGCACGGGCATCCTGCAGCACGTTGGCCATGAGGAAAACGTCCAGGTCATCATGAAGCACCGCACCCACACGGGTGGCAGCGACGGGCTCCTGGTCGGCGCCAAGCCGCACCCCCGCGCCTGGGGCACGTTCCCGCGCTACCTCGGCCACTATTCCCGCGACCTCGGTCTCCTCAGCCTCGAAGAAATGGTCCACCACCTCAGTGGCCGGCCCGCCGCGCGACTCAAGCTCCACAACAGGGGACTGGTCCGCGAGGGGTTCGCCGCCGACGTCGTACTTTTCGATCCCGAAACAATCCGCGATACCGCCACGTTCCAGAATCCCCGCCAAGCCGCCAGCGGCATCCAGTACGTGTTCGTCAACGGCACGGCAGCGATCGACGGCGGCCAGCCCACCGGAGCGCGCGCCGGCCGTGCCCTCCGCCGCCACAGTGATGGCCTCACCAGAGAAGGACAACAATGACCCCTCAGGAATTCGTCCAGCAGCTCGAGACCGACCGCACGCTTGCAGTGGTCCGGGCTCCCTCCATCACCGACGCCGCGGACCTGTGCCGGGCGTTGGCCGAGGGCGGCATCCGCAGCGTGGAGCTGACGTTCACCACGCCCGATGCACTCAAGCATGTCCAGCGCGCGGCGGAGACCGCAGCGGACCATGGTGCCGCCGTCGGAATCGGCACGGTGATGACCGCGGACCAAGCGCGCGCAGCCATCGACGCCGGTGCCCGGTTCCTGGTGACGCCCGGACTCCGGCCCGAAGTCGCGGCCGTTGCCTCCGCGGCGGGCATCCCGTTCAGCCTCGGCGCGATGACGCCCACGGAAGTGGCTCAGGCGCTGGACCTTGGCTCGGACGTTGTCAAGATTTTCCCCGCCCGACAGCTCGGACCGGCGTACCTCAAGGATCTGCAGGGGCCCTACCCGGGCATCCGCTTGCTTCCTTCGGGGGGCATCGACGCCTCCAATGCCAAGAGCTACCTCGACGCCGGTGCTGCCGCGGTCTGCTGCGGCACCAGCGTGGTCCCGCCCGCGGCAGTTGCTGCCGGCGACTGGGCAGACATCGCGGCGCGCGCCGCAGCCTTCACCAGCACCCTCAAGTAGGACTCACCCAGAAAGAAACGCCCATGAATGAATTCCTTGAATGGCTGCGGCACGACACCGCCGGCCTGCTCCTCCTGGCAGGCGCGGGCATCGCGTTGCTGCTGTTCCTGATCATCAAGGTCAAGCTCGAGCCGTTCATCGCCCTGGTGGGAACCGGCGTGATCGTGGCCTTGGTAGGCGGAATCTCGGTGGAAGCCCTGGTGGGTTCGGCCACCAAGAGCAGCGACGCCCTCATTGAAAAGGGTTTTGCCGGAATCCTTGGCCACATCACCGTGATCATCGGCCTTGGTACCGTCCTGGGGGCCATCCTCGAACGGTCCGGTGGTGCCGAAGTGCTGCTTGGCAGGCTGGTGAAGATCTTCGGTGAAAAGGGCACCCCGCTTGCGATGGGCATCACCGGCTTCGTGCTGGGTATCCCGGTGTTCTTCGATATCGGCATCTTCGTGCTGGCACCTCTGGTCTACGTCGCAGCCATCCGTGGCGGCAAGTCGCTTGCCCTGTACGCCCTGCCGTTGCTCGCCGGTTTGTCCGTGACGCACGCTTTCCTTCCCCCGCACCCGGGACCCGTCGCTGCTGCCGGCTTGTTCCACGTGGACCTCGGCTGGATCATCCTCATGGGCCTCATTTGCGGTATTCCGGCCTGGTTCGCCTCCGGTATTTTGTGGGGCACGTACATCGGCAAGCGAGTGATGGTGTCCGTTCCGGAAGACCGGATCGTCCCCGAGGCCGACACGGCGCGTGGTCATGAGCCCTCCATCGGCCTGGTGCTGCTGGCTATCGGCCTGCCCATGATCCTCATCCTCGGCGGCACGTTCGGCAACATCTTCGCTCCCCCAGGTGCTTTCCGGGACGTCCTCCAGTTCTTCGGCAACCCGGCCATCGCGCTGACCGTGGCCGTGCTGCTGGCCATGTGGCTGCTGGGCATCCGCCGTGGCATGACCTCTGCTGAGCTCAGCGAAATCACGGGTTCCTCGCTGCGTCCGGTGGGCATGATCCTGCTGGTGGTTGGTGCCGGTGCGTTCTTCGGAGCAGTCCTGTCCGCCACTGGCGTCGGCAAGGCCGTGGCTGACTCACTGTCCCAGGCCGGTCTGCCCATCATCCTGTCCGCGTTCGTGATCAGCGCCGGCATGCGTATCGCCCAGGGCTCGGCAACAGTGGCGATCGTGACAACCGGCGGCATCCTCGCGCCAAGCCTGGCCTCCGGTTACTCCCAGCCGCAGCTCGCGTTGATCGTGGTGGCCATTTCCTCGGGCTCCATCATCGCCAGCCACGTCAATGACGGTGGGTTCTGGATCATCTCCAAGTACTTCAACATGTCCGTCAAGGACACCCTGAAGACCTGGACGGTCCTGGAAACCGTGCTGTCCCTGGTGGGCTTCGGGATGGCGGCATTGCTGTACACCTTCGTCAGGTGACCTTCCGGCACCCAAGCCGGGTGCCGGCGTCGTGAGCTTGTACCGTCGCGACCCACAATGAAAACCCCAACGGCCCCGACATGCCTGTAACAAGGCGTGTCGGGGCCGTTTCGTGTGTCAAAGAAGGTGGGGGCGGACAGCGCGTGAGCCCGCTTAAACAAAGAGCTCCGGAGTGCGTTATTGGGGGATACGCACTCCGGAGCGGTCTTTGGACAGGCGCTTTCGCTTCCTGCACTCATCACTCTACGTGGCATGGGAGCCCATTGCCACCACCTTGAATAAGTACTTTCGCTTTAGTTTTTCCGAGCCGCTTCCTGGCGCTTTTTCTGGGGCACAATCAGGACCGGCCGGCGCTGGTGATGACTGAGCCACGCAGCCACCGAGCCGTTGAGAGCCTCGGAAATGCGGTGCCCCAGGCCGGGCTCCGGCGAGCCCACAATGATCATGGAGGCGTTGATGTCCGAGGCCAGCCTGCCCAGGGCGCGGGCGGGGTCGCCAGCCAGGAGCCGCAGGGTCCAATCGGCGGTGCCACCGTCCATGGCTTCGGCGATGACCCTCCCCAGGTCACCCCGGACGGCGTCCACCTCGGCGTCGTCCTTCTCCGGGTGCAGCGACATCCGGTGGGTTTCGCGGGACGGATCCCACTCCACCAGATAACTGGCCTCGTCCACGTAGGCGCAGACCAGTGGCACACCGAGTTTTTCGGCGAGGGTCCGGGCTGTCTGCAGCACTTCCACGTGCTGGTCCGGGAGGACGCCCACCACCAAGGGGATGGGGCCGCTGAAATCCTCTTCAGCCATACCCTTATTGTTGCGCCGCAGGGGGCTGTTGAACAGGCTGTTGGCTACCCAACTGGGGGACAGATAACGCTCCACCCAAGCTTCATTGGGACATGTGCTGTCCCCTAGTTGGGCGGCGCGGTTGGGGCGGGCTTGTTCCACGTCAGCCGCACCTTGAAGTTGGATGCAGTGCTGGCCGAGGCTATGAACGCCCCGGCCTCGGCATGGAGGTCAATTCCGAACTCCACACTGAGCTCGTCCGGGCGGTTTTCGAGGCTCAGGAGTTCGTCGATTACACCCTGCACTGCCGGCCGGACCTGCTCAAGCGCCCGTTGGAACGTCTGCTGGGCCCTCGCGAAAACCCCCGAATGATCGGCCGCGTGGTCGCCACCCCTGGTCACCAGGCTCCCGGCCCCGCTGGCCACCTCCACAACTACCGTGCCGCCGTCGTCGGTGGTGAACTCAACCAGCCTGCTCATTTGCCGGTCCTTTCTGCTGACTGCGCGCGCAGGCGGCGCGCTTCGACCAGGAACCCCACGCCTGCCGCGCAAAGCACTGCAAGCTGTATCAGGGCAAAGTACGCGTGGGTCCGGTACCAGGACTCCAGGAACACGCCTTTGTCCTGGACCCAGACCAGCGGCACGGACACGGTGGCGTACAGCAGCAGCCATCCCAACAGCCTGGATTCCCCGGCGCGCAAGGCCAGGACACCCGCCCACAAACCGAAGCCCGCGTGCACGAAACTGAACACGACGCTTGTCAGTTCCACGGCGTAATTCAGGCCCGACAACCCAAAGACCGCACCGGAGACGACCACTCCGGCCATCACAAGCCTGCCCATGACGGAGCGGTCGGGAAGGCCTGCGACGGCGAGCAGCAGGTATCCCAAGGGGGCCACCAGGCCGTAGACAATTCGGAGGGAGGCATCGCCGCCGCTCTCGTACCAGTAGTTCTCATCCAGCCACAGGAAGTAGATGGCAAAGCCCACTCCCAGGCCGCCCGCCACCGCCAGCGCGGCTCCGCCCCAGGCGAGGGGAATGGTTTTGAAGGGCTGCGGCTTGGAGGCGGCCGGTCGCGGCTGGGTGACGGCGGGGCCGGAACCGCCAACGTTCGACGCCGGGACTCCGGCCAGCGGCGCGGCGCGAGGTGGCGCGGGTCTCGGGTTGGACGTCGGTCGTGTGCCCGACGGGGGAGTCCGGGGCGGCGCCGGTGGCTGGTAGACGGCCGTGTACGAGCCCTGATCTGTTCCGGAGTTCGCCGGCGCGGGGGCTTCTTTTGGCTTGGTCTTCTCGATTTCGGCCCGCGCCGCAGAGGCGAGCCCACCGGGATCGGCAGCAGCCGGGTCCAACGAAGCCAGCTCACGGGAGACATCGAGAACTGCCTGCCACGAACCCTGGGAGGAGTGATACCGCAGTTCACCCTCCAGATCGGCAAGGCGTTGCTTTCTTTCACAGTCCAGTTTCCGGGCCGCGGCATCGGGATATTCGGGATCGTCCAGGACCAGGGCAAAGCCGTCCGCCGCCGCCAACCAGTCGCCGGACTCTTCCGCCTGGCGGGCCTCGCGGTAGATGCGGGCAAGTTCCAGCCGTTTGCGGGCGTTGTCACGTTGGCTTGCTGCGTCCCGGTAGCCGGGTTCCAATGTCAGGAGATCCTCAAACAGTTCGACGGCCTGGTCGAATCGCCGGGCACGCAATTCCGCAGTTGCCTGTACGTACAACGCCCTCAACTGGGCGCGTTTCATGGCGTGGTCTGTGTTCGCTTGTGCACCTGCAGCAGCCTGACCGCCCGAGGCCGCGACCGCCGTCGTACTTTCAACAGAAGCCGGAACGCGCGGCGCGCCCTTCAACGTGAAAAGTTGCGTGGATCCGCCCCGGACGTAGAGAGCCGGGGTGACCCATTCGAGTGTGCCGTCCGGGCTTGCCATCACTGAGATCCGGCCGATGCGGGCGGCCTCGTCAACCGTCCTGCCGTTGGCGATCGCGGCGTAGAAGCCGTGGGAGAACGCGATTGCTGCGGAGTCGCTGATGGCGAACTGCATCGCGGCGACGGCGCCGATCCCGCTGCGCACCAGGGCCGAGGCGGTACCGGAGAAGAGGTCGGTCTGGCCCATTTCGCCCGAGGAGCACGAGTTCAGCACCACGAGCCGCGGGCGCGGGGCAGCTACGCTCAGCAACGCCATCAAACGCACGGCGCGGACCATTGCGGCGCGGCCATCCTGCCCCACCAAGGCTATGCGGCCCTCGTCCGTCCGGGAGTCATAGTCGCCGTGGCCAACGAAGTGGACTACATGCCAGGGGCCGGCGAGGAGCATCGATTGCACGTCATCCCACGTGCCGCTCCTGGTCCACACCAGTTCAACACGGCCCTCCGACGCCGGTCCTGCAAGTGCCTTGCTCAGGTGATCCTTTTCGGCTGCGACATCCAAGGCCGGCAGATCACGGGGCGAGGCCACGATGCCCAGGATGCGCAACGGCGGTGCCACATCCAAGGGATTGAGGTTGTAATCAGGCGCGGGGACATGCCGCAGCAAGGGCTCGGTCTGGCAAAGGTAGGTCTCGGTTTCGGGGTCGAACAGGGTTTCCCACGGCATGGTCGCCAACTCGGGGGCCGCCAGCCGGAGGACAACCCGGAGCTGCTGGCCCGCGTGCTGGGCTGCGCCCAGGCTGGCCCGGTACGTGCCGTAAACCTCCCGGGTGAAGAGCGCTTGGAAGAGTTCCTGGCCGACTTCGCGGACTGCCACTTCCGCTACCGGCAGCGTGCGGCGGGCGGCGACGGCGGAAGCCAGGACTGTCGCTTCAAGTTGAGGAAGCCGGTCGATGATCCCGTCCACGTCCAGGGTGAAGATGCCGGACGCGTGGCCGCCCGCCGGTGCGCGAACCACGTGTACCGTATATTCGCCGCGTGCAGAGCCGGTATCGATTTCCAGCTCGATGTCACAGTCCATCGCGGGTCCCTTGTGCGACGGGCGGCCGGCAGCCGGAAACGGCGTGCCGGAGTGCCCTTAGGACTAGATTGGCCCTACATCCGGCTGCTTACAAGCCTTATCCGTGAACCCTTGAAGACGCCACGGCCCAGGCCTACCGTTAATTCGACGGCTCCGACGGAAGGTGGTGGTCCCGCGGTGGAAATCTACATGTGGTGGCTTGATCTGCACCTGGACAGCAAGGAATGGCTGCGCGAAAACCTGCGGGTGGAAGAACTGCCACTGCAGGTCCTGCAACACATCGCCGAGGCCGGCGGACCCCACCCGGACAAGGTCAGCGGAGTATTGAGCTCGGCCGATTGGGACTTCATCCAGACCCAGTCGGAGTTCGTGGACTGACTAATCCTTACTTCGCGGGTGTCCAACCCAGTGCCGGCCCCAACTTTTCTGCGATGTCCGTGAGGATCTGTACGTAATCCTCGTGCTCAAAGCTGAACGGCAACGCGAACGCTACCTCGTCCACCTCCTGGAAGCCCTGGTGCGCGTACAGTTGTTCAGCGATTTCTTCGCTGCTGCCGATGAGATCTTGAGCGAACATCATGCGCTTTGGTCCCTGGGGTGCGCTGGTGCGGGGTGTGCGCTCATCGACGTAACGCTGGTACTTTTCCCGCTGCGCGCTTGATGCCGAATCCGTGGGGATCACCACCAGGCCCTGTGAAACCCGGGCCGGGGCGCGGCCGGCCGTTGCTGCGGCGTCCCTGAACGCACGGATCTGGCGTTGCTGTACCGCGGCAAAGTCCGGTTCTTCATCCGGTCCGGGGAACACCACACTGCTGGAGAGCAGGTTGAAGCCGTTCTCTCCGGCCCACGTTGCAGACTTCAGGCTCGCTGCTCCGTACCAGAGCCGTTCCCGCAACCCGGCAGAGTGCGGTTCCACGCGGTTTGAGAACTCCTCCACCACGCCCTGTTTGCCCGAAAACTCCCGCACTTTTTCGCCCGCGACCAGCCGGGCAAAGCGGTCCACGCGGGTGTAACTGAAGTCCTCGGTATCGTCCGAATCCGGGTACAGCTCGTGTTTGACGGTGTCATAGTGCATCGGTTCACCTACGCTGACGCCCGGGTTGACCCGACCCCCGCTAAGCAGGTCCACTGTGGCCAGGTCTTCGGTAAGCCGCAAAGGGTTTTCCCAGCCCAGCGGCGTTACTGCCGTGCCCAGTTCAATCCGGGAAGTCCGCTGGCTGGCCGCCGCCATCACCGCGACGGGCGACGAGATGCCGAACTGCAGGTGGCGGTGGCGCAACCAGGCACTGTCGAATCCCAGGCGCTCGCCCAGTTCAATGATGTCCAAGGTTGAGCGGTGGCCCGCAGCAGCATCCGCCGGATCAAACAGCCCGATGGTAAGGAATCCAAGCTTGCGGAGCGGGCGGTCTGGGGTAGGCATGGCTTCCTTCTCTGTCGGGCGGCGCTTACGGCCCAGCCTATGCGCTGGTTCTTACGACGACGGCGGGAGGTTACCTTGTGTGTTCGCCGCGCCCCTGGACGAGCAGGTTACGCGCAGTTGGCGACAGGAGCGGGGTGCGGGATGACAGGCTGCGTGCCCGTATCCGTGGTGACGTAGGCCGGGACGACGATCGGTTCCGCCTCGACGACTGCGTCAGGTTGCTGGTTGCGCATCCTTAGCAGGGCGACCGCTGAGATGAGGAACCACGCCACGTTGGTGGCCACCGAGGGCCAGGCTCCGTGGAGCGTGCCGTTGATGATGAAGGCGCAGGAGCCAAAAAGGTTCGCGGCCTGGAACGTCGTACCCGGCTTGATCCAGCCCATGGACACCGTCATGTAGGCGCAAAGCATCGCTGCAGCACCGGCCCAACCGGTAATTTCCCAGAGCAGCTCCATCGGGTGTCCTCTCCCATGTCCAGGCAGCCAGCACGGAGGCAGGCCGAATGACGAATATCTTCAGGGGTGTTTTCTGCTGTGTACAGAGACCGCATCCCCAGAGCGAAGAGCGGCTATGCCTAAATTCTGAGGGAAAGCTACCTTTAGTTCAATTGCATTATTCTGAAGGCGGTATTTAGAATCGCTGAACATGGAAATGGACCCTCGTCGCCTGCTGGTTCTCCTCGCCGTCGCCCGTACCGGCGGGGTCCTCGCCGCTGCCGATGAGCTGCGGATTACGCCGTCGGCGGTGTCGCAGCAACTCACCAAATTGGAAAGCGAAGCAGGCCAGGCGCTGCTTCTCCGAACCCCCAAAGGCTCGGTCCTGACGCCCGCCGGGCTGGCGATGGCAGAGGCAGGGGAGGAGATAGAGCGCGCACTGAATGTGGCGCGGTCCCGCGTGCAGGGACAGGCCGAGGTTGCCGGTGTGGTGCGGGTGGGCGGATTCACCAGCTTCATGCGGACCGTGGTGATCCCGCGGCTTCCCGAATGGCGCATCCAGTATCCCCAGCTCCAGATCCAGCTGGTTGAGGACGCCTTCCCGGCGCTTATGCGGCTGTTTCGTCAACGCCAGCTGGATGCGGTGGTGGTCGAACAGGATTCCACCACCTCAAACCAGCGTCCCCTTGCCGCGGGAATGGTGGAAGAACCCCTGCTGGATGAGCCCTGGAAGCTGGTGGTTCCAGCAGGGTCGCTGCTCACCACGGACAACCTGGACCTCAGCCGTTTGCCCCTCCCGTGGCTGGGGGTCGAGCCATCAGCGGCCAACATTGCCGTCCTCGGGCGCCTGCGCCATTCCACAGGAGCCCAGATCGAGACGATTCACCAGTACCAGGACACGCTTACCGCCCTGGCGTTGGTAGCTGCGGGCGAGGGCGTCGCGATCGTGCCCACCTTGGCTCTGACGGGCGTGGTCCAGGATCAGGTGGACATTCTGGATGTCCCGGGATTGGGGACAAGGCACATTGCCCTTCGCCGGTTCGATCGACGGCGGCCAACGAGCCTTCCCTTGGACACCGTGGCCCGCCTCCTGCGTGAATCGGCGGCGGCCTTTGATACGCGGTCGACTCCGTAACCGGTTACGGCCCGGAGCGTCAGCCTACTGGGTGTCCATGGGAGCAGTGCGTTTCCCCGGGCGCGATCTCATGCCCTTGGATGCATGTGCGTTCCGGCGGGTGGTGATCATCATGCCGGCGGATGAAAATACTGCTGGCGGTTCCCTCCACGCCTGAGTCTTCGCGCCTGAGCCACTCGCCGAAGCGGGTCCTGTGTTCTTTGCTTTCGCTATGGTCATCCGGTTTTTCGTGCCGGAATGGATCCTTGGTCATGGCAACCACGCCCCTTCCGCCAGGTTCTGCTGCCATCAGCACAACAATTTTAGGATTACCACGGCAGCACTGAAAGACCTTGTTGGAGGGCAGTCCCGGCCCACCCGCTGCGAGCGGGCCGGGACTGTTTCGCCCTAGTTCAGCGCCGGGGTGTCCTTCGGGATGACGCCGGAACCGTACAGGTTGGAGGCGAGGTCCTGGAGGGCGCGCAGGGCCACCCGCTGCGTGAACGGCCCGTAGGACACACGTGCCACGCCGAGTTCCTGAAGTTCGGTGGCCGGCAACGCTCCGGGAGCGCCGATCACGGAGAGCTTGCCGTGGCCGAGGCCTTCAACGAGAGGCTCGATGGTCTCGCGGTTAAGTGCGCCCGGCACGAAAACCAGAGCGGCACCGGCGTCGAGGAAGGCCCGGCCCCGCGCGATGGCGTCGTCGATGCTTTCCTTGACCGGCCGGTCACCGCCGCGGACGATGGCGTCAGTTCGTGCGTTCAGCTGGAAGGCAATGCCCTCGGCGTTGGCGGCGTCAATGATCGCCTTCACGCGGGCAACTGCTTCATCGAACGGCCGCAGGCGGTCCTCGACATTGGCGCCCACCACTCCGATGCCAATAGCGCGACGGATGGTTTCGGCTGGGTCCTCATATCCGTCGTCGAGATCTGCAGTGACCGGGAGGTCAACAGCGTTGACGATCCTCTCCACACCGCCCAGCGCCACATCCAAAGGCATGGTTCCGTCCTTGTATCCAAGGGCCGAGGCGATGGAGTGGCCTGCCGTGGCGATCGCCTTTGTCTGGGGGAGCGCGGCCACGGCGGTTGCACTGACGGCATCCCAAACATTGACGACACTCAGGATTTCAGGCGCCTCATGAAGGGCCTTCAGTTGTTCCGCGCGGGCTTCGATGCTTGCTTCTGTCATGGTTCTCTCCGTCATCCTCGGTTGGGAGTTGGTGCAATGTTCAGCCTAGACGCAAGGAACGCCGCCACCACAAGAACCGCGGCACTGGCAAGGAATGTGCTGTCAAAGCCGAGCGAGTCGAACAGGACCCCGCCAAGAGTGGATCCCAGGGCAATACAGGTCTGGACCACGGCCACCATGAGCCCGCCGCCTTGTTCGGCGTTGTGGGGCATCGCTTGCGCTACCCAGCTCCACCAGCCCACCGGAGCCGAGGTCCCCAAAAGGCCCCAAAGGGCCAGCAGAAGAACAACGACGGCGAACACCGCACCGAGCGGTACGAGGGCAACCGCAATGAGGGCCATGACGGCGGGAATCACCATGAGCGTCCTGTGCAAGCCGGGTCCCAGGAAACGGCCGATGAGGATTGTTCCTGCAAATCCGGACACCCCCATGACCAGTAAAACGACGGAAACCAGGGCCACTTCCACATGGGTGACGGTTTCCAGGAAGGGCCTGATGTAAGTGAAGAGGATGAACTGGCCCATGAAGAAGGTCCCGCAGGCGGCCATGCCCCACGCGACAGTCCGGTCCTTGAAAGCGTTGAAGATCGCGAGGATGTCGCGGGCTTTGGTCCTGGTGGTCGGTGCTTCCAAAGACGGCAGGGACACCCAGAGCAACACCACGCAAACCGCAGAGACGGGTACAAGGCAGAGAAATGCTCCACGCCAACCGATGAAGGAACCCAAGTAGCTGCCAAGAGGCGCTGCCAGAACGGTGGCCAGGGCGTTCCCGCCGTTGACAATCGCCAGAGCACGGGGGACCCGCGACGGCGCCACCAGCCGTATCGCCGTGGCCGCGGACATTGACCAGAATCCGCCGATGACCACCCCAATGGCCGCCCGGCCCACCATGAAGGGCAAGTAACCTGGCGCCAGCGCAATCAGGGCTCCCGAGGCACCCATCAGGGCGGTCAGGCCGATCAGCAGCGTGCGCCGGTTCATTCTTCCGGTCAGCGTGGAAATCGAAAGACTTGTGAGAACGGCGAACAGGCCCGATATCGCGATTCCCTGTCCCACCAGCCCTTCGGAAACCTGAAGATCCCGGGCCATCGGAGTAAGGAGGCTGACGGGCATGAATTCGGAGGCCACGACGGCGAAAGCCCCGAAGGACATGGCGAACACACCTCCCCAACGGCTTATGGGGTTATTGCTTACAGGGTTTTCCTCGGGCGCCGCCCTGTGCGTCGCGGTGGGTGTATCTGCTGACATGGATTGGCCTCTCAGGTGAACAACTGGATTCATCGGAACACGGCCTTGGGGACAGGTGGGAGGCTCCGGTTATACAGGTTCCAACAGAACCTCTCACCACGGGTCGGCGAAGTCGTAACGTGGTGGGCATGGACAATCGGTCGGAAGTGCGGGAGTTCCTGATGTCCCGCCGCGCACGCATCACCCCTGAGCAGGCAGGCATCGAAGTTTTCGGGATCCGACGCCGGGTCACGGGCCTTCGCCGCGATGAAGTGGCACGTCTCGCCGGCGTGAGCGTCGACTACTACATCCGCTTGGAACGAGGAAACCTCTCCGGCGTTTCGGACAGCGTTCTGGATGCCATGGCCGGGGCGTTGCAGCTGGACCGCGCGGAGACCGAGCACCTTTATGACCTTGCCCGGACAGCAAACAGGGGAGTTCGGACCAAGGTGAAGAAGGCCATCCACACGATCGATCCGGCGCTGCAGTACTTCTTGGACTCCATCACCGGCGCGCCGGCTCTCATTTCGAACCACCGTATGGATGTGGTTGCCGCGAACGCGTTGGGTTACGCCATGTACTTCGACCTTTTCCGGAGCAGTGCCGGCCCGGCGAACCATTCCCGGTTCATCTTCCTGGATCCCAGGGGGCGGGAGTTCTACCCGGACTGGAACCGCGCAGCCAACACCAATGTGGAGATCCTTCGCCGCAACGCAGGCCGCTTCCCACACGACAAAGCCATTGCCGAGCTCGTGGGCGAATTGTCCATGCGGAGCGAGGAGTTCCGCACTTTGTGGGCCGCGCACAACGTCAGGCGCCACAGATCGGGAATGAAGAACTTTCACCACCCTGTGGTCGGTCCCCTGGAACTGACGTATCAACAACTTGAACTCGACGAGGACACCGGCCTTCACGTCACCGTCTACCCCGCAGTTCCCGGGAGTGCCAGCGAAGAAGGCCTGAAGCTCCTGTCGTCATGGGCAGCCACGGAGAATGTCGTCGAAAAAGCCAGCACCCGCTAAGGAGCAACCATGAAATACACGCAAAGCGGGGGCCGGACAACAGCCGGCCCCGAGGAACGGTTCACCGGAACGGTACAGGTTGATTCCATCCGCACCCCGGACGAGCAATCCGCCGTCGGGTGCGCCCACGTCCGGTTCGCTCCGGGCGCCCGGACTGCCTGGCATCATCACCCCAAAGGCCAGACGCTGTACGTCACCGACGGCATAGGGCTGGTGTCTACGCGGGACGGCGGGATTCAGGAGATCCGCCCCGGCGATGTGGTCTACATCGAACCCGGCGAGGAACACTGGCACGGTGCCACCCCTGACCGGTTCATGGCACACATCGCGATGCAGGAAGCGGACAAGAACGGCGACGTCGTCACCTGGCTCGAGCACGTCTCTGATGAGGACTACATGGGCTGAGAGGAGGGCCTGCTAAACGTTGACCTGGTAATTGAGTGACAGGTCCGCGGCATTGACCACGGATCCCCCAGTTCACCCGCGGAGTCTCCGTGATGGTTATCTCCACGCTGTGCGGCTTGATTCCTGCTTCGGATTCGATCCGTGCGAACAGGTCCGCGATGAGGTTGCGTTTTGCCTGCTCTGTTCTGCCTTCGAACATGGAGATCTCGATGATTGTGTAGTCTCCACCCCGGTCGTCCGGGTGGATGAAGTTAACGTCCGACAGTGAAATGAAACGTTGAAACTTCTTTTCAGGTGGATAGTCGAGGGTCGTCACTATTGCTCCATGAATCGCAGAGGAAAGGGCCTCGCGGCGTTGTTCGATTGAGCTTCTGTGTCCATAGACGATGACCTGTGCCATGGGCGCATTCTACTCAAGCGGCAACTCCACGAGCGCAAGGGCGGTCGTCCGGGTCCGGTTAACGTGTCGTTCAAAAAGGCAAACGATTGGCCCGGCTTTCCGCCGCGTCGTGTTTCGCCCATTCTCCTCTTGGCCTTTAGGCTGGCCGATGAATGGGGGGATCCATGTTGGATTTATTGAGCTTGAAATTGGCGTTGGCAGTGGTGACGCTGACATTGTGGGTGCTTTTCTTGGGGTCGTACCGGAGGACCCGCTCTCTTTACAGTTCCTACTGGTCCGCGGCCCTCGGATGTTGGCTGGCCGGCATTGGGGCGTACTTGTTGAAGGAAACCGAATGGAGCAGGGCAGCCGTCCCATTCGGCAACGCGTTGTTGGTGGCGGGAGCATTCGGCGTGTGGGCGGGGTTCCGATCCCTCAGAAGTTTGAAGACGCCGCTGTGGCTGCTTTTGGCCGCCCCGGCGGTCACCGCCGTCGCAGCTTTCTCTGAGGTGACCCCCGACGGCGAGTGGCGGGGCGTGCTGGTCTACTTCGCCCTGATGGGGGTCGGGATGGCGCTGGCCGCGCGCGAACTCGCGCTGTTGAAGTCACAGGCTTCCCAAGCCCACAAACCATTGTTGGTCGTCGCGGTCGCCCTTGTGGCTTACTTCGGTTGCCGGATTGTGGCATACGCCGTTGAGGGGCCGGACAGCGAAATCCTCAGCACGCTCTTTGCCCCGGCGGTGACGTGCTTGCTGCTGATCATGCTGTTGGTCCTGGTTTCATTCAGCATGACTGCGCTCAATAACCATCAGCTCATTACGGTGCTCAACGAGCGGGCAATGCGCGACGGAATGACCGGTTTGCTGAATCGCCAAGCGTTCATGGAGTTGGCCGAGCGGGAACTCGCAGGGCTGCACAGGGCAGGGTTGTCTGCCGCCGTAATCCTGGCTGATCTTGATCATTTCAAGGCGGTCAACGATACCCACGGCCACGCCGCAGGGGACGCGGCAATCAGGGCCTTCGCGGCTGCGTGCAAGGGGACCCTGCGCAAGACCGACTTGGTGGCCAGATACGGCGGGGAGGAATTTGTCATCCTCCTTCCCGGCGCCGACGAGGACAGCGCTGAGGCCATCACCACCGAGATCAGCGCTCGGCTGGCAGCTGCGCAGGCCCCGGATGGACTTGCCTTCCCCACCGTCAGTTACGGAATCTCATCCACCCCGATTGCGGGACATGCGCTGGCACAGCTGATTTACACCGCTGACGGTGCCCTGTACCAAGCCAAGGCAGCCGGACGGAACCGCGCGTTTATTGCAGCAAGCCCCCTGGATCCGGAGGCTGCACACGCCTGACCCGTCCCGGACCGGAGGAAATTTATCCCCGTTACACCAGCGTAAGCGTTTTGCCGGTGTAATCTGAACCTGCCACTACTCCTTTCAGTGCCGGTGGGATGGGAACAAAATGCGAGACCGAATCAATTTCCGTTTGCTGGTGGTCATTCTGGGCTTGCTCGACGCGCTCGGCCCTCTGTCGATCGATCTGTACCTTCCCGGGTTTCCTGAGCTGAAGGCGTCGTTGGACCTGGACGATGCCGCTGTGCAGTTCACCCTTGCGGCCATGACGGGCGGGCTCGCCGCAGGACAGGCAGTGGCTGGTGCATGGAGTGACAGAGTAGGCCGTCGCGGGCCGCTGCTTCTGGCGGCGGCGATCTACACCGTGGCTTCGATGGGCTGCGCCGTCTCCCCGAACCTGATGGCAATGGTTGTTTTCCGATTCCTGCAGGGCGTCAGTGCTGGCGGCTGTGCCGTACTGGTGTTGGCGATCGTGCGGGATCTTTCCTCCGGCGAAGCCTTCGTTACCTTACTCTCACGCATCACCCTCCTGACCACTGGCGCACCCCTTGTAGCACCCGTGCTCGGCGCAATGCTCATGCCCGTCGTGGGTTGGCGTGGCTTGTTCTTCGTCCTCGCGGTCGTCGCCGCGATACTCACTGTCGCGGTGGCGCTCGTCTTCCCGCAGTCGCATACGCATTCCCGTGGAGCCTCGGGGAGCCGGCTCCGCCGAGTGCTGCGGGACCGGTCCTTTCTCCATGGTTTGTTGCTTGGTGTCGGGACCTATGCCGGCGTCTATACCTACGTTGCGTGTGCGCCACTTCTGCTCCGCGGGGTGTACGGCCTATCGGCGGCCGCGTTCGCCGGGTTCTTTTTCTGCACGACCCTCGGTCTGTTCATTGGGGTACGGCTAGCCAGCCGTATGGTGAAGCGGTTCGGAACAAGCCGGGTACTGATGCTCTCCGTCAGTGCCGCCGTCTCCGCCGCTCTTGCCCTGCTTATTCTGGGCCCATTGGGACTTCCCGCGACCCTGGCGTCACTGTGGCTTTTCGTCGCAGCTTGTGGCGGCATTTTTCCTTGCGCAGCAACAATTGCCCTTGCGAAGCAGGGCGATCAGGCGGGGACTGCAACGTCCGCATACGGCTTCACGACGTTCACGGCCGCAGCATTGATATCTCCCATTCCCGGCATCATTGGAGTGTCCGGAACAACACCACTCGGTGCGACTCTCCTGGGGACCTCATCGCTGCTTGTCCTGGCTACGGCTTTCTTCATCGTGAGACATCGTCATGACATTTCCGCCGGGCGCTTGCGGCCGGATCAGGTGTCTTCGGCCGCGGAAGACAAGATTCCTTGATCGTTGCAGGGGCGAATCAAGCGCCCTGGCGGACCCCTTTTCTAAGTGCCCGCGCGGCAGGGTTCGGAGAGTAATTGAGTTCGCGGATCGCGTCCTCAACTTTCAGCCGGGTAGCCTGGGCGACGTTGCCGGTTGCGTTGATGACGTTGGAGACGGTCTTCATTGAAACGCCGGCTTTGGCAGCCACATCGAGAAGGCGGGCCGGACGGTATTCACCTCTCTCGGGAGACAGTTCGTCCGCAGCGAGGGGCTTGCCGCTGCGCGTCCGCATTTTGGCGTAGTTGCCGCACCATGCCATGGAGCACCAACGGCCGGACCCGTTACGGGACTCGTCCCAGTAGGCCCATCTGCATGAGTCGCGGGCGCAGACCTTCAGCCGTTCCCACGTCCCTCCAACGCGGCACGAGTCCACAGCGGAGAGGACGTAGCCCAGGGGGTCTACCAGGTCGTCGTCTCCGCCGATAGTCAGCTCACCGCCGTCGCCGACGCGAAAACGAAGTGAAATCTGCGCCAGGGCGACATTAAGCTCCGTAGCGGCACCTTTGACCGGCTCATGACCTGCGTGCTGCAGCAGCACATTCCGCAGACCTTCCCTCAAGCGCCGGGCCTGCGCAAGATCGTCCTCAGTCTGCGTCCGGACGGCTATGTCTGCACGTTCCGAATACCAGCGCTCAAGGTCTTGGGGGCTGGACCAGCTGTCCGCATCTTCTTGCCATTCGACCGTATTTACGAAATCACGGACCAGCAGCATGGCGGCAGGGGCCGGGATCGAGGCAATTTCGCTGCTTTTACGCATGACACCAGCATAGCCAGTTCGTTGGTGTCGTCGCCGGGCTGCCTCAGCACGCGATGACGTTGACCGCCAGGCCGCCGCGGGAGGTTTCCTTGTACTTGCTCTTCATGTCAGCGCCGGTCTCCCGCATGGTTTTGATGGCGGTGTCCAACGAGACGTGATGGATTCCGTCTCCGCGAAGGCTGATCCGTGCGGCGTTGATGGCCTTGTTGCTTGCCATGGCGTTGCGTTCGATGCAGGGGATCTGGACCAGCCCACCCACAGGGTCGCACGTCAGGCCGAGGTTGTGCTCGATCCCGATTTCGGCGGCGTTTTCAACCTGCTGCGGTGTTCCGCCCAGGATTTCGCACAGTGCCCCGGCGGCCATGGAGCACGCGGACCCGACCTCACCCTGGCAGCCGACCTCCGCACCCGAGATCGAGGCGTTCGTCTTGAAGAGGACGCCGATGGCCGCCGCCGTCAACAGGAACCGGATGACCTGCTCTTCAGAGGCACCCGGCGTGAACTTCATGTAGTAGTGAAGGACCGCGGGGATGATTCCGGCAGCACCGTTGGTGGGTGCGGTGACAACGCGCCCGCCCGTGGCGTTCTCTTCGTTCACGGCCAACGCGAACAGATTCACCCAGTCCACGGCGCGCAAAGGATCGTTCGCGTCGTCTTTGGTTTGCAGGTCGGCATACAGGCGGGGAGCACGACGGCGGACCATCAGGTTGCCGGGCAGGTGCTCTTCCGTACGGCTGCAGCCGCGCGAGACGCACTCCTTCATCGTCTCCCAAATGCGGAGCAGTTCAGCCCGGGTGTCCTCTTCGCTGCGCCAGGCGTTCTCGTTAGCGAGCATGATGTCGCTGATGGACAAGCCCTCGCGGTCGCAGTGGGCCAGCAGCTCTTCGGCATTGCTGAAGGGGTAGCGCAGGCTGACAGTGTCCTGCTCCGTCTTTCCCACGGCGTCCTCATCCACCACGAAACCGCCGCCCACGGAGTAGAACACGCGCTCGGAGAGGAGGTTTCCTTCCCCGTCGAAGGCCTGGAAGCGCATTCCATTGGGGTGGGCGGGAAGCGATTGGCGCATATGCAGCACCACGTCTTTTGCACGGTTGAAAGAGACCATCCGGCGCCCGTCCAAGAAGATCTTTTTTGCCTCCGTAGCCTCGGCAACCATGCCATCGGCAGCCATGGGGTCCACGGTCTCCGGGAGCTCACCCATGAAGCCAAGGATCACGGCCTTGTCCGATCCGTGTCCCCTTCCAGTAGCCCCCAACGAACCAAACAGCCCGGCGTAAACGCGATCAACGGCGTCGAGCTTTCCCTCCTGCTCCAGTCCCTGGACGAAGGTGTGGGCCGCGCGCATGGGACCCACCGTGTGGGACGACGACGGGCCGATGCCGATGGAAAACAGGTCGAGGGCGCTCAGGGCCATGGGATCCTCCAGGGGAGCAGGGGGCGGGTTCCCTTTCAACTGTGGGGGCCGTCGGCGCTCGCGTCCATCGGAAATAAGTGAAGTGACCTTCAAGTTGGGCTTAACGATTACGCCGTCGGCCGCGCGTTGGTGGCTATCCTGAGTTCCTCGAGGACGGCGGCAATGGCCGGCGAGGCCTGGCTCGCGGCACGGTAAAGGACGATGATGTTGCGGCCGCAGCTGGGATCAACGCGGCGCACCAGGAGGTCCTCCGTTTCCCGGCCAAGATTGAGTTCGCTCATCAGGGCAACCCCCAGCCCGCCGCGGACCAAGCCCAAGGTGGCCATCAGGTTCCGGCAATGGGCGATGACCTTGGGAGTGAAGCCCGCCTCACGGCAGGTCTGGAGGACGAACTGTTCAAAGACGCTGCCTTCCTGGTCCAGGAGCCAGCTTTCATTGGCGTAGCCGGGGAGCTTCACGGGGGTACCGGGCTCCGGCGCGGCACGGTCGCGGGGGAGGACCAAAATGATCTCATCCCGTGCCAGGACAGTTTTCACCAGGCCCTCGTCCTGGATCTCGTGGAGGTCGTCGACCACCGCAATATCAATGTTTCCGGCCCGGAGTTGGGCCACGCTCTCGAATGGTTCGAGATCCGAGACCGTAAGGTCCAGCCCGGGGTAGGCGGCTTGGAGGGACATGACCGCCGATGGAAGGACTGTGCTGCAGAAGCTCGGGAAGGCGCTGATGGCCAATCGTCCGCGGACGTCGGTCTGGAACTTTTTCAAGGTGGCTTCAGCGGCTTCAACCTCAGAGGCGATGCGGGCGAAATGCTCCACCAGCAACACACCCGCTTCGGTCAGCCGGACCTTCCGGCCGGTCCGCACCAGCAGAGCCAACCCGGCCTCCCTTTCCAACACCGCCAACTGCTGGCTGACGGCAGAGGTGGTCATGTGAAGCTTGGCAGCAGCTGCTGTCATGGTGCCCTCAAGCTCAAGGGTCTTCAGGATATGCAGGCGGCGGATGTCCAGCACGGGCTACTCCCTTCGGTTTAGCTCTACTTAACCTCACGATCCGTTGGGGGAGAAGGGGTGGACGAATCCCAGCGTCGCCCGCCCTTGGTCGTCGATGACGTGGCCCAAATGCTTGCTCATCCGGAACACGACGCTCCGGTCGACAATCCGTGCGCTCGGAACGGCAGCTTCAAGCGCCGCCTCAAAGCGCACGACGTCGGTCATTTCGCGCAGCCAGACCGCCACCACGAGGTTGTACTGGCTGGCGACGGCAAGGGCTGTCCGGGCCTCGGGAATTTGGGCCATGAGCCCCCGCATTTGCTGGATGTGCTTGGCCGCAGTGCGCACAAAGTACCAAGCGTAGACGGGCCAGCCGGTGACGCTGCGGGCCACGTCTGTGCGTAGTCGCAGCCGCCCGTCTGCCCGCATCCTGGCCAGCCCGTCCGCAACCCGTTGTTCGCTGAGCCCGTGTTCGGCGGCGATGCGGCTTACGGGTCGGCGCCCGTCTTCCAGCAGACAGTGCCGGAGGGCGTGTTCGACGTCGGGATGGACAGTCCGGGGAGCCCTGGGCCGGGGCGCCTTGGGCTTGGCCACCTTGGCGGCTTCTGCTGGCGTGAGCGCACGCAACCTCCACGCCGATGCTTCCATGATCATTTCGGTGACCAGATGTGTCTGCGTGTTCCGGACGCCATCAAGGGCACCGATCCGGTTGGTCACCACATCCCAGATCGCCAGTGGGTTCTCTGCGAGCACGGTGGCCAGCAGGTCCCGTCCGCCCGAAGTATGGTCGAGCGTCATGACGGCAGGGATTTTGGTGAGCTCCTGTGCCACTTTCGCAGTGTGCTGGGGCATGCAGGTGATATCCACCAAGGCGCTGGCTCCTTCGGTGAAAATCCCGGTGACCCAGGCCAGTCCCCGTTCGCGGAGGGATTCCCAGCGTCGGGAAAGCGTCACGGCATCCGCGCCAAGGAGGGATGCGAGCTCGGCCCAAGATGCCCGGCCCTCGATCTGCAAAGCATGGATGATCCGCTCCTCAAGGGGATCCAGCACGTTTTCCTGCATAGGAGCAAGATAATCCATGGAAAGCTTCAATTTCATCTAATAGAAACATGGCGCTTTGATCATGGTGTGATCCCGTTCACTTCTCATCACATCGGAGCGCACATGCGTACAACTGCGCAGAAATCCACAGCTGCCGGAGCCGTTGGCTTCCTGGTCGTTATGGAGCTTGGCAGCGGCATCCTGCAGGGCTGGTTGAGTCCCTTGTTTTCCTCGATCGGCGAACACCATGGTGTCTCGGCAGCCTCGCTCAACTGGATCAGCGCCGCCTACTTGCTGGCGACGGTCCTGGTCGTCCCCCTCCTGTCCAAGCTTGGTGACATCCACGGCCACAAACGCGTCCTCATGATCGCCACCGCAATCGTTGCGGCGGCGTCCGTCCTGGTTGCTTTCGCGCCGAACTACGAACTGTTCCTGGTAGGCAGGGCCATCCAGGCTCCCCTTGCCGTCTTCCTGCCTCTTGAATTTGCCATCGTCCACCAACGCGACTCCGCGCGTTCCGGCCGGAGCATCGGCAGGCTCGTCGCGGCGCTTACCCTCGGCGCCACGATCGGCGGTCTCCTGTCCGGTATTGTCCTGGACGCCGTCGGCAGCCTCTCCTTGACCCTGTTGCTCCCCGCAATCTTCATGGCCCTGTGCATCCCGGGGATCGCAGTCTTCGTCAAGGAATCCCCGATCCGCAGCAAGGGAAAGGTGGATTACCTTGGGGCTGTCCTGCTGGGCGGTGGCTTGGTGGCGGTCCTCGGTGGGGCGTCCAACCTGGCCACGTGGCCTCCGCTGGCCGTTGGTGCATCAATGCTGGTGGGCGGTGTCCTCCTCGTGGCCTGGGCAGTCTCCGCCCGCCGGGTGGAGCACCCGCTGGTGGACCTCAGCATGCTGCTTCGAGGAGGCATCGGCCTGCCCATCCTGGTTGCCTTCTTGTTCGGTGGCCAATTGTTTGGCGCGCAGGCACCCATTTCCGTCTACCTCCGTTCGGACCCCGCGACACTGGGATTCGGTTTCGGTGCTGCTGCGTCGGCTGCGGGAGTCCTGCTCAGCATCATGGCGCTGGCGGCCTTCCTTGGAGCAACGTTCGCGGACCGGGTATCCCGCATCCTGGGCGGCACACGGACGGTTGCCCTCGGCGGCTTCCTCGGAGCTGTGGCCTACGTGCTCATGATCCTGGCACCCGGCACCCTGGTCACTTTCACGGTGTGGCTGGTAGTGGCCGGCCTCGGCACAGGCGTGGTCAGCGGAACCCTTCCCACCTTGGTGGTGCAGCGTGCGGCCTCCGACTCCGTGGGCATTGCTTCCGGCCTCTACAACACGGCCCGAACCGCGGCAGGTGGAGTGGCCGGTGCCCTCTTTGCCCTGTTGATGTCCGCCCTGTCCACCCCTGCGGCATCGGGATCCCGCGTTTCCACGCAGTCCTCCTTCCACGCGGTCTGGTGGATTTGCGCGGGCCTCTGTGTCGTCTTCGCGGTGGTGGTGCTTTTCATCCGACAGGCAAAAGCGGCGCCGGAAACACCCGCCCAGGACCGCGAGGATCCCGTGGCCGACGCCGCACTCGAACCAGTCCAGTGAACACCCCCAGCTTCTGAACCCCACCGATCACCAAAGAAGGAAAAACCATGACCATATCCATCGACATCACGTCCAAGGAAACCTTGCGCGACGCCGTACGCGAGGCCGCGTCCGCCGTCGTACCCGCCATCCTGGAACTCAGCCACAAAGTGCACTCACTGGCCGAGATCTCCTGGGAGGAACACGAGTCTGCGGCGGCCGTGGCCGCTGTTCTGCGGGACGGCGGTTTCGACGTCACCGAATGCGCTTACGGAATTCCGACGGCGGTCGAGGCCACGTACGGTGCCGGCGAGCTGACCGTAGTGATCTGCGCCGAATACGACGCCCTTCCTGAGGTAGGTCACGCCTGCGGACACAACATCATCGCGGCGGCGGGCGTCGGAGCAGCCTTGGCGCTCAAGCCCGTGGCCGATGCCGCCGGGCTGCGTATCAAGGTCCTGGGTACCCCAGCCGAAGAGCACGGTGGGGGCAAGGTCTCCCTCCTGCAGGCCGGTGCGTGGGAGGACGCCGCCTTTTCGCTGATGGTGCATGGCATGACCGGGACGGAGCGCAGTGCCACAGCGTTCACCATGGCCGCTGTGGAGCGGTTCGAGGTGAACTACAAAGGAAGCGAAGCCCACGCCGCCGGCGCCCCGGACAAAGCCATCAACGCAGGTGCCGCCGCAAGCCTGGCATTGATGAACCTGGCCGTCCTCCGTCAGCACCTTCCGGAAAACGCGAATACCAATGCCTTCATTTCGCACGGAGGCGGGGCAACCAACGTCATTGCCGGAGACTCCACGGTCCAGGTGGAAGTGCGTGCAGGGGATGTTGACGTGTGGCGGGACCTCAAGCGCCGGGTTCTCGCATGCTTCGAAGGCGCGGCGATCGCCACCGGATGCACCTGGACGCACCGCCAGACCGAACACCCCTATGCTCCGATCGACACCCACTCCGGACTGGGCGGTCTGTGGGACGCCAACATGGAAGGCATTGGACGGCCCGTGGACCACACGCCCGTCTTCGGCGGCGGATCCTCGGACATGGGCAATGTTTCCCAGGTGCTCCCGTCCGTTCACGGCATGGTGGTGGTCCGCAACAGCACCGCCGTCCCGCACCATCCGGACTTCACGGCCGATGCCATCACGCCCGAAGCCGACGACGCCGTAGTGGATGGCGCCACGGTGATTGCCTTGACGGTGCTGGACGCTGCATTGGATCCACAGCTGCGCGCTGAACTGTTGGAACTGCAGGCCGCCCGCGAACCGGGTGCGACGACTGTGACGCTGGAGGCGTAGGAGCCTGCTGCATCCGCGGCACCGGATGGCGGTGCCGCGGATGCTTTCCACATACGCCACAAAACCCATTGCCCTGCCCACCCGGCGATGGTTCGATGGGTTTCATGGCTATCGCAGAAAGTTATGTCCTGGCGATCGGGACCAAGAAAGGCCTGTGGCTGGCAACCAGCCCGGACCGAAAAGACTGGTCCCTCTCCGGCCCGCACTTCCTGATGAGCGAAATACCCAGCATCGGGATAGATACACGGGGCGGCAAAACACGGATCATGGTGGGGGTACGGTCAGAGCACTGGGGACCCACCGTGGCACACTCAGACGACCTCGGTGCGACGTGGACCGAGCCCGAGCAAGGCGCCATCAAATTCCCTGACGGCACTGATGCCGCCCTGGAACGGGTCTGGCAGATTCACCCCGACGCCGAGTCCCGTCCCGGCGTGGTTTGGGCAGGCTGCGAACCAATTTCTGTCTGGAAATCGACCGACGGCGGCGAGCACTTCGAGTTGAACCGCGGATTGTGGGACCACCCCCACCGCAGAGAGTGGGGTGCCGGCTACGGCGGCGCGGCTGCGCACTCGATCGTGGTGGATCCTTCCGGCGAGAAGGTCCACGTCGCCATGAGCACAGGTGGCGTCTACAGATCGCTCGACGGCGGGACCTCCTGGGAGCCCCGCAACAAGGGTATCTCTGCCTACTTCATGCCCGATCCCAACCCGGAGTTCGGCCAGTGCGTCCACAAGATCGCCGCCGATGCCGCAGTCGAAGGCCGTTTGTACGCGCAAAACCATCATGGCGTGTACCGGACTGACGATAACGGTGAAAACTGGGACTCCATCGCGGAGGGGCTGCCTGCCGATTTCGGATTCGTCATGCTCACCCATCCCCGGCGGGAAGGGACCGCTTGGGTGGTGCCGTTGAAGGCTGACGGTGAACGCATCCCACCAGGCAGCAAACTCAGTGTCCACCGGACAGACGATGCCGGAAATACGTGGAAGGAACTGCACACGGGACTCCCGGATCACGAATACAACGCCGTTCTTCGGGACGCTGCATCCGTTGACACCGCCGAACCCGTCGGGGTGTACTTCGGTACCCGCGGCGGTTCCGTGTACGCCAGCGCCGACGAGGGCGGGACCTTTACTGAAGTGGCCTCCCACTTGCCTGACGTGCTCTGCGTGCGCGCCGCCGTCGTGAGTGGCAGTGTTAGCGGAAGCGCGACCGCAGAGCCGGCAGCAGCCAGCGCCCCGGTACCTGGTTAGGCCCGTTGTGGCTGACTTTACGGTCCTGTTGCCTGGTGTCCTGCAGCCGCTCGTCGGCGGACAGTCCTATCTGACTGCGTCCGCCGACGGTGCTGTGACCGTTGGACAGTTGTTGGACTCGGTGACCGGAGATTATCCGGTGCTGGCCAGGCGTTTGCGTGATGAAACCGGAGCGCTCCGCCGCTTCGTGAATATTTACGTGAACGGCGACGAGGTCCGGCGTTTGAAAGGTCTTGATACGGAGGTTGCAGCGGGCCAGGAGGTTTTGATTGTCCAGTCCGTAGCCGGCGGCTGAGGGGTGGCGGGCGTCCAGCCGTGATCCAGGGAAATCCTGCTTCAGGCGACGCGCCACACAGTGCATTCGTCGGTATTGATGGCTTTTCTCATCCCCGAGGCGTAGTCCATGATCCAGACGACGCCGATGCCCGGGGCCGTTTCCTGGACGCGGCCGCGACGTATCACCACGTCGTCGTAGGCGGGTCCTACTGACAGTCGGGCTTCGATTTCGTCTCCGCGGTGGAGCTGGCTGATCGCGCGTATTCGTGTGCTGTGAGTGGTGACTTCCTTCAACATGGTGTCCTCCTGGCTGGAGCTGGTGCCTGCACTTGCCGGCTATTCCAGTGTGGCGGGGCAATGTTGCCACGGTATTTCGGCGTGGTTAGGGTCCGGTTAGCATTCCGGGATGCTTGAGTTTCTTCGATGGGTGCGGTGTCGCGTGTTTCCGCAGGCCAGCGCGCGTACGGCTGTAGCCTGATCTCGGTTGTTGAGAGCCCAGCGACCACAGGCTCCGTCCTCCCAGGAGATTCAATGGGTGTAATGCAGCGATCCGTAGCGCTGTCCACAGGCTTGGCGGTCTTTGCCGCCGGCTTGTTTTTTGTCCAAGCCCCGGCGACAGCTGTGCCCCTTCCCGGGCCCGATAATCCGAACGTCCAGTTCGTCGAGGGCACCCCGCACTCGGAGCACGTTTTCGAGACGCCCCTCCCGGAAACCAAGCAACCCACCAAAGGGCAGGCCGGCGTCGACTCCCTGCTCCGTGACGGGGCCGCCGCAGCCGGTCCAGGCGGCAATATCAGCGTCCGGTTGGTGACTGCGAAGCTGGCGGACAATACCAATCCGGTTTCCATGACGGACGCCGAAAAAGCTGTAGTGTCCACCAGCAACTACTGGAAAGCCATGACAGCCAGCAAGCTGTCCATGACAGTGACCAGTGAAGTTGCCGGGCACCAATCGAAGGCGCGTTCCACAGACAGTTACAGCACCATCATCTCCACCATCACGAGCGAGCTGAACTGGTCAGCCAGCCCGTACACGGCGTTGGTCATCTTCATTCCGACATCCACGTTGTCGGGCAACGCGCTTGGCGCAGGCTACAGCAGCGGCAGTTACAGCGGTCGCGTGCTCCTGCCGCAGGTCAGCAACTTCACCAACAACGTGATGGCCCACGAATTCGGGCACGTCATCGGCTTGATGCACGCGGATGCGCTTCAGTGCGGCAGCGGGGTGTCCGACGTCGGGGTCAACAGCAATGGCCAATTCACGGATCCGTCCTGCTATATCCGTGAGTACGGTGACACCACCGACATCATGGGTGCCGCCCAGTATTCCTTGCCCGTTGTCAGCTCCACGTTTTGGGACTACGCGGGACTTGGCCGGGGCGATGAGATCCGTGATGCGGGGGTCGCGACAGGCTCGAAGAGTTACACACTCAAGCCGTGGGGCGGCACCGAAGCGCAGCGCGCGGTCAAATTCACCGATCCCGTCAGCAAAGAGGTCTATTACCTGGAGCTGCGGGAACCGGCCGGCTACGACAATTACCTTGGCACTGCCGGCAAGCCGGGCAATATGGGGGTCAAAATTGCCCAGCGCGGCGGCGCCACCATTGCTTCTTCCTTGATCCTGATGCCGTCGACCAAGCCGTTTCCGGAGCCTTGGTACGCCAGCAACCACGCGTGGCAGGCGGGCAGCACCTTCACCACCTACACCGGCACCCAGGTGACCATTAATGCGGTGTCGTCGACGGCGGCCACCATCACCATTACTGCCGACGCACGGCTCACAGCCAAGATCCGTTTTTCGGCGGGCGACTTCGACGGCGACGGGCTCACCGACGTCCTCTCCCGTGAACCCGACGGCTCCTTGATGCTGTATTCCGGTTTGCCGGGCAACAGGCTCGACAACCCCCGCCAAGTGGGCTCCGGATGGAACATCTTCGATGCCATCACCGGATTTTCGGACTTCGATGGAGACGGACGAAGCGACATTTTGGCGCGCACCAACGACGGCGTCCTGTGGCTGTACCCGGGCGACGGCAACGGTGGTTTCCTCGCCAAACGGCAAATCGGATCCGGCTGGCAGGGCTTCACGAAGATCATCGCCGTCGGCGATTTCGACGGCGATGCGCGCCTCGACGTCATGGCGACCAAGTCCGATGGCAGCCTCTGGCTGTACCCGGGCGATGGCCAGGGCGGCTTCCGTGCATGGTCGCAGATCGGCTCGGGGTGGAACGGCTTCACCAGCATCACGTCCGATGGCTCCTTCGGGCTCCTTGCGCGGACAAGCGACGGCACCCTCTACCAGTACCCCGGCAACGGTTGGGGCGGCTTCGTGCCTCGCACCACACTCGGAAGCGGTTGGAACACGGTGGGCGACATCGTCAGCGGACAAGACTTCACGGGCGACAAGAAATCCGACGTCCTGACAGTGACGTCGACCGGAACCATGCGCCTCTACCCAGGCAACGGCTCCGGCTTTGCCGACCGCCTGGCCATCGGCGCCGGCTGGAACCAGTTCAGCCAGGTATGGGAAGCAGGGGATTTCGACGGCGATGCTGTCGCGGACATTCTGGCCCGTGGCGCCGATGGGGCGTTGTGGCTTTATCCGGGCAACGGTTCGGGCAGCTTCCGGCCTCGCGTCCTGGTCGGAACGGGCTGGAATGCCTTCAACACGGTGCTCAGTGCCGGAGATTTCGACGGCGATGGTCACCCGGATCTTGTGGCGAGGACAGCCGACGGGGTGCTGTGGATGTATCCGACTGACGGCCACGGCCAGTTCCTGCCGCGGAAGCAGATCGGTGTGGGCTGGCAGGGTTTCAATGAGTTGCTGGCCCCGGGGGACTTCAACGGTGACGGGAAAGCCGACCTCGTGGCCCGGGCGGCCAATGGCAGTTTGTGGATCTATCCGGGTAACGGTTCGGGCGGTTTCCTTCCGTGGAAGCAGATCGGCACGGGCTGGGACGTATTTGATTCCGTTGTCCAGGGCGGGGACTTCAATGGCGACGGCCGGGAGGACATCATGGCCCGGGGAACAGACGGGACGTTGTGGCTCTACCCGGGCAACGGCAGTGGTGGCTTCCTGGCACGGGTGGCCCTGGGAAGCGGATGGAACACCCTCAGCTCGTTCGCGGCTTTGGGCAATGCTTTCACCGGAACGGGTAATCCGTCGGTGGTGGGTGTTGCAGGCAACGGGGTGCTCCTCCTGTACACGGGAACGGGCCAGGGAAGTTTCCAGTCCGTGGTGCTGGATCCCCGGTAGGCAGCTACCGACCGGGTGAATCTGCGGGCAGCGAAAAGCCCGGCATGTCGGGGAACATGCCGGGCTTTCCGTTTGTCGTCACCAGTGTGCACCAGTAGGGTGTGCGCTCCCAGGAACCGGGAAGGAGCGCTCCTCCAGGTGAGGCGCAGGCCTACTTGTGCAGGCCGAGCTCTGCCGTCGGGATCTTGGCTGATTCGCGTGCGGTCAGGGCAGAGATAGCCGCGATCACGCAGATCACTCCGCTGAAGATGGAGATCTGGACCCAGCCTCCAGCCTTCGTTCCACCCATTGCCGTGACGATGGCCGGCGCGAAGCCTGCCATCAGGAAGCCCAGCTGCGTGCCGATGGCCAAACCTGAGAAGCGGACCTTGGTGCTGAACATTTCACCGTAGAAGGAAGGCCAGACGGCGTTGGCTGCTGCGTAGCCGAAGGAGAAGAACACTACCGAGACCAGGAACATCAGCGGCACGTTGCCGCCTTCCAAGGTCAGCAGGAACACCGGCGTCATGATGGCGCTGGCCACGGCACCGTAGATGAAGACGGGCTTGCGGCCGATCCTGTCCGCGAGCATGCCGAACAGGGGCTGGGTGCCCAGGGCCACAACGTTGGCCGCAACTACCAGCCACAGGGTGATGGTGCTGTTGACGTGGGCGACGTCCTGGGCGTATTTGATGGCCAGGGTGCCGAAGACGGTACTGACGGCAGCGATGAAGGCACAGCAGACAACGCGGAGAACGTCGCGCCAGTGCAGCTTCAGGAGGTCGGCGATGGGGAGCTTGGCGATCTGGTTGTTCTTCTTGGCTTCGGCGAATGCCGGCGGCTCGTGCAGGGTACGGCGGATGAAGTAGGCAACCATGACCACCACTGCGCTCAGCCAGAACGGGATACGCCAGCCGATGCCGTACTTGATCTCGTCGGGGAGTGCCACCACCGGAATGAAGACAAGCGCGGCCAAGATCTGACCGCCTTGGGTGCCGGTGAGCGTCCAGGAGGTGAAGAAGGAGCGGCGATTGTCCGGAGCGTGCTCCAGCGTCATCGAGGATGCACCGGCCTGCTCGCCGGCAGCGGAGAGGCCTTGCGCCAGGCGGGCGAGGACCAGCAGGACGGGAGCCCACCAGCCGATGGTCTTGAAGTCCGGCAGGCAGCCGATGACGAACGTGGCTGCACCCATGAGGACCAGAGTGAACATGAGGACCTTTTGGCGCCCGATCCGGTCACCGAAGTGGCCCAGGATGATTGCTCCCACCGGACGTGCGACGTAGGCAAAGCCGAAGGTCGCGAACGACATGATGGCTGCGTTGGCGTCTGCGTCCGGGAAGAAGACGTGCGGGAAGATCAGCGCTGCGGCGGATCCGAAGATGAAGAAGTCGTAGTACTCAACGGCGCTGCCAAGGAAGCTGGCCAGGGCGGCTTTCTTGGGAGTACCCGTTGTTGATGCAGTGCCGGGCGTCGCTGACGGCATTGTTTGGCTCATGGGAGGGTTCCTTCTGTGACAACGGTGTCGCGGGTGAAGCTGGAGGGAGTGGCGAGCGAGGTGCGGCTGGCCTTCTCCGAAAGTAACCACATGGTGAGAGTTACTTGTGCAATACAGCAATAGTGGCTGTGAGAGGGGTCACTTGTCAATACTTGTCGCCACCATCTAGAAATAGCTCTCACTATGTGAGAGCATCGAAGCATGAGTGTGAAAGAGGACACAAAGACCGACATGGTCGGCAAAGCCCTGAGCCTGTTGGTGCTGCTCGGCAACGAGCCAAAAGGGGCAAGCGCGGCCGATCTTGCGCGCAGTGCGAACCTGCCATTCAGTACCACCTATCGCCTATTGGGTTCCTTGACCCGCGATGGCTTCGTGGATTACGAGCCTGATGGCCGGCGCTACCACCTGGGTTTGCGGGTTTTCCAGCTCGGGCAGCGGGTTTCCAACCACCACGGCTTCGCTGCCACGGCTCTTCCGGTGTTGCAGCGGGTCACGGAGCGCACTCATGAGGCAACCATTCTCTCGGTCCGCGACGGCGACCATCACCTGACGGTCAACAAAGTCGATGGCCCCAAGACCTTCCGCGTGACCAGTGACCCCGGGCATCTTGGTGCCTTGCACACAACGTCGGTGGGCAAGGCGATCGTGGCATTCGAAACCGAGCTGGAGCGCAAGCGGCTCCTTGAGGAACTTCCCCTCGACGCTCTGACCGAGCACTCCATCACGGACCGTGACAAGTTCCGGGAGGAAATCGAGCAGGTCCGCCGCCAGGGGTATGCCGTGATGGACGAGGAAAACGAGATCGGCATGCGCGCCGTCGCCGTGCCGGTCCTCAACTCGCAGGGTCACGCCTTCGCCTCGCTAGCGACGGCGGTGCCGGTGTTCCGCCTGACCATGGAGGAACTCGTCGCCCACGTGCCCACGCTCCAGGAAGCCGCGGCTGAACTCGCGGCCCGCCTGCCCCAGCGCTGACCCAACTAGGGGACAGCAGGTGTCGCAATGAGCGCCCATTGGAGCGTTTGCTGTCCCCTAGTTGGGTAGGGGGCGGGGGTGTGTGCGTCAAATGTTCGCGATAAGAACAAGCGTGCGGAGTATGAACAACTGTAGTAATCTGGATAACACCGCGGGCGAAGCGTCCCTGAAACGCCGACCCGCGGGACTGAAGTAAAAGGAGCTTGAGGATGAGCAACCGAGCTGAATCCGTTCTGGTGGGCCTGATTGGTGAAGGCGTCATGCCCTCGCTCACTCCGCCCATGCATGAACGCGAGGCCGATGTGCAGGGCCTTCGCTTGCTGTACCGCCCCATCGACCTGCTGGAACTCGCATTGCCGGCCACCGCCGTCGGGGATCTCCTCACAGCAGCCCAGCGGATGGGCTTCAACGGCCTCAACATCACGCACCCCTGCAAGCAGTTGGTGCTGGGGCACCTTGACGAAATTTCCGACGACGCCGCCCGCCTGGGTGCCGTGAATACGGTCCTGATCCAGGACGGCCGCTTCATCGGCCACAACACAGACTTTTCCGGCTTCGGTTCGGCGCTCGCCGACGGTCTGCCCGGAGCCAAGCTGGACCGTGTCGTCCAGTTGGGTGCGGGAGGTGCCGGTTCCGCCGTCGCCTACGCGCTGCTCAAGGCCGGGGTAAAGACCCTGGACCTCGTTGACATGGACACCGCCCGGTCGAGTGAACGCGCAGCGGAACTTTCAAGTCTCTTCCCTGACGCTACCGTCACGCCGCGGGGCCTGGACGAGTTGCCGGAGCTGATGCCCCTTGCCGACGGACTGGTGCACTGCACGCCGGTCGGCATGGCCGCGCACCCTGGCCTCCCGCTCGATATCGGACTCCTGGAAACCCGCCATTGGGTAGCAGACATCGTCTACCGCCCCATCGAGACGCAACTGGTCCGCGAAGCGCGCGCCAAGGGTTGCGCAGTGCTCGACGGCGGCCGTATGGCGGTTGGCCAGGCGGCCGACGCCTTCAAACTCTTCACCGGAAGGGACGCCGACCGCGATCGGATGCGCACGCACTTCCTGGAACTGATCGCCCTGGAAGACGCTGCAGCCTCGCTCACCGCCGGCCCCCTCGCTAAGGCGGCCCACTAATGCGTACCGGAATCGCCACCGTCTGCCTGTCCGGAACCCTGAAGGAGAAGATGCAGGCCTGCGCCATCGCGGGCTTTGACGGCATCGAGATCTTCGAACAGGACCTTGTCACCTCGTCGCTCAGCCCTGAAGATGTGCGCAAAATGGCCGCAGACCTCGGCTTGGGTCTGGACCTTTACCAGCCGTTCCGGGATTTCGACGGCGTCACTCCGGACCTGCTGGAGGCAAACCTCAAACGGGCGGAGGCCAAGTTCAAGCTGATGGCCCGCCTTGGCATGGACGCCATCCTGGTCTGCTCCAACGTGGCCACGGCCACCATCGACGATGACCAACTGAGGGCGGAACAGCTGGCCGAACTTGCCCAACTGGCGGGGGACCACGGGGTCAAGGTTGCCTACGAGGCCTTGGCCTGGGGCAAGTACGTCAACGACTACGAGCACGCCCACCGCCTGGTCGAGATGGTGGGCCACCCCAATCTGGGCACGTGCCTTGACTCGTTCCACATCCTTTCCCGCGACTGGGACACCGCACCGATCGAGGACATCAACGCGGAGAAGATCTTCTTCGTTCAGGTAGCGGATGCCCCCAAGCTCTCCATGGATGTGCTGTCCTGGAGCCGCCACTACCGGGTTTTCCCCGGGGAGGGCCAGTTCGAGCTCGCCAAGTTCATGGGTCACGTGGTCCGTGCGGGCTACACCGGGCCCGTCTCCCTGGAGGTCTTCAACGATGTGTTCCGCCAGTCGGACGTGGAGCGGACGGCCGTGGACGCCATGCGCTCACTCATCTGGCTGGAAGAACAGAGCGCCAAGTGGCTGGCCAGCAGCCCGGCGGCAGGCACGGCAGAGACCCAACAGAACTCCCGCCGTCGTTATCCCATGGAACTGGCCACGCTGCCCAAGGTGAACGAGCCCGCCGGGTTCAACTTCGCCGAGGTCAAGGCCGACGACACGGCCCAGCTGGAGAAGCTCCTCGGGCAGCTCGGCTTCGAATTCGAAGGCCGGCACCGCACCAAGGACGTCCAGCTGTGGACCATGGGCCAGGCCCGCGTGATCATCAACGAGCAAGCGGCCTCGCACACGGAACCGGCTATCGCCGCTTTGGGGTTCGACGTCGACTCTCCAGTAATTGCCTCGGCCCGCGCCCAGCAGCTCAAGGCCCCCGTGGTCGCCCGCAAGGTGCAGGCGGACGAGGAAGTGTTCCAGGGCATTTCCGCGCCGGACTCCACCGAGATTTTCCTCTGCCAGGGAAACCCGGACGGTACGGCTGCTTGGACCCACGAATTCGGCGAAGGGCTGGAGCACCCGCGTGCACAGCAGAACGCCGTCATCGACCATGTGAATCTGGCCCAGCCGTGGCAGCACTTCGACGAGGCCGTCCTCTTCTACACCAGCGCGCTGGCCCTGGAACCGCAGCCGTTCGCCGAGGTTCCCAGTCCCAGCGGCCTGGTTCGCTCGCAGGTCATGGAGACCAGCAACGGCGCGGTTCGGTTGGTCCTGAATCTGGCACCTGTGCAGCAGGGCGAAAAAGCACGCAAAACGTACCAGGAACACATCGCGTTCGCAGTGGACGACCTCGTGGCAACAGCCCGGTCAGCACAGGAGCGTGGCCTCGAGTTCCTGCAGATTCCGGCCAACTACTACGAGGACCTGGATGCGCGGTTTGATCTTGAACCCGGCTTCCTGGCCACTCTCCAGGAGCTCAACCTCCTGTATGACCGGGACGCCAACGGCGAATTCCTCCACTTCTACACCGCCACAGTGGGCAGTGTGTTCTTCGAAATGGTGGAGCGCCGCGGCAACTACGACGGCTACGGAGCCCCGAATGCACCCGTCCGCCACGCCGTCCAATACGACTCACTCCACCGGGCATAGCCGCCCCATCCAGTAGAAGAATCCATAGAAAGGAGCCGGTTGTGCCGCAAGACAACACCGCACAAGCTCTCGAATCCGAGGAACTCGTGCCGCCAGCTGAGCCACACGCCGCGCATGAGTCCAAGAAAGTGGAAACGCAGGCGGACCTCAGTGCTGAGATCAAGTCCATCGGAGACCGGTACGCCGAGGCCTTGAAGAACGGCAGGGCACCGGAAACCATGCCGCGCCTGGACTACGCGCCCTACCGCAGCTCCATCCTGCGCCACCCCACCAAGAGCCTGCACCACGCAGACCCGGAAACCATCGAGCTGTACTCGCCGGCATTCGGGCACCAGGACGTGCACGCACTGGAATCAGACCTGACCATCCAGCACAACGGCGAGCCGCAGGGTGAGCGCATCATCGTTGCCGGCCGCGTCCTTGATGGCGACGGTCGCCCGGTCGCCGGTCAGCTCGTGGAAATCTGGCAGGCCAACGCATCGGGCCGCTACATCCACAAGCGCGACCAGCACCCCGCCCCGCTCGACCCCAACTTCACCGGCGTCGGACGCTGCATCACGGGCGCCGACGGCTCCTACTCCTTCACCACCATCAAGCCCGGCGCGTACCCGTGGAAGAACCACCTCAACGCCTGGCGCCCGGCCCACATCCACTTCTCCATGTTCGGCTCGGAGTTCACCCAGCGCATCGTCACCCAGATGTACTTCCCGGGCGACCAGCTCTTCCCGCTGGACCCCATCTACCAGTCGATCGTGGACCAGGACGCCCGCGACCGCCTGGTGGCGCAGTACGACCACGAGCTGACCAGCCCCGAATGGGCCCTCGGCTACAAGTGGGACATCATCCTGACCGGTTCCAAGCGGACCTGGACCGAAAACGAAGCATTCGGCGACGCCGGGGACGAGGAGTAGGCACATGAGCAAGCTGACACCCACACCGGGCCAGACCGTCGGACCCTTCTACGGCTACGCCCTCCCCTTTAACAAGGACAACGAGCTCCTGGCACCGGGCAGCCCGGGCAGCATCCGCCTCCAGGGCACGGTGTACGACGGCGCGGGCCACACCATCCCGGACGCCATCCTTGAGATCTGGCAGCCGGACTCTGGGGGCAACATCGTCCAGCGCACCGGCTCCCTGGTCCGCGATGGCTACACTTTCACCGGCTGGGGCCGTGGCGCCGTTGGCAACTCGGGCGTCTACACCTTCACCACGGTGAACCCGGGACCGCTTAAGGCTGGAGCGGCGCCGTTCATCTCCATCGCAGTCTTCGCCCGTGGCCTCATGAACCGCCTCTTCACCCGCGTGTACCTGCCCGAAAACGAGGAAGCGCTGGCCAACGATCCTTTGCTCAGCTCCCTAGACCCCGAGCGCCGCAAAACGCTGATCGCCCGCCGCGATCCCGACGGCGGACTCACCTGGGACATCCGCCTCCAGGGTCAGGACGAGACCGTGTTCCTGGACTTCCAGCAGGACGGTTCGCTGGATCTGGCCTCAGAGGAGTCGGCAGCATCATGACCGACGGCGACTTCGGCCTCCTCAGCCCCGTTACTGCCTCCCCTGCGGTGACCGCACTGACGGGCGACCGTGCCGTGATCGCGGCGATCCTCGACGTCGAAGCCGCCTGGGCGGCCGTCCTCGAGGAAGCCGGGCTGGCCCCCGAAGGTTCGGCAGCTGTGGTGGCCGAAGCCGCCGACCCCGGTCACTACGACCTCGTCGTCATCGCCGAACGCGCCCAAGGCGGCGCCAACCCGGTGATCCCGCTGCTCGGTGAACTCCGCGCACATGTGCGCAGCCTGGATGCAACCGGGATCGGCGCGGGCAAAGCCGTCCACACCTCCCTCACCAGCCAGGACGTTCTCGACTCCGCCCTCATGCTGTTGGCCAGCCGCACCGTTTCGGCGTTGCTCACTGAAGTAAAGAGCACGACGACGGCGCTCGCCAGCTTGGCGGAACAGCATGCGGACACGCTGTGCGTGGGCAGGAGCCTGACGCAGCATGCCCTTCCGTACACCTTCGGGCTCAAGGCTGCGCAATGGTTCCAGGGAGTCGCTGCGGCGGCCACTCGTCTGGAGTCAGTTGAGTTGCCGGTGCAGTTCGGCGGCGCCAGTGGAACGCTGGCCTCCGGGTCCAAATTGACTGCGGGCTCCGGCTCCACGCCGTTCATGCTGGCGGATGCGCTGGCCCTCAAGCTTGGCCTGACCCCCGCTCCGGCACCTTGGCACACCAACCGCCTGGCCGTCACTGGCCTGGGTGATTCCCTGGCTTCCCTGCTGGATGCTTTCGGCAAGATCGCCTCGGACCTGGTGTTCCTGAGCCGCCCGGAAGTTGGCGAACTCGGGGAACCTTTGGCAGCCGGACGCGGGGTTTCGTCGGCCATGCCGCAGAAGCAGAACCCCGTGCTGTCCGTGCTGATCCGCAGTGCGGCACTTCAGGCGCCGGCCCTGGCATCCCAGCTCCACTCGGCTGCCGGCACCTTCAACGACGAGCGGCCCGATGGTGCCTGGCACACGGAATGGCCCGCCTTGCGTCGGCTGCTGGCGTTGGCTCTGGGTGCTGCCCGCCAACTTCGCGAGCTAAGCGGCGGCCTCCGTGTGTTCCCCGAAGCCATGCGTCGGAACCTTGAGATCTCGGGGCCGCTGCTCCTCAGCGAAGGTGTGTCGGCCGCCGTCGCACCTCTCCTCGGCGAGGACGGAAAGCAGAAGCTGCAGGCCGTCGTCGACGAAACGCTCCAAGCTCCGGCAACCCGGCAGGCGGACACGTACCGCAAGCTCCTCCGGGAAGCCGTCCCCACGGACAAGCTGACCGACGCCGCGCTTGACGCCCTGCTGGACCCCGCCAGCTACCTTGGCGAGGCCGCGGAAATCAGTCGCCGCATCCTCGCCGCCTACCCCGAATACACCGCTTCAACGAAGGGAGCCCATCGTGGCTAAGCCAACCGTCAAGGCTGTGCTGCTGTCCCCGCAGCGCGAACTCGGAGCCAAGCCGCTCCTGGTGGTGGGCCCGTCTTTGGGTACTTCCACCGTGCTGTGGTCCGAAACCGCGGCCCTCCTCGGCGACGAGTACGACGTCATCGGCTGGGACCTGCCCGGCCACGGCATCTCGCCGGCCGCCACGGAAGGTTTCGATGTCGCGGAACTGGCTGACGCCGTCGTCGATCTTGTCGATTCCGTTGCGCCGGGCGCGCGGTTCCATTACGCGGGCGTTTCGCTGGGCGGGGCCACCGGCCTGCAGCTCGGCATCAAACACGGCGACCGCCTCCGCAGCCTGTCTGTGCAGTGCAGCGGCGCGAAGCTCGGCACCCCGGAAGGCTGGCTGGAGCGGGCGGAAACAGTGCGGAAGCTCGGCACGCCGGTGATGATCCAAGGCTCGGCTGAGCGCTGGTTCGCCAAGGGCTTCATGGACCGCCAGCCCGAAATCAGCAGTCGGCTCCTGCACGCTCTGCGCGACGCCGACCGCTTCAGCTACTCATTCTGCTGCGAAGCCCTTGCCGCGTTCGATGTCCGCGAGCAGCTCGGCAGCATCACCGTTCCCACCCAGGCGATTGCCGGCGTCGAGGATACCGTTGCGCCGCCGTCGGTTGCTGAGGAAATTGTCTCGGGTGTCCGGGCGGGCGGTTCGTACGCCGTGGCGGAAGCGCTCGACGGCGTGGGGCACCTCGCGCCTGCCGAGGCGCCTGCGATCGTGGCTGGTTTGATGCGGAACTTCATGAAGGAGAACGGACTGTGAGCTTGTCTTCAGAGCGGAACGGGGCTGTCCAGCCCGAGGCTACCGCGCAGGAAATCTACGACGCCGGCATGGTGGTCCGCCGCGAAGTGCTCGGCGACGCGCATGTGGACCGGGCCAACGCCGCGAAGGATTCCTTCACCGAGGACTACCAGGACATGATCACCAGGATTGCCTGGGGTGGAATCTGGACGCGGCCGGGGCTGAGCCGGCAGATGCGTTCTGCGGTGACGCTGACTGCGCTGGTGGCGCACGGTCACTGGGAGGAGCTGGCCATGCATGTCCGGGCTGCCCTCAACAACGGCCTGAGCAGGGACGAGATCAAGGAAATCCTGCTTCAGACCGCCATCTATTGCAGCGTGCCGTCGGCCAACTCGGCGTTCAAGACGGCCCAAAAGGTCTTCGCGGAAATCGACGCCAACTCACCCAACTAACCCCCGCTCACCCAACTAGGGGACAGCACCTGTCCCAATGAGGGCTCATAGCGACGTTTGCTGTCCCCTAGTTGGGTATCAAGAAACGAAGGAAATTTTATGAACCAGGCATTTGTGTACGACGCCGTGCGCACGCCGTTTGGTAAGTTCGGCTCCGGGCTTGCTGCTGTCCGTCCCGATGACCTCGCGGCCCATGTTGTGCGGGAGTCAGTTCGTCGCGCACCCGGCTTGGACGTTGAGCGGATCGACGAGGTGGTGTTCGGCAACGCGAACGGCGCCGGCGAGGAGAACCGCAACGTTGCCCGCATGGCGACGCTGTTGGCTGGCCTGCCGGTCTCGATCCCGGGCACCACGGTGAACCGCCTCTGTGGCTCGTCCTTGGATGCGGCGATCATCGCTTCCCGCCAGATCAATGCCGGCGACGCCGATGTGGTGCTGGTGGGTGGCGCGGAGTCGATGTCCCGTGCGCCGTGGGTGCTGCCCAAGACGTCCAAGCCCTACCCGGCCGGTGACATGACCCTGGCTTCGACCACGCTCGGTTGGCGCTTGGTGAACCCGGCGATGAACAAGGACTGGACCATTTCCTTGGGCGAGGCCACGGAGCGGTTGCGTGAGAAGTACGGGATCACCCGTGAGCGTCAGGATGCTTTTGCCGCGGACTCCCACAACCTGGCCGACGCCGCGTGGAACGAAGGCTTCTACGATTCTTTGGTTACGGCGGTTCCGGGGACGGACCTGGTCCGTGATGAGGGAATCCGTGCGGGTTCGTCGGCTGAGAAGCTTGCCGGGTTGAAGACGGTGTTCCGTCCCGAGGGTTCAGGGCCCGACGGCGGTACGGTCACCGCCGGGAACGCTTCGCCGTTGTCTGACGGTGCTTCTGCGGCGTGGATCGGGTCGGAGGCTGCTGCTGGGATTCTGGGGTTGGAGCCGTTGGCCCGCATCGCCGGACG
>NZ_JBHVQI010000003.1:0-336187 GCF_042886835.1 Paenarthrobacter sp. NPDC057981
GGGGAAATGGACGAGCCCGAATCCCGTGGCCTGCTCCAGCTCGCCGCGAACGAGAACCTGGACAACCTGAACTTCGTGATCAACTGCAACCTCCAGCGCCTGGACGGCCCGGTGCGCGGCAACGGCAAGATCATGCAGGAACTCGAGGCGTTCTTCCGCGGCGCGGGCTGGAACGTGATCAAGGTCGTCTGGGGCCGGGAATGGGACTCGCTGCTCGAAGCGGACCAGGACGGGGCGTTGGTGAAAATCATGAACGAAACCCCCGATGGTGACTACCAGACCTACAAGGCCGAATCCGGCGGGTTCGTCCGGGAACACTTCTTCGGCAAGTCCCCGCAGACCAAAGACATGGTCGCGGACCTGACCGACGAGCAGATCTGGGGCCTCAAACGCGGCGGCCACGACTACCGCAAGGTCTACGCCGCGTACAAGGCAGCGACCGAGTTCAAGGGCAAACCCACCGTGATCCTGGCCAAAACGGTCAAGGGCTACGGCCTCGGACCGCACTTCGAAGGCCGCAACGCGACCCACCAGATGAAGAAACTGACCATGGAAGACCTCAAAGCCTTCCGTGACCACCTCCGCATCCCCATCACGGACGAACAACTCGACGCGGACCTCTACCGGCCCCCGTACTACCACCCCGGCATGGACGCCCCCGAAATCCGGTACCTCATGGACCGCCGGGCAGAACTTGGCGGGTTCGTGCCCGAACGCCGCCGCACCCACACCCCCGTGACCCTGCCCGAGGCCAAATCCTACGACGTCGCCAAACGCGGCTCCGGCAAACAACAAGCCGCGACCACCATGGCCTTCGTCCGGCTCCTCAAAGACCTCATGCGGGACAAAAACTTCGGCCACCGCCTCGTCCCGGTCGTCCCGGACGAATCCCGCACCTTCGGCATGGACGCGTTCTTCCCGACCGCGAAAATCTACAACCCCAAAGGCCAGAACTACCTCTCCGTGGACCGCGACCTCGTCCTGGCCTACAAAGAATCCCCCGCCGGACAACTGATCCACCCCGGCATCAACGAAGCCGGCGCCGTCGCAGCCTTCACCGCCGCCGGCACCTCCTACGCCACGCACGGCGAACCCCTGGTCCCGATCTACGTGTTCTACTCCATGTTCGGCTTCCAACGCACCGGCGACTCCTTCTGGGCCGCAGCCGACCAAATGACCCGCGGCTTCATCATCGGCGCCACCGCAGGACGAACCACCCTCACCGGCGAAGGACTCCAACACGCCGACGGACACTCCCCCATCCTGGCCTCCACCAACCCCGCCGTCCGCACCTACGACCCCGCCTACGGCTACGAAATCGGCCACATCATCCGCCACGGCCTCGAAACCATGTACGGCGACGACTCCGAGGATAAGAACACAATGTTCTACCTCACCGTCTACAACGAACCCATCACCCAACCCGCCGAACCCGAGAACCTCGACACCAACGGACTCCTCAAAGGCATCTACAAACTCGCTGACGCCCCCCAAGGAGACACCAACCGGCCCACCGCACAAATCCTCGCCTCCGGCGTGTCCGTGCCCTGGGCCCTGGACGCCGCACGCATCCTCAACGAGGACTGGGGCGTCGCCGCGACCGTCTGGTCCGTGACCTCCTGGAACGAACTCCGACGCGACGGACTCGACGCCGACGACCACGCCTTCCTCAACCCCGGCCAACCCCCACGAACCCCGTTCATCACCGAACAACTCACCGGCCACCACGGACCCGTCATCGCCGTCTCCGACTACATGAAAGCCGTCCCCGACCAAATCCGCCAATACATCCCCAACGACTTCGCCTCCCTCGGAGCAGACGGCTTCGGCTTCTCCGACACCCGCCAAGCCGCCCGCCGCTACTTCAAAAACGACACCCACTCCATCGTCACCAAAACCCTCCAGATGCTGGCGGCGAGGGGCGAGGTCGAGGAGGGCGCGCCGTCGTACGCCATTGACCGCTACAAGTTGCTGGATGTGAACGCCGGCACCACGGGAGGCGCAGGCGGCGACGCCTAAGTCTCCTTAACAGCAGTGGCGGCAGTGTTCTTCATGAACGCTGCCGCCACTTCTCGTTGCGCACGCGGAACATCAGGTGCCCAGGTTCCGCCGATCGACCACGAAGCCAGTCGCCGCATTTTCGCGGACTGCGTTGATGCCGGCCACCACTGCCTTAAGGTTCGGAAATTGCGGCGACGTTGCCACTACTGTGCCGTCGTCTGCTGTGAGCCGGAAACGGAATGAATTGCTCCCTGACGTGAGGATTTCGAAAGTGCCCGCCATGTCCCCTGTTCTTTCACGCGTCGTTGCGTTCTCGAGCTGACTTCATAACTCCTCATCGACCATAACGGCCATTTCACGGGCTCAAAAGCCCTACTCAGCAGTAGTTTGCAACCGATATAGGTAGATCAAATGGAAAGCCAGCAGGGAGCTAGAGACCGCATGGACCCCCGCGCGTATGGTGAGGATATGACTCAGACCGGCACGGCGCCCACCACGGGCGTCCTGCTCGCCGCGGGCGCCGGCACGCGCTTGGGCCGCGGGCCCAAAGCGATGTTGCCCCACCGCGCCCGGACACTGGTGGAAGTCCTGGCCGACACCCTGTTCGACGGCGGCTGCAGCGAGGTCGTGGTGGTGCTCGGGGCAGAGGCCGACCGTATCCGCACCAGCACGGAACTGAGCGCCTACACGGTGGTGGAAAACCCGGACTGGGCCAAGGGCATGGCAGGATCCTTCCGCGCAGGCATCGACGCCGCGGCCTCGGGCAACAGCATCATGGTCGCTTTGGTGGACCAGCCCGGACTAACCCCGACGGCGGTGAGCAGGCTGCTGGGCAGCCACCATCCCGGTCGGGTCACCGCAGCCGCCTACCCTGATGAGTCAGGCCGCCTGAAGCGGAGGCACCCGGTGATTTTCGACGTCGGACTCCGCTCCCAGGCGGCAGCAGCCGCCCATGGAGATACCGGCGCACGCTCGTTTCTCAAAGCACATCCGGGGTTGGTGGATCTGGTGGACTGCAGCGACCTGTGCTCGGGCGAGGACCTGGATACCAAGGACCAGCTTCACTTGCTGGAAATGTAAACCCGGTAAATTCGGGTCCATGATCCGCATTGAAACCGACGATCCCGCACGCCCTGACGTCCACGCACTCCTCAGCGAGCACTTGGCTGACATGTTCGCCACGTCTCCCGCGGAGAGCGTGCATGCCCTGGACCACTCGGCGTTGTCCCACGAGTCGATCACGTTCTGGACGGCCCGGGAAGACGGCGTCCTGCTGGGCTGCGGTGCGTTGAAGGTTCTCGGCGCGCCGGGCGACGCGGAGCTGAAATCGATGCGCACTGCCGCGGAGGCACGCGGCAGGGGCGTGGCAACACTCTTGTTGAAGCACATTGTGGCCGAAGCCAGGAACCGGGGCTTTTCACGGTTGGCTTTGGAAACGGGTACCGAGGACTACTTCGCTCCGGCCCGGCGTTTGTACGCCAAGCACGGTTTCACGGAGTGCGCTCCTTTCGCCGCCTACACCCTGGACCCCAACAGCGTGTTCATGGAGCTCCCCCTTCAACCCAAGTAGGGGACAGCAAACGTCGCTATGGGCGTCCATTGCGACGTTTGCTGTCCCCTAGTTGGGTCAGTTGGGTTGCTTGGGTCAGTTGGGGATGAGGGTGTGGTTGCGGAGGGCCAGGTAGATCTTGTCCCTCGCGATGGGGAGCTCGCCGAAGCGGATTCCCGTGGCGTTGCGGATCGCGTTGGCCAGCGCGGGAGCGACCGGGTTGAAGGGGCTCTCACTCATGGACTTGGCGCCCAGCGGACCGGTGGAATCGTTGGTCTTGGCGAAATACACCTCGCTCCGGGGCACGTCAGCGAACGACGGGATGTGGTACTGCCGCAGGATGTCCGTGGTGACCCGGCCGGCGTCGTCCACTTTCACTTCCTCATACAGTGTGGCGCCGAGGGCCTGTGCAATGCCGCCCTCGATCTGGCCCCGGCACTGCCGCGGATTCACCACTACCCCGGCGTCAGCAGCTTGCACGCTCTGCAGGATCCGCAGCTCGCCCGTGCCCTTGTTAACAGCAACGCGGAAACCATGCACGTTGAACGCGACAGAGCGCGGCGTTCCGCCCCAGTTCCCATCGGTGGCAAGCCGGACGCCTTGGAGCCTGGCGGCGTCGACGATTTCCTTCAGCGGCACCGAGCGGTCCCCGCACTCAACAGCTCCGTCCACCAGACGGCACTCCGCCAGGGGAACGCCGGTGAGCGAAGCCGCGACAGTTTGGACGCGGGTTGCCAGCTCCAGCGCCGCACCGAGCGTCGCCTTGCCCGCAACCACGGTCCCGGCCGAGCCGAACGCTCCGGTATCGTGCTCCACCAGATCGGTGTCCGATTGCCGCACCAGGATCTTGTAGGCAGTGGTCCCGAGCGCGGTAGCAGCCAGCTGCGCGTGCACGGTTGTGGTGCCGTTCCCGAATTCCGCAGTACCGACGTCGACGGCGAACCTTCCGTCCGCTTCCAGGCTTACGCGGGTGTGGGCAAAGTGGCCGCGGGGCGGGACAGTGTCGATCATGGACAGGGCTGAGCCCTCCCCCACCACCCACTCCGGGCCGAGGTCATCCATTCCGGCGGCACGGTAGCGTTCCTTGCCACGGTCCAAAGCGTCCCGCACCAACGCCACGCATTGGTCCAGGCCGTAGCTTCCGTAGTGCACGTCCTCTTCTGGCTCGGGAGTGGTGGAGAGCATGTGGTCACCGGGCCGGACCATGTTCTTGAGCCGGAACTCCAGGGGATCCATGCCAATGCCGACAGCGAGCTCATCAATGGCCGACTCGATCGCGAAGATCATCTGGCTCAAGCCATACCCGCGGAAAGCACCGGCGGGAACCGTGTTAGTGTACACAGCGTGCGCGTCCACCTTTTTGTTCACGCACTTATAGACAGCCAACGATTCACCGCAACCGTGGAACATCACGCCGGGAGCGTGGTTTCCGTAGGCACCTGTGTTGGTGAGGACGTTCAATTGCAGGGCAGTGAGGTAGCCGTCACGGTTGGCCCCGGCCTTGAGGTGGATGGTGAATGGATGCCGCGTGGTGGTGGCAGTGAATTGCTCGGTCCGGGTGAACTCCAACTGCACCGGCCTGCGAAGAGCCAACGCAGCCAATGCTGCCAAGTCCTCGGTCAGGACTTCCTGCTTACCGCCAAAGCCGCCGCCCACACGTCCGGCAACTACACGGATGGATTCCGGAGCGAGATTGAACAGGCGGCTCAACGTTCGCTTGACCAGGAACGGAACCTGCGTGGACGAGCGGACCATCAGGCGGCCGTCCTCATCCACCCAGGCGATGGAGGCATGCGTTTCCATGGCCACGTGCTGCACACGCTGCGTCTGGTACGTGTGCTCATGGATGAAATCGGAAGCTGCGAATCCGTCCTCCACGCTGCCCAGTTCGGCATGCACCTCCGCCACAACGTTCTGCAACGGCCGTGAAATGCGGGAGAACACGCCGTCCTTCCCGCCGTGAATCGCGGGGGCTCCCGGAAGGATGGCCTCCTGGGGAGTGAACACCGGTTCCATGAGTTCGTAGTGGACTTCCAGCGCCCGGGCACCTGCTTCCGCTGCGCCTATGGATTCGGCCACGACGGCGGCAACGCGCTGCCCAACAAAGCGAACCACGTTGTCCAAGACGCGGGTGTCATCGGGATCGTCCGTGTAGTTCTCGTGCTGGGCCGTGGAGAAGAGCTGCTGCGGAGCGTCCTCGTGGGTGAACACCGCCACCACGCCGGGAACAGCCAATGCGGGGGTCTTGTCGATCGACACAATGCGAGCATGCGGGTGCGGCGAACGCAGGAGCTTCATGTGCAGCAGGCCCGGGAGCTGCTCAGCCGGGACATCGAGTGAGTAGCGGGCGGTGCCGGTGACCACGGCCCGACCGGCGGGTGCGGGGACGTTGTCCCCGAGCTGGCCCGCGCCTTGATCCTCGCCATGCTGGTGGTCGCCACCATGCCCGCACACGGCGTCGGCAATCGAGCGGTAGCCGGTGCAGCGGCACAGGTTTCCCTTGAGGTTTCGCGGCAGGTTGGCGCGTTGTTCGTCGTCGAACGTGGCTGCGGTCATCATCATGCCGGCGGTGCAGAATCCGCACTGGAAACCCTGGGCCTCCAGGAACTGCTCCTGCACAGGGTGCAGACCATCAGCAGAGGCGAGGCCTTCGATGGTGGTGACGGCTTTGCCCTCGGCGCGAACAGCCGGGTAGATGCAGCTGTGCACAGGCGTGCCGTCGACGTGCACGGTGCACGCACCGCAGTCACCGCCGTCGCAGCCCTTCTTGACGCCGAAGTTGCCCTGCTCGCGAAGGAAGGTACGCAGGCACTGGCCGGGTCGGGGTGTGGCCTGCGAGGCAGCGCCGTTGATCTCAATTGCCATGGGAGGCCTCCTTCTGGGTGCCTGGAGTTTCGGGTTGCGTGGACGGCTGGGCCGAGGTGGCGTGCGGCGGCCAGAAATCGCCGGACACCGTCATCGACTCATCCAACAGCTCCGCCCTGATCTCCTCGGCAAGCTTCACGGTCATGTCCCGACGCCATGCCGGAAGGCCGTGGATGTCGTCGTGGTACAGCGCCTGCGGGATGGAACGTTCGACGGCGGCAGCCAACGCGGCGGCGTCGGGAACCTGGTCTGCGGCGAACCTCAGCTGCACCGGACGTTTGGTGGACGCGGTGACGGTGACGACCAAGCCGAAAACGGGGTCCAGCCGGCCTGTCAGGAGCACGCCGGAGCGTCCAAGGTTGCTCAGGGACAGTCGACGGAAAGCTACTCGGGCGGACAGTGCCTCGGCAGGAAGGTGGATGCTGCGAAGCAACTCTCCCGGAGCCAGGACGTTCTCCATGTCCCCGGTCACGAAGTCCGCTACCGGGACGGTGCGGCTGGTGCCGTCGGGGCTGAAGATGGTGGCGACACCATCCAAACCGGCGCACAGCGAGATCATGGGCCCGGCCGGCAGTGACGTGCAGAGGTTGCCGCCCACTGTGGACATATTCCAGATCTTGAAGGAGGCCACAAAGGAGTCGCAGCTGGGCCGGATCAAGGCCACTCCGGGCCACTCGCGGTGAGCCACTTCGGCAGAGTCAGGCAGTGAATACAGCTCCGCCACCGTGCAGGTTGCGGCAAGTTCAATGCCTTCGTCAGTGACAGTGATGGCGGGCCATTCTGCGTTCCCGAGGTCCAGGAGCCGCTTGAGCACGGTGCTTCCATAGGAGAAAAGAACCGTTCCACCGGCGAGCCAGGCATCGCCGTCGCGCCACTGTGCCGGGTCCGTGGTGGGGACCACGGCCTCGATGGTGTTCATGTCCATGGGTCCTCCTGGGTGAGGTGTTGAGGTGCTGGGTGGATCGGGCCGGTGCTGTCCCTCAGGGAAGGGAAGCCGCTGGTCTTGGGACCTGAGCCCCGCTCAGCGATGATCTCGGCCGTGATGGAGACCGCTACTTCGGCGGGAGTTACAGCACCAAGGTCCAGTCCGATGGGCGAATGCAGCCGTTCCAAGTACTCGGCGGGAGTTCCTGCCTCGACGAGGGCGTCCACCCGTTGCCGGTGGCTGCGGCGTGAACCCATGGCGCCCACATAGGACAGGTTCAGCCGGAGGGCAGCCTTGAGCAAGGGGATGTCGAATTTGGGGTCGTGGGTGAGGACGCAGACTACAGCCCGGGAATCGAGGCGACCGGCGGCGGCCTCGGCCTCAAGGTAACGGTGCGGCCAGTCGGTGACCACCTGCTCAGCGCCTGCGAAACGGGTCTGGGAAGCGAACGCGGGCCGCGCATCGCAGAGGGTGACGTTGTAGCCCAGGAGTTGCCCGGCCGGGAGCAATGCCGCCCCGAAGTCGTTTGCACCGAAAATCAGCATGCGTGCCGCCGGCAAACGACTTTCCACAAACAGCGTGATGGGCTGCGGCTCTTCCTCTTCCCGGGGCGGGGCCGCCAACCTTTCCGTGGTGACCCAGCCATCAATGCAGCCCTCGGGAGGAGCCAGGCGGACCAGGCCGGCACGGCCACCTTGGAGCAACGGCTCAACCTGGGCAGCGGCTGCGAAGAGTGTGGAGGGATGGTCGCCCACCAGGAGGGCCAGTTCCTCGGATTCCATGGCCCGGAAGCGCACAGGATCATCGACCACCATGACCCCTCCCCCGGCATCGAGCCGGCGGATCAGGGCCGCGGGGCGTCGCTCCCCGGCGAGGACGGCAAGTTCAGGCGCTCCGGCGCCGAAAGGCTGGATGTGGACTTCCAGCTCGCCCCCGCAGGTAAGTCCGACGGCGAACGCGTCCTCGGCACTGCAGCCGTAGGACTCAAGGCGCGAACCGCCGTCGCGCATGGCTTCCAAAGCAGCCTCGACCACGGCGCCCTCAACGCAACCACCGGACAAGCTGCCCAGGATATCGCCGTTTTCAGAGACCATCATGGAGGTCCCCAGGGGCCGCGGCACGGAGCCGCCGCTGCCCACGATCGTGGCCACCGCCAGGCGTTGGCCCGAGACCGCAGGGCGCCAGCCGCCCAGTGAGGGCATCAGATCCAGCATGGCAACACGTCCTTTTTCCAGGTGTCCCGGCCGGGATGGCCCGGCCGGAGCAGTGCGCGATCTTGCCCCATGTTCTCATTCGCAGAGGGTGTTGAGGGGTAGTCGCGGCAATTCGATAAGAGTTCATTGGAACTGGGATTCCATAGGAACGGGGGCAAGGGCTTCATCTCCCTGCCCCCGTTCCCTGACGGAGCGTCGGCACCCGGCCGCCGCCCGCCGTCGTGCCCGGTGAAAGGGACCACGACGACGGACGCCTATTCGTGCGGTGGGTCCGGCGGACCGCCGATCAGAGTGCCGGAAAAACCCGCCGGCCCGGTGTTGCGGCTCCGGTCAGATCCCCATCAGGGCGTTGATCGGGCCTCGGGCGAAGTAGATGATGAAGCCGGCCGTGACCACCCACATGAGCGGATGGACCTTCTTGGCCTTCCCCGATGCCGCGTTGATCACCGCGAAGGAGATGAAGCCGACGCCGATCCCGTTGGCGATCGAGTACGTCAGCGGCATCGTGACGATGGTCAGGAAAGCCGGGAGCGCGATCGCGAACTTGGTGAACTTGATCTCGCGGATCTGCGCCATCATCATCGCGCCCACCACCACCAGTGCTGCCGCCGCTACTTCAAGCGGAACCACGGAGGTGAGCGGGGTGAAGAACATCGACCCCAGGAACAGAAGGCCGGTGACCACGGAGGCCAGGCCGGTGCGGGCGCCTTCACCGATGCCTGCCGCAGAGTCGATGTAGACAGTGTTGGACGAGCCCGAGGTTGCGCCACCGACCACTGCACCCATGCCCTCGACGATGAACGCCGACTTCAGCTTGGGGAACGTGCCGTCCTTGTGGGCCACGCCAGCGCTCTTGGCCAGGCCGGTCATGGTGCCCATGGCATCGAAGAAGTTGGTGAACACCAAGGTGAAGACCAGCATGGTGGCGGCCAGGCCACCTATCCGGGCGAACGAACCAAAGAGGTCGAACTGGCCCACCAGGCTCAGGTCCGGAACGGAAACCAACTGGCCCGAGAGCACCGGAGTGTTGAGGTGCCAGCCGCCGGGGTTGTCCGCGGTGCCGGGACCGATCCGGAACACGGCCTCGGCAACAGCGGCGAGGACGGTTGTAGCGACGATGCCGATGAGCAGGCCGCCTTGGATCTTGCGTGCCACGAGGATACCCATGACCAGCAATCCGACAATGAAGACAAGGGTAGGGATGGAAGTGATGGATCCATCATTGCCGAGCTGGACTGGAGGGCCGCCCTTGGTGGGACGGACAAAGCCGGAGTCAACGAAGCCGATGAAGGCAATAAACAGGCCGATGCCGACGGTGATGGCAGCCTTGAGTTCCTTGGGTACTGCCTTGAAGATCGCCGTTCGGGCGCCCGTGGCTCCGAAGAGGACGATCAGGATGCCGTTGATGACCACCAGACCCATGGCTTCGGGCCACGTGACCTCCTGGATCACGGCGACAGCCAGGAACGAGTTGATGCCCAGGCCGGCCGCGAGTCCGAAGGGAAGGTTGGCGACCAGACCGAAGACGATCGTCATGACACCAGCGGTCAGGCCGGTGACGGCACCGACCTGGGCTGCGGAGAGCCAGCCCCCGGCAACATCCGTGGGTGCATTCTCCGCGGAGAAGCCGCCCAGGATCAGGGGGTTGAGGATAACGATATAGGCCATGGTGAAGAAGGTGACCAGGCCGCCTCGGAACTCCCGGGCCAGAGTTGAGCCACGTTTGGTGATCTGGAAGAACTTGTCCAGGAAGTTCGGCGGCTTCTGGCCGTTGCCGTTGGCGGGACCGGCTGCCGTGTGCTTTGCTGCTGTGGGCTCTGCGCTGTTTTCCCCGTTGGGAAAGAGCGCAGCCTGCTTTTCAGCTGCTGTCTGCTTTTCAGCGGAATTATCCAGGATTGTCATGTCAGCCACCGGGCCCTAGTAGTCAATCCTGGAATCAAGCGTGTTCCATGTGTTGAACGGCTGGAGGGCCTCCGGAGCCTGGGGGTCGCCCAGTTCCAGCTTGGCTACCGGCATCAGCGCGTCCCGGTTGTCGTTCTCGAAGTACTCGTAGAAGACAGCATCATCGAAGCCAACGGATGCGGCGTCGTGACGGTCTGCGGCAAAGAACACGCGGTCCACGCGTGCCCACAGCGCGGAAGCCAGGCACATGGGGCATGGCTCGCAGCTGGTGTAGAGGGTTGCTCCGCTGAGGTCGAAGGTTCCGAGTTCGCGGCAGGCGTTACGGATGGCCGTGACTTCTGCGTGTGCTGTGGGATCGTTCGAGGCGGTGACGCGGTTGACGCCTTCGAAGGCTCGTCCGTCCGCGGTGACAATGACGGCGCCGAAAGGGCCACCACTGTTCAGGACATTGGCTGTTGCCAGCTCAATGGAGGTGGCCAGGAATTGCTCGGCCGTGACGGTTGTACTCATGTTGCGACTTCCTTAGTGCTGTGGAAGCCGGGTGACCTGTTGGGGGCGCTGCAAAAAGAGCTCCAGTTAGCTTGGTTACCAGGCTTCAGCATGTGCGATGAAGGTTAAGTTGCGCCTGGTAGATAGCTTCCCGAGGTCCGGGTGCCCGCCTTTGGCAGTTGAAAGCGTAGCACCACGTTTGTGAGCCGCGCCATAGTTTTTTGAAAGTTTAATTTCGTCATGCGAAATTACTTATTCAGCGTGCCTCACCTCCGTTTGGTGCGCCAATGTGACCGGCGGTCCGTGCCGCAGGCGTTGACTGCCGCCGTCGAGCCTTTTACGATTTCTGGACCGGCGCCTCTCTGGCGCCCGGTGCCTGGATCAGCAGACAGGCCCTAACTGAGCTGGAACGCATACATGCCGACCAGACAAGGAACCTGCGCATGCTTTGGATCAAAAACCCGCTGGGAATCTTCACCGCAAACGACCTCGACGCCGGCAACGGACTGGTGGTCTCCGACGACGGAACGATCGTTGAACTTGTCCCGTTGGGCGGGCGGCCTTCCCTCCCCTGCACCGAGTTCGATGCCTCAGGGCACGTGGTCCTGCCGGGACTGATCAACACCCATCACCACTTCTACCAAACGCTCACCCGCGCGTGGGGACCGGTGGCCGACGTTCCGCTCTTCCCCTGGCTGCAGAACCTCTACCCGGTGTGGGCGCGATTGACCCCCAAGAGCCTGGAGCTGGCCGTGAAGGTTGCGCTGGCCGAGCTCCTGCTGTCCGGCTGCACCACGGCCGCCGACCACCACTACCTCTTCCCCGATGGCATGGAAGACGCGATCGACATCGAGGTCTCTGCCGTCCGCTCCATGGGAATGCGGGCCACCCTGACGCGCGGTTCCATGACCTTGGGAGAGGACGACGGCGGGCTGCCGCCCCGGACCACGGTCCAGTCACCTGAGGCGATCCTTGCGGACAGCGAACGGCTGATTCGCACGTATCACGAGACCGATCCCGGCGCCTCCGTTCAGATCGCGCTGGCTCCGTGCTCGCCGTTCTCCGTGACCAAGGAAATCATGGCCGAATCCGCGGTCATGGCCGAACGCTTCGACGTCCGGCTGCACACCCATCTTGCCGAAACCATCGACGAGGAAGACTTCTGCCGGTCAATGTTCGGCCTGCGGACTGTGGACTACCTGGAATCGGTTGGCTGGCTCGGGTCGCGGACCTGGCTGGGCCATGGAATCCATTTCAACGACGAGGAGATCGCCAGGCTGGGAGCCGCGGGCACCGCCGTCGCGCATTGCCCGACGTCCAACATGAGGCTCGCAAGCGGAACCGCGCGTGTGCTGGAACTTGAGGCAGCGGGCGTTCCGGTGGGGCTGGGGGTGGATGGTTCGGCGTCGAACGATGCTTCGAATATGATCCTCGAAGCCCGGCAAGCCCTGTACCTGCAGCGGCTTCGCTACGGGGCGTCCGTTCCCGTGTCCCGCGCACTTGGCTGGGCGACGCGGGGGTCTGCCGCGGTGCTTGGGCGCTCGGATATCGGTCAGTTGGCACCGGGTTTGCAGGCTGATTTGGCCCTGTTCAAGCTCGATTCCCTGCGCTTTTCCGGCAGCCACGATCCCGTTGCCGCTTTGTTGCTGTGCGGCGCAGACCGGGCCGACCGGGTGATGATCGGCGGTTCGTGGCGCGTGGTTGACGGGGCGATTCCCGACCTGGACGTAGCCGGGTTGATCGCCGGGCACTCCGCGGCGGCACGGAAGCTGGTGGCTGGGTAGCCTGCGCGCGAAAACGCCGGAACGCGCCCATTTCGCAGGGAACGTTCCGGCGTTTTCGCAGCTTTCCAGCGGTCTCGCGCGTGGGGTCGCGTCGATCTCCAGCGTCGACGCGGCCCGGCTAGATCGTGATCTTGTAGATGTGGTGCGTGTACTCGTTCGCGAAAGTATCCGTGAACTTGCCGCCCTGGACCGGGATGCTGCGAGCCTCACCCACAACTTCTACCTGCGTGCCCGTGATTCCAGCAGGCAGGGTGAAGGTTTTGGAGCCCGTGCTGCCGTCCTTGCCCATGGCGAAGACGTACGCCGAGCCATCCTTGACCTTCAACATGGAGTCGATGCCGTCACCGAAGTTCCACACATACGACTGTGTGTTGATCACCGGGGCGAGCTCCTTGATCTGGTTGTTCACTACCCCGACCGCTGCCACTTGATCCTTGAGGCACGGGGTACCTTTGAGCCGCGCATCTGCGAAGGCGTCCCCACTGATGCAGTTATTGATGTTTTGCTGGTCAGGCGACTGGCTGAACCAGACGATTCCGCGGGCCTCGTGAATGATGCTCGCCCACACTTGGGCTTTGGTCTGCTCAGGCGTGAGCTGCCTGTACCCACCCGTCGATCCGCCCGTGGAGACAACGGTCGGGAGGGCCCAGATGGGAGCCTGGACCCCGCGGGCCGCATTGACCTCGTTCTGCAGCGAGATGATCTTGCCGTAGCTCGACGCCGTCCGGCAGTTTCCCGTCACGATGGGGTTCTGGCCTGCGGGAGTACGCCACCGGAGCTGGTTGTCTCCCCAGTCGCACTGCGGTACGGCGTAAAAGTACTGATCTACCGAGTTCACGTTGGCCGTGTTGTAGTAGTCAACGCTGAACTGCATGGACCGGTCGTAGGTCAGGATTCCCGACGTCCAGTTTGAGTAGGTGAAGCGGCCCGTTGTGGCGGGATCGGACTGGGCCGCCAACGAACGCATATGCGCCAGGCCCGATGCCGTGTCGAACCGGCCGTCCACCTCATCATCCAGGAGGGTCCCCACCTGGCTGGCCCAGCCCGCGGGGGCGTCATTTGGCGCGAACAAAGTAAACATGCCGTTGGCCGTGACGCCCGCAGAAGGGGTTGCCGGGTTGCCTTGCGCGTAGGTGTTGATTCCGAGCGCTTTGTCGTACTTCAGCTGGGCGTCGCTTCCCGGTGAGCCGTACCAGACCACGATCGGCAGGAATGTTGGATCGTCCCAGCCCGCGGCGTCAGCTTTCGGGAACTTCTTCCAGTAGCTGGGGCCGCCATCCCAGGGGATCCGGGCCAAGGAGCTGAGGTTGCCGGGGGTTGGGGTTGAGGTGGGCGTGGGCGTGGGGGTTGCGGTGGGCGTGGGGGTTGGTGTTGCGGTTGGCGTGGGCGTGGGCGTGGGGGTTGGTGTTGCGGTTGGCGTGGGTGTCGACGTCGGTTCCTCCGTTGGGGTTGGGGTCGCGGTAGGCGTGACCGTTGGGGTCGATGTCGGTTCCTCCGTTGGGGTTGGGGTCGCGGTAGGCGTGACCGTTGGGGTCGACGTCGGTTCCTCCGTTGGCGTTGCCGTCGCCGTGGGCTCCGCCGTAGGCGAGCCGGTCGCCGTCGGTTCCTCCGTCGGCGTCGCCGTCGGCGTGGGCTCCGCCGTAGGCGAGCCGGTCGCCGTTGGTTCCGCCGTCGCCGTCGACGTTGCCGTGGGGCTTTCGGTGGGCGGGGGCGTTCCGGGGTCCGTACACCCGGCGAGTGCCAACGCGAGCACCGCCCCGAGCGTGAAAATAGTGGGTTTCATGACATTGATTTCCTTTGGGTAGCAGCCGCAAACGAAGCTGCTGCGTTGCCGGATCCCCACTCCCGGCTCTCTTTGTCTCCTGCAGGGCAGGGTTTATCAGCCGGGATCCACATCCCGGCACAGCTCGATGACGAGCGTCAGTCTTTGCCCGACCTGCTGCAATACGACACGTGCGAACGAATGTCCGGCGCCATCGAGCCAGCAAGTGCGGCCCGCAATGGGGTCGCAACGGCCCATTTAAGAACCCGGAGGGCGGCCGTCAGCCCAGCTTACGTGATCTAGACCACACCCTGTCGGAATGTGACGCTGGCCCGTTCCTGCCAACTCCGGCCAGCTTGGCGCACCGCGGGCGCGCGAAATCGCCGGAAAGCGTTCATTTCACAGGGAAGCTTCCGGCGACTTGGCACTCTTCCCGCGATTTGGAAGGCGGGGCAGGGGGCGCAAGGACCCAGGCACAACAAAGCGGGCGACACCTCCCCAGGTGTCGCCCGCCCTTGGCTCTGTTGCGCAGAGTCCGCGCCCCTGTTGCAGATCAGGGACGCTGCCGGCCGAACACCGGGAGCGCACGGAGCCAACGGGAGAACCCGCCGGCTTTGCGGTCACAGTCGGCCGGAATGTAGAAGTCCGGATCTGTCGCACCAAAGGGCAGGTACAGTTCCTGACCCGGTGCCGGGAATTCCACGACGCTGTTCGTATCCTTCGAGTCCATCTGTTCCTCCTCTTTCCTGTGCACAGTTTCCGCTCTTCGGAAAACTTTTATTGTTATGTGGAAAGTCTAAGCAACGGAGAATCGCGCCGTCAAGACCCCCGAACCACCCACGGGAAGTTGTCCCGGTCACATTCAGATAGTTCATAACGATCCCCGGAGACCCATATACACGGAGCGAAATCATGCGCTACTCTCGAATGAGTTCGTGGCGTAGGTCACGTAACCTGAGAGCAGCAGGCAGGGTCGTAATGAGCTGGCATCCATGGATGCCGGCTCTTTTTTGTTGGGTCGGCGCCACCAGAAACGCAGTGGAAACACGCGCTTAATTTCATTGATGGAACCTAGGTTCCACCTCACAGAAGTTGGGATATGACCATGAGCAACAACATCGTCCTCGGCGAAAACCAGTACGGCAAAGCGGAAGTCCGCGTCGTCAAGGTCACTCGGGATACAGATCGCCACCACATCGAAGACCTGAACGTCACCTCGCAGCTGCGCGGCGATTTCCAGGCCGCACACCTTGAGGGCGACAACGGCCACGTCGTTGCCACCGACACGCAGAAAAACACCGTCTACGCGTTCGCCCGTGAAGGCATCGGCTCCCCCGAATCCTTCCTCCTGCGCCTCGCAGACCACTTCACCGGCGGCTTCGACTGGGTCACCGGCGGCCGCTGGGAAGCCGAATCCTACGCATGGGACCGCATCCAGGCCCACGGCGAGGGTCACGATCACAGCTTCGTCCGCAACGGACAAGAGGTGCGTACCGCCGTCGTCGTCCGTGATGGCGCAACCACCCACGTGATTTCCGGCCTCAAGGACCTGACCGTCCTGAAGACCACGCAGTCCGGCTTTGTCGGCTACCCGCGCGACAAGTACACCACCCTGCCGGAGACCACCGACCGCATCCTGGCCACCGACGTATCCGCCCGCTGGCGCTACAACACCAACCTGGACGTCGCTGACACGGACTTCAACAAGAGCTACGACGACATCAAGGCACTCCTGCTCGAAGGCTTCACCGAGAACTACTCCCACGCCCTGCAGCAGACGCTGTTCGACATGGGCAAGAAGGTCCTGGAAGCACACAGCGAAGTTGCCGAGATCAAGTTCTCCATGCCCAACAAGCACCACTTCCTGGTTGACCTGAGCCCGTTCGGCCTGGACAACCCCAACGAGGTCTTCTTCGCCGCGGATCGCCCGTACGGCCTCATCGAAGCAACTGTCCAGCGCGAAAACATCGAGGCTGCACCCGTTGCCTGGAGCGGCATCGCCGGCTTCTGCTAAACCGCACCACCCTTCGGAGTTTTTGTACAGGTAATGCCCTTAAGCGCCCCTTTTAGAGGCATTACCTGTACAAAAACCCGACCCCAAAAACCCCCACAACCAAAGATTTGTTAGCCAGACACAGTTAGCCAGACGAAGACGTCTGCCATGAACCCAGAAAGTCTGCCATGAACATCAAGAAGAAGTCCCGCCCCGCGAATACCACCTCGTCCAACGAGCCACAGCGGCACCGTCCGGAGCGGCCCGAGGACAAGCGCCTCTCCATCGGAAGCACCTTCGCCTACGGTTTCCAGCACGTGCTGACCATGTACGGCGGAATCATCGCCCCGCCGCTGATCATCGGCGCAGCTGCAGGCATGTCCTCGCAGGATATCGGCCTGTTGATCGCCGCCTGCTTGTTTGTCGGCGGCTTGGCCACCATCCTCCAGACGGTCGGCATCCCGTGGTTCGGCTCCCAGCTCCCGCTGGTCCAGGGCGTTTCCTTCGCCGGCGTTTCCACCATGGTGGCAATCGTGCAGGGCGGCGGCGGGATCCAGGCGGTGTTCGGTTCGGTGATCGTGGCATCACTGATCGGCCTGGCCATCACTCCCCTGTTCTCCAAGATCATCAAATTCTTCCCGCCGGTGGTTACCGGCACGGTGATCACCACCATCGGCCTGACCCTGATGCCGGTCGCCGCCAACTGGGCCATGGGCGGCAACGCCAAGGCCGACAACTACGGCAGCATGGCCAACATCGGACTCGCAGCGGCCACCATGGGCGTGGTTCTTCTCCTGAGCAAGGTGGGCAACGCCGCCATCTCCAGGCTCTCGATTCTCCTGGCGATGATCATCGGCACCATCATCGCTTTGATCGCCGGCATGGCAGATTTCTCCAAGGTTGGCCAGGGCGACATCGTCGCTTTCCCCACACCCTTCGCTTTCGGCGCCCCGACCTTTGAAATCGCTGCGATCATCTCCATGCTGATCGTCATCCTCGTTACGCTGACGGAAACCTCCGCGGACATCATCGCAGTGGGCGAAATCGTTGACACCAAGGTGGACTCCCGCCGCATCGGTGACGGCCTCCGCGCCGACATGCTCTCCAGCGCCATCTCCCCGCTGTTCAACTCCTTCACGCAGAGCGCCTTCGCCCAGAACGTGGGCCTCGTGGCCATCACGGGCATCAAGAGCCGCTTCGTCGTCAGCGCCGGCGGCCTGATCCTGGTTGTCCTGGGCCTCCTGCCGATTCTTGGCCGGGTTGTCGCAGCGGTTCCGACGCCCGTCCTGGGCGGTGCCGGCGTCGTGCTTTTCGGTACGGTGGCCGCCAGCGGTATCCGTACCCTCGCGAAGGTCGAGTACAAAAACAACATGAACCTGATCATCGTGGCTGCCTCGATCGGCTTCGGCATGATCCCGATCGCCGCCCCGAAGTTCTACGACCAGTTCCCGTCCTGGTTCTCCACGATCTTCCACTCCGGCATCAGCTCCGCCGCAGTCATGGCCATCATCCTGAACATCCTGTTCAACCACTTCAAGGCCGGCAACTCTGACAACCAGTCGGTGTTCGTTGCGGGCACGGAGCGGGTAGTCACGCCCGAGGACATCAAGTGCCTCGAGCACGGCGACCGCTTCGAAAACGGCAAGCTGATTGACGCGGACGGCAATGAAGTCCCGCTCAAGAGCACCTCGGCGTCCGAGCACTAGCTCGGACGCGAACAAGCAAGGCGGCAGTGTTTCCTTGGGGGACACTGCCGCCTTTCGCCGTCCCGCCGACATGACAAAAGATGGCAATGTTCGCGGGGAACATTGCCATCAAATGCCAACTCGGCGCAGGGTCGGGAGGGGAACGCTAGTTTTGGTTGAGCTCCGCGGAGATCGCCAGGGCGGCCTCACGGAGCATGGGCACGGCGCGGTCAGCGAAGCTCTGGTCCACGCGGGTGATGGGGCCGGAAACGGAGATGGCCGTGGGAGTTGGAGCATTCGGCACGGCCATGGCGAAGCAGCGCACGCCGAGCTCCTGCTCTTCCTCGTCGATGGAGTAGCCCCGTTCGCGGATGAGTTTCAGGTCCGCCAGCAGGGAGTCGATGTCCCCGATGCTCTTCGCCGTGGGAGTGGGCATGCCGGTGCGGGCAACGATGCCGCGGACCTGCTCGTCGTCCAACTGGGCCAGGATGGCTTTGCCCACGCCGGTGTCGTGCGTGTGGGCGCGGCGGCCGACCTCCGTGAACATGCGCATGGAGTGCATGGAGGGGACCTGGGCCACGTAGATGACCATGTCGGAATCAAGGACGGCCATATTGGACGTCTCGCCGAGCCGCTCCACCAACGTCTTCAGCTGGGGACGGGCCACAGCGCCGAGCTGCTTGCTGGCACCTTCGCCCAAGCGGATGAGCCGCGGGCCCAGGGCATAGCGACGGTTGGGCAGCTGGCGGATGTAACCCAGCGAGACCAATGTCCGCAGCAGGCGGTGGATGGTGGGCAGGGGCAGGTCCGTGGACGACGAAAGTTCACTCAGGGTGACATCGCCGCCCGCGTCCGTGATCAGTTCCAACAGTTCAAAGACGCGCTCGACGGACTGCACGCCTCCGGAGGCTTTTTCAGCCATTCCCTTGTCTCCAATGACTCAGATTCCGACAACTCTTATCCACATCGTGAAAAGAATTGCTTAGAACACCCAAGATACAGCACGAGGCGCACCTCTGCGATGACACCGAACATGACCAAGCAAGGGGTTGTGTTTCCACTTTGTAGATAATAATATCCATAATACGAAAACATTCAGTTTGGAACGGCGGCCCGGGAACGGGCCTTACAGGAGGAATTTCAATGGCGAATCCGAGCCCCGGAAACTCGATTACCCTGCGCGTCGCCGCACCGTCGAGCTTCACCGCTACCAGCGAACTGGCAGCAGCCGTCGGCGCAGCAGGTGCCGCAATCACCGCCCTGGACGTCACGGAATCCCACCACGAGACCATCGTTGTTGACGTCACCTGCAACACCACCGACGACGACCACGCAGCCCGCGTCAAGGACGCCCTGAACGCCCTCGACGGCGTCACCGTCCAGCACGTCTCGGACCGCACCTTCCTCATGCACCTCGGCGGCAAGCTCGAGGTCGTCCCCAAAGTAGCCCTGCGCAACCGCGACGATCTTTCGCGTGCCTACACTCCCGGCGTCGCGCGTGTCTGCATGGCCATCGCTGAGGACCCGGCCGCCGCCCGCAACCTGACGGTCAAGCGCAACACCATCGCGGTCCTCACGGACGGATCGGCTGTGCTGGGCCTCGGCAACATCGGCCCCGCCGCCGCGCTTCCGGTCATGGAAGGCAAGGCAGCCCTGTTCAAGCAGTTCGCGAACGTCGACGCCTGGCCCGTCTGCCTGGACACGCAGGACACCGAAGAGATCATCAAGATCGCCAAGGCAATGGCCCCCGTCTACGGCGGCATCAACCTGGAGGACATCGCCGCACCGCGCTGCTTCGAGATCGAGAACCGCCTCCGCGAAGAACTGGACATTCCGGTCTTCCACGACGACCAGCACGGCACCGCAATCGTCACCCTCGCAGCTCTGGTCAACGCCCTGCGCGTCGTGGACAAGAAGCTGTCCGAGGTCAAGATCGTGGTTTCGGGCGTCGGCGCTGCCGGCTCGGCCATCATCCAGCTTCTCAAGGCCCAGGGCGCGCAGCACATCATCGCCGCCGGCCGCTCGGGCGCCATCCACTCGGGCGAGAAGTACGACGACGAACACCGCAGCTGGATTGCCGCGAACACCAACGAAGAGGGCTTCTCCGGATCCCTCCACGACGCCCTCAAGGGTGCGGACGTGTTCATCGGCGTCAGCGCCCCGCACGTGATCGGCGAAGAGCAGGTCGCATCAATGGCCGAGGACGCGATCGTCTTCGCCATGGCCAACCCGACGCCGGAAATCGATCCCGTGATCGCTTCCAAGCACGCAGCAGTGGTTGCCACGGGTCGCAGCGACTTCCCGAACCAGATCAACAACGTGCTGGCCTTCCCCGGGTTCTTCCGTGGACTGCTGGACGCCGGGGCTTCGGACATCACGCCGGACATGCTGGTCGCCGCCGCAGAAGCCATCGCCAACCGGGTAGCTGACGAGGAGCTGAACGCGAGTTACATTATCCCCAGCGTCTTCGATCCGCATGTTGCCGCCGATGTAGCGACCGCCGTAGCCAACGCTGCGCACGCCAACGCCGCCAGCGCTCTCTAGTACCGGCGCATACAAGAAAAAGGAATCCGCTCACATGGCTATCACAGTCACCGATCCCCGGCCGATCGATCGCGCCGAGGAAATCCTCACCCCCAAGGCCCTGGCCTTCATCGAGGAACTTCACACCCGTTTCGCCGGGACCCGCAACGAACTGCTCCAGGCCCGCAAGGCCAAGCGTCAGCAGGTTGCCGAGACGAGCCGCCTGGACTTCCTCCCGGAGACCCGGGAAATCCGCGACGGCGACTGGAAGGTTGCCGAGGCACCGGCAGCCCTGCAGGACCGCCGCGTTGAGATGACCGGCCCCGCAACCCCCGCCAAGATGGCCATCAACGCCCTCAACTCCGGCGCCAAGGTGTGGCTCGCCGACCTCGAAGACGCATCCACCCCCACGTGGCCCAACGTCATCGACGCGATCCTCAACCTCCGCGACGCCGCCCAGGGAACCCTGAGCTACACCTCCCCCGAAGGCAAGGAATACCGGCTCCGCACGGACGCTCCCCTGGCCGTTGTTGTGGCCCGCCCGCGTGGCTGGCACATGGAGGAGAGCCACTTGCTGATCGACGGCGAACCGGCCGTCGGCGCACTGGTGGACTTTGGTTTGCACTTCTTCCACGTCGCCAAGCAGTTGGTCCTTAACGGCCACGGTCCGTACTACTACCTGCCCAAAATGGAGAGCCACCTCGAAGCACGCCTGTGGAACGACGTCTTCGTCTTCGCCCAGGACTTCCTCGGCATCCCCCAGGGCAGCATCCGCGCCACGGTCCTCATCGAGACCATCCCCGCCGCCTTCGAGATGGACGAGATCCTCTACGAACTGCGCGAACACGCCTCAGGCCTGAACGCCGGACGCTGGGACTACCTCTTCAGCATCATCAAGTACTTCCGTGATGCAGGCGAAGAGTTCGTCCTCCCGGACCGCGCCACCGTTGCCATGACAGCCCCGTTCATGCGCGCCTACACCGAACTCCTGGTCAAGACCTGCCACAAGCGCGGAGCCTTCGCCATGGGTGGCATGGCCGCCGTCATCCCCAACCGCAAGCAGCCGGACGTCACCGCCGCGGCCTTCGAAAAGGTCCGTGCCGACAAGACCCGCGAAGCAAATGATGGCTTCGACGGTTCCTGGGTTGCCCACCCGGACCTGGTTTCCACGTGTCGCGAAGTGTTCGACTCCGTCCTCGGCGACCGCCCGAACCAGATCGACAAGCAGCGCCCCGAGGTGAACGTCACCGCTGAGCAGCTGATCGACGTCGCCTCCGCCGGTGGTACCGTCACCGAAGCCGGCCTGCGCCTGAACCTCTATGTCGCCGTCGCCTACACCGGCGTCTGGATCTCCGGCAGCGGCGCAGTTGCCATTCACAACCTCATGGAAGATGCCGCGACGGCGGAAATCTCCCGCTCCCAGGTGTGGCAGCAGCTGCGCAACAAGTCCATCCTTGCGGACACGGGCAACACGGTCACGCGCGAACTCGTCACCCGCATCCTCGGCGAAGAGACCGAGCGCCTGCGCATCGAATTCGGCGACGAGAACTTCACCAAGTACTACGAGCCCGCGTCCAAGCTGATCGAGGACATCTGCCTCTCCGACGAGTACACGGACTTCCTCACCACGCCGGCGTATGAGCTGGTGGGCTGATGAGTTCACTTTCCTCTTCCGATCTGGCCCACATCGAGGACCAGCTCGCCGCCACGGACCAGTTGCTTGACCGCAACTACCCCGGCGACGACGGCTCACGCCAGCCCATCCACACCGTCTACGTCCCGGCCGACCGCTTCACGCCCACCTTCGTGGCGGACTGGGGCGCCCAGGCACTCGCGACGGCGGAAGCTCACGGCGGTCTCGAAAAGCTGGGACAGCTGCTGGGCCAGGAGCCCGACCTCGCGGCCGCTGTCGCGGCCCGGGTTGCCTCCAAGCTCGCTTCCGAGCCGATCGAGGACCTGCGTTTGGACTTCGAGGACGGCTACGGCGACCGCGGCGATGAGGCAGAAGATGCCGACGTCGTTGCTGCCGCCAAGGCCGTTGCCGCAGCAGTTGCGGCCGGAACGGCTCCGCCCTTCATCGGCATCCGCTTCAAGTGCTTCGAGGCTCCAACGCGGGCCCGTGGCCTGCGTACCTTGGACTTGTTCGTTACCACGTTGGCCGAGGCCGGTGAGCTTCCCGCAGGGCTGATCCTCACCCTGCCCAAGGTCACCACTGTGGCCCAGGTCCAGGCCATGGATTACGCGGTCTCCCGCCTCGAGGAAGTCCTCGGACTCCCCTCCGGCCGGCTCCGCTTCGAGGTGCAGGTGGAAACCCCACAGCTCATCCTCGGCGCCGACGGAACCTCTCCCGTGGCACAGCTGCCGCACGTGGTCCCCGGCCGTATCAGCGCCCTGCACTACGGGACCTACGACTACAGCGCGTCCCTTGGCATCTCCGCGGAATACCAGTCCATGGAACACCCGGTGGCCGACTTCGCCAAGGAAGTCATGCAGCTCGCTGTTGCGGGCACGGGCATCCGCCTCTCCGACGGATCCACCAACATCATCCCCGTGGGTGACGCAGTGGAAGACGCCTGGAAGCTGCACGGACGCTTGGTCCGACGCTCCCTGGAAAACGGCTACTACCAGGGCTGGGATCTCCACGCCGCCCAGCTTCCGAGCCGTTTCTCGGCGTCGTACGCTTTCTACCGCGAAGGCCTGCCGGCAGCGGCGCTGCGCCTGCGCAACTACGTCGAGCGGACCGAAGGCGGCGTCATGGACGAGCCCGCCACCGCCCGTGCCCTGGCAGGCTTCGTCCTCCGCGGCGTCCAGTGCGGCGCGGTGGGGACCGACGAGGTCAAGGCGCTTGCCGGCGTCGAACTTCCGCAGCTGACCGCACTGGCGCACCCGCGGCTCGCACAACCGACTTCCCACTGATTAGGAGCACCTTGATGGGCAACTATTACTACCCGACCGGTGGCTTGCCGCCGCAGACCCACCTCACGACCGAGCGGGCCATCGTCACCGAGGCCTACACCGTGATCCCCAAGGGCGTCCTCACGGACATCGTGACCAGCAACCTGCCGGGCTTCACCAACACGCGGTCCTGGATCATTGCGCGTCCGATCTCCGGCTTCGCCACCACGTTCTCGCAGCTGATCGTGGAGATCGCTCCGGGCGGCGGTGCTCCGAAGGCGGAGTTCGAGCCGGGCGTCGAAGGCGTCGTGTTCGTGACCAAGGGCCAGCTCAACCTGACCCTCGACGGCGAACTGCACCACCTCGAAGAGGGCGGCTACGCCTACCTCGCTGCCGGCGCGGAGTGGGGCGTGGAGAACGTCTCCGACGACATCGTCTCCTACCACTGGATCCGCAAGGCCTACGAGCGGCTTGAGGGCTACGAGGCGAAGTCCTTCGTGACCAACGAGAAGGACATCGAGCCGACGTCCATGCCGGACACCAACGACGTCTGGAAGACCACGCGCTTCACGGATTCCAGCGACCTCGCGCACGACATGCAGGTCAACATCGTCACGTTCCAGCCCGGCGGTGTGATCCCCTTCCCGGAAACCCACGTCATGGAGCACGGCCTGTACGTCCTTGAGGGCAAGGCCATGTACCTGCTCAACAACGACTGGGTCGAGGTTGAGGCCGGCGACTTCATGTGGCTGCGCGCCTTCTGTCCGCAGGCTTGCTACGCCGGTGGTCCGGGCGAGTTCCGGTACCTGCTGTACAAGGACATGAACCGCCAGGTGAAGCTCACCTAGCCTTTGGTTTACCGCCGAGATCGCCGGAACGCTGCCAGTTCGTATGGAGCGTTCCGGCGATTTCGTCGTTTTCCGGCGATTTCGCTAGGGGCGCCGGCTCAGGGTACGGTTCAGCGGCGCCGGCCGACGGCGAGCCCGGCCCAGAACGCGAGGACCAGCAGGCCCAGCACGGTCACGGTTAGGCCGATCTGTGTCCCCTGGCTGACCATTGCGACGCCATTTCCTGTGAAGGTCGTGTTGCTGAGGGGTGCGTAGGCGAACCACCCCACCTCCGTGTTCAGGCTGGTCCACGCCACGATCAGCCCCACCACCACCGCGATCAGCGCCAACAAAGGCACGACGACGGCGGTCAGTTTCCGTGCAGGCTGCGGTGTGTTGTGTTCCCCATGTGCGTTGTTGTCCCCCATGCGTGCAAGCCTAACCCGCCGCGCCAGCCCCCAACTAGGGGACAGATCACGCTCCATTGAGCCCTCGTAGCGACGTTTGCTGTCCCCCAGTTGGGTTCGAGCTTGGGGCCGCCGTCGTGCGTTCCAGCGAACACGCCGAACCGCGGACGAGGCACTTCGGTAGAGTGCACCCATGGATGACAAAGCAACGTTGCTCAACTATCTCCGAACCCGTCGCCAGGACCTTCTCGGCAAAGTCGAGGGCCTCAGCGAATACGATGCCCGTCGGCCCATGACGCCCACGGGAACCAATCTGCTGGGCTTGGTGAAACATGTTGCCAGCGTGGAGCTGGGCTACTTTGGGGAAACGTTCGGACGCCCCAACGGTCGCGATCTCCCTTGGTACGACGACAACGCAGAGCCCGATGCCGATATGTGGGTTCCGGCAACCGAGAGCATGCAGGACATCATCGACCTCCACCACTTCTCCGCCACACGCAGTGACGAAACCATCGAGGTTCTCCCCTTGGATGCCCCCGGTGTTGTCCCGTGGTGGTCCGAGGAAAAGAAGAACGTCACCCTGCACCAGATCCTGGTCCACATGTGTGTCGAGACGGCCCGCCATGCCGGACACGCGGACATCATCCGGGAACTCATTGACGGCCAGGCCGGACAAAGGCCAAACGATCCCAACATCCCTGAACGAACCGCAGAGGACCTGGCTGCACATCGTCAGCGCATCGAACAGGCTGCCCTGGAAGCAGAAGGACGGCTCTAGCGAACCCTTCAAGTCCCCTGCCCGCCGCCACGCAAACTTGATCCGAAATTGAGCTAATCGAAAAGGTTCCTTGATATAGCGGCGCCACGCTGGATTCAAGCGGAAGACCAAACCAGAGGCCTTCCGACAACGAATTTCCGGTATGGAACACAAAGACGTGGGGGAACCAATGGAACAGGCAGCAGCTCCAACAGAAGTAAGGGCAGTCCGGGGCATCATCCAGGACCAGAACCCCGTGGACTTCTACGCTTTGGGCGTCGCAGGATGCATAGACCGGCTCGCCGCACCGCTCCGCCGCACCGGGGTCACCGTCCACTGGCAGACTCCCCACCACGGCATCGAAATCTCTTCTTCCGCAGCGGGCCTGCTCTACCACGTGGCGCAGGAAGCCTTCAGCAACACGTTGAACTACGCGAACGCCTCTGAACTGACCGTCCGCCTCAACGCGGTGTACCACGGCATCCAACTCACCATCACGGACGATGGCGACGGCTTCGAGATCCACGCTGCACCCAGTGGGCGCCGGCACGGTTTCGGGCTGCTGCTGATGTCCATCGCAGTTCACGACGCCGGCGGGACAGTCGACATCGACTCCAGCGTTGGGCGGGGCACCAGCGTGCGGGTAACGCTGCCGCTTGATTGAGTCCGATTTGGGACCATTATTGGGTACCTGACCCATGGAACAACGGCCGATCCGGACGTATTCTGTAGCTACTTTTCAGCCTGGCATCCCTACGGATTGGCACGAAAATGGCGCGGAACAACAAAGGATCACTGGGTCTGGGCAAGGTCCTTCTGAGGGTCTTCGCATTCTTCTTCGTGAGCCTGCTCTGTGGGGTGTTGATCTCCGGCTTCGTGGTCCCGGTGGTTGCCTTCACCAGCACCACAGTGGGCGGATCCATAGGTTTCTACGAGAGTCTTCCCAGTGAATTGGATGTGGAGTCGCCCTCCCTTTCCAGCAAGGTGGTCACCGCGGACGGCCAACTCATCGCGACGTTCTACGCAGAGAACAGAGTCAAGGTTCCTCTGGAGGACATGTCTCCCTTCATCCGCGAAGCTATCGTGGCCATCGAAGACAGCCGCTTTTACGAGCACGCCGGTGTTGATGCGCACGGAATAATGCGAGCCCTGACCTCCAACCTGACCAAGGGAACCAAACAAGGCGCCTCCACGCTGACGCAGCAGTACGTGACCAATGTGCTGAACGAATCACGGCTGTCGCAAGGCCGCCCCGAGGACGTTGTACTGAGCGGCGAGAAGACCGTGGGAGACAAGCTGCGCGAGATCAAGCTTGCCTTGGAGCTGGAGAAGCGCTTCACCAAGGACCAGATCCTTGAGGGTTATCTGAACATCGTGTTCTTCAACCGGAATGCCTATGGCATCGAAGCCGCATCGCGGTACTTCTTCAGCACCTCAGCTGCGGACCTGTCGCTGCCCCAGGCAGCCTTGCTGGCCGGCTTGGTCAATGGACCCAGCATCTACGATCCCACCGTTGACCCCGCCGCGGCGTTGGCACGGCGGAACCTGGTCCTTGACCGGATGCTGGAGCAGAAAATGATCACGGCCGTGGACCATGGCGTTGCAGTAGCCACTCCCGTGGAATTGCAGATCACCCCGTCCCTGCAAGGCTGCGCTGGAGCTCCGATCGCCACCTATTTCTGTGATTACGTATCGCATCTCATCCTCAACGACGAGGCGTACGGCGATACTGTCCAGGACCGTGAGCGGCTGCTCTATCGGGGCGGCCTCACCATCACCACCACCTTGGACAGCAGGCTGCAGGCAGTCGCACAGCAACAAGTGGACGCGTCCGCGGGTGATAACCCGGACAAATGGGGCGCTGCCATGACCACTGTGCAGCCCGGCACCGGCAAGATCCTTGCGATGGCTCAAAACACGGTCTTCGTCCCCCAGGACGGAAAGTTCGATACCCAACTGAACTTCAACGTCGACGCCAAGGACGAGAACGGTTACGACCTCAATGGGGCAGGAGGATTCCAGCCCGGGTCCACCATGAAGCCGTTCATCTACGCCGAGTGGCTCAACGAAGGCAAGAACCCCACTGCTGTGGTGGATGCCTCCCGGAGGGTCTACCCCGTTGGCTTCCCCTGGCGTTCCAGTTGCGGCAAGGTCCTGGGCGGCTACAGCACCGCACAGAAGGCACAGAACCTCGGCGCGGATGACGATCTCCAGAACAACGACGCCGGCTACTACCGCCCCATGCCGATCAATTACGGCCTTTACAACTCCATCAACACGGCAACCTTCGCCACGGCGGCGCAGCTGGACTTCTGCGGAATCCAGCGCATGGTGGACACTGTTGGCCTCCACAGCGGTTTGGATAACGCACCGATCAACATGCACCAGATCGGCAACCTCCTGGGCTCCATCGGCGTCGCTCCTGTTGTACTGGCGAGCGCCTACGCGACCTTCGCCAACGACGGCACGTACTGCAAGCCCATCGCCATCACGGGGATCAGCGACGCCCAGGGAAGAGAATACGAAGCCCAAACGCCCGACTGCCGCGAAGCCGTCAAGCCGGCCGTGGCGCGGGGCGTCAACGCTGTCCTGCAGGACGTGCTCAAGCTGGGTTCCGGCGTCTATATCGAACCGAAGGTCCAGAGCAGGGTTCCGGTAGCCGCCAAGACGGGTACGTCCAACAACAACGGTGCCACGTGGGTGGCCGGGTTCACGACGACGCTCGCCACGGCGTCGTTCTTTGGAGACACGACGGCGGGACAACAGCGGGCGGGCCAAAACGTCACCATTAACGGAAAGTTCTACAAGTCCTTGGACGGCTACATGATCGCCGGCCCGCAGTGGGCCAACTACATGATGGAAGCAACAGCCCTCTACCCGAGCGGGCCGTTCCCGGCGCCGGCTCCCCCGCCGCCGACCCAGCCCAGCACTGGTCCTCCAGCCGCTCGGTAAGCCGGAGACCCTGCGTTGCGAGGCCTGCTCTGCGCCCCAAGGTGTCTCCGAAGCACGTAAAGCAGGCCCCACAACTAGCGTGCGTACCGCTGCGTGAAGTTCCGGAGCACCCGCATGGGTTCGTTCACGGACGTCTCCCGGGCTGATGCAATGAGTGCATCGGCTTCGTGGGGCGGAAAGTAGCCGGCGTTCTTGTAGATGTTGATGCGCGTAATGAGGCCGTCGGCGTCGAGCTCCGGATGGAACTGTGTGGCGTAGAGGTTGTTCTTGATCCGGAACATATGAACGGGGCACGCCTCTGAGCTCGCCAACAGCACCGCGTGGCCCGGGAGTTTGCTGCATGCCTCTTTGTGCCCGACGAACGCCTCGAAGGTCGATGGGAGACCCCGCAGCAAGGGATCCCCTTCCCCCTCCGTGGTCAGCCTGATCTCCGTAGCGCCCACCGGTTCACCGAAGCGCCGGTCGATGAGCGCCCCTTGGTGAACACCCAACGTTCCGACGCCGTAGCAGGCACCCAGGAACGGAAAGTCCTCGGCCACGATGCGGTCCAGCAAGGCCGAGAGCTCAGCCTCGACGCGAATCTGGTCCGGACTCTTGTCCTCCACGGGATCACTGGATGTGTACGGACTCCCGCCGACGATCACCCCGGAGTAGTTCGCCAGGTCGATGGGCGGCATGGGACTCGATTCCAGGCGGACGCGGACAAGTTGGGGCTCCTCCAAGCCGCAATAACGCAGGTAGGCCTGGTATTCGTCATCGGCTGCGGCGTCTTCGGCGCGGGTGGCCAGCAGAAGGAACGGCTTCACAGGCCCAGTGTGCGGGAGGTTGCCTGCAGATTCCAAGTGCTGGGTGGGTCTGACAGACACTCCCTCTGCAGGCGTTCGTTGCGTAGCGTTGTGATTGTTCGCGCTAACGCCCCGAAACGCGACGCACACCAAAGGAGACGTCTTTGACGCAGGACCCTGCCGCGGCAGACACCCAGCAAGCGCCCAGGCCGGAGGAGGTGACTTCCCGGGACCAGTCAGCAAGCCACCGGCCGGCCAAGATCCCGTGGGGTGGCCTGTTGGTGCTTGCAGCTGCCGGCTTCACCGCGGTGACAACGGAACTCCTGCCCTCCGGGTTGCTGCCCCAGATCAGCCGGGACCTGGGCGTGGAGGAATCAGCCGTAGGTTCACTGACGGCGGTATACGCGGCGATTATCGTGTTCACTGCCCTGCCCCTCTCGCGTTTCCTGGCCGGAAGGGTGCCCCGGAAGACCTTGCTGATAGCGACCGTCCTGGCCTTTGCGCTGAGCAATGTCCTGCTGGCATTGAGCCCCGCATTGGGGTGGGCCATCGGTGCCAGGCTTCTTGGCGGCATCGCACACGGCATGCTGTGGTCCAGCATGGCGCCCTTCGTGGCACGAATCGTTCCGGCCCACTCCGTTGGAAAGGCCATGGCGGTTGTGTTCAGCGGCAACAGCATCGCACTCGCCGTGGGAGCCCCGATCGGCACTCTCATGGGATCGCTGATGACGTGGCGGGCATCCTTCCTCGTCCTGGCGGGAGTGGGTGTGCTCTTGGCGGTGCTTGCTTTTTGGCTTCTTCCCGGAGCCCATGATCACGGCAACCGAAATGTTCCGTCACTGCGGGCGGCAATGAAACTGCCAGGTGTGGTCGCCATCGCCATCGCTTGGCCCCTGCTGTTACTGGCCCATTTCACGCTCTTCACCTACGTGGCACCGTTCCTTCTCGCATCAGGTCTTCCCGAATCCGCCACCAGCCTGTCCCTCTCCGTGGTGGGAGTGGCCAGCCTGGTGGGCATCTGGATTGCCGGCATGACCGCAGACTCGCACCCGCGGCGTTCGGTGATTGCCGCCGTCGTACTTTTGACGCTGGCTTTCGCCCTGCTGCCGGCTGTGGGCGGCACCTGGGTGGGCGCTTTTGGCCTGATGACGTTGTGGGGAATCGCGTTCGGTGCGGTAGGTATCTACAACCAGGCGGCGATCCTGCGCGCGGGCGGCGAGCACAAGGACGCTGCCAACGGCCTTACCGTGGTGACCATCCAACTGGGCATCGCCGTCGGCGCTGTGTACGGCGCATTCGCCCTCACGAGCTTCGGCGCCCAACTGGTTCCGCTGGCAGCTGCGATTCCGACGGCGATAGCGCTGGCGATGATCATCGCCAGCCGCCGCGGCGGCTACCCTGCGGGGCCGCGGGAGAAGCGCCGTTAACATCCTTGAAACATGCCAGTGACCTGATCTTCACGAACCGGAGATTTCTGTAACTTATCTGCAACTTTGCTCTTCTGAGTCGGAAACATAGCTCACCGAATATTGATCGGGGGGCTAGCGAGGGCCGGATTCGTCCAGCCCGTTTCGGACAGGCTTGATAAGAAGGGAACGCAGGTGGAGATCTCTGCGCAGAACGTCTGGATGATGTTGTCGGCGGCAATGGTGCTCTTCATGACCCCGGGCCTCGGTTTGTTCTACGGCGGCATGACCCGCGCCAAGGCAGCCCTGAACATGATCATGATGAGCTTCATCTCGGCCGGCATCGTGGGCGTCGTGTGGGTCCTTTGGGGCTACTCGATGACCACCGGCGACGGCTTCCTGGGGCTCTTCGGCAATCCCTTCGCGCACTTCGGCCTGCAGGACCTCGTAGGCACCCCCGATCTCATCAAGGCAACCTTCGCAGCAACCTTCGCCATCATCACGGTGGCACTCATCAGCGGTGCCATCGCCGACCGCGCCAAGTTCGGCGCGTGGGCGTTGTTCGTGCCGATCTGGGTCACCGTTGTCTACTGCCCCTTGGCCTACATGGTGTGGGGCGGCGGCCTGATGAGCGCCGGCGGTGCAATCACCGATGTCTTCGGCCAGGTGATCGACTTTGCCGGTGGCGCAGTGGTTGAAGTCAGCTCGGGAACAGCCGCTTTCGTCCTCGCCTTGATCGTGGGAAAGCGTCACGGATTCGCCAAGGACCCCAACCACCGCCCGCACAACGTCCCGTTCATCATGATCGGCGCAGCAATCCTGTGGTTCGGCTGGTTCGGCTTCAACGGCGGTGCCGCGACCACCGCCGAACAGGCCGGCCTGATCTGGGTTAACACGCTGGTAACCCCTGCCGCGGCGATGCTCAGCTGGCTCGTCGTCGAGAAGATCCGTCACGGCCACCCCACGTCCCTGGGTGCGGCATCCGGCGTCGTCGCCGGCCTCGTGGCCATCACCCCGTCCTGCGCCAACATCACCCCGCTGGCCGCTGTTGGCCTGGGCCTTGTGGCCGGAGCCGCCTGCGCCGTGTTCGTTGATTTGAAGTTCAAGTTCGGCTTCGACGACTCCCTTGATGTAGTTGGCGTGCACTTCGGCGCCGGCGTCATCGGCACCCTTTCCCTCGGCTTCATCGCTACCCCTGTTGACGGGGTTGGCGGCGGCCTCCTCTACGGCGGCGGCCCACAGCAGCTCATTGCGCAGACCATAGCCGTGGTGATCACGATCGCCCTGTCCGGCCTGGGCACCCTGGTGATCGGCCGGATCATCAACAAGACCATCGGCTTCCGTGTTCCGCACGAGCACGAGATCACCGGAGTGGACCTCACCCAGCACGCCGAGTCCGCCTACGAGTTCGGGCTCACCGCGCACGGCCACTTCCGCCAGCAGCAGGCACACTTGTCGGCGTTGATCACGCGGAAGCCTGCCACTTCCCAGCCCGTCGAAGCCAAGGAAGACAGCCTGGCCTGACGGCACCACAACCTAACAGCAGCCGACGGCGGGACCCGGGTTCCGCCGTCGGCTGCTGTTGTGCGCGACCCAGTTGGATCAGCCGGAACCGTTCCACAGGCGCTGCCACCACGTGCGTTTGGTTTCCGTCACGGGTTCCGGCTCGGGCGTTGCTGATGCGGCTCTGCGTTCCTTCCACCGCTGGACCTCGGAGTCCACGTCCCGGAGCTTGGTGATGACGGGAGGCCCGCCCTGCAGTTGCCGCCTGGCTTCGATGACCCTCTTGTTGAAGTCTTCAAGGATGTCCCGGACCTGTTTTTCGGTGTATTGCTGGTCCAGCTTTTCGTCGAGTTCGCCGTCTTCAATCCGCAGCAGGATGGCTGGAGGACCGATCCCGCTCAAGCGTTCGCGCTGGATCAGGCCCTTGACCCACCAGTCGGGATCGTAGTGCTCGCCAAGCCCTGGTATCGGTTTGCCCGCGTACTTCAGGTTGTCGAACTTCCCTTGGTCCATGGCGTCGCGGATCAGGTATTCAACGCGGGCGGCATCGTCCACCTTCCGCCGCTTCTCGCGTTCCTCGGCCTCCGCGGCTTCGAGCTCGGCGTCTTCCTGCGCATTGCCGCCCCAGCCGCGAACGGCACGAAGTTCCGCTCCGCGCTCGAGTCTCCGCCTGAAAGCGTTGTTCCCGTCATTCACTGTGTGGGCCACCTCCTCGGACGGCAGCCCTCGTCTGCCGGAATTCGTGGTTCTACGTCCAGTATTCCGCACCTTTCAATGGTTAATCCCGTACCTACGGAAGCGTCATTGAAACCACAGGCGAAGCCGGTGCCGCCACCACCTGCTTTGCCACGGAAACTGCCCCGACACGCCGTGGGTACGGAGCGTCGGGGCAGTTTCCGTGCCCAAAGTGAGTGGCGGCGGCACGGGCGGGCCGGGGCTCGGCCGCGCCTGACTTAGCGGACGGCCATGCTCGGGTCCAACTGCTCGATTCCCTCGGGCGTTACCAGGACCACGCGGGCCGTGCAGATGTCGTAGAACAGCCCTGTCGCCTGCACCTGGCCGGACGCCAACGCAGGTCCAGTGACGGGGTGCTCGGACAACTTACCCAGTTGGATGGCCACATTCACCATGCTCAGCTGATCCACGCGGCTGAAACCCTCGGCTTCGGCGGCACGGGCCACGGGGTGTCCGGCAAGGAGTGCCTGATAGCTGGGCCGTGCATGCTCAAGCCAGGTATCGAACCCGCGACCCAATCCGGCATCCGAACCTTCGGCATCGGCGATCACTGCTTTCATGGCCCCGCAATTGGAGTGGCCACAGACGACGATCGAATCCACGGACAAGGCCTTCACCGCGAAGGCCAGCGTCGAGTCGATCGAAGCGTCGTGGTCATCGCTGCACACCACGTTGCCGATGTTCCGCAGCGTGAGCAGATCGCCGGGGCCGCTGCTGGTGATCAGGTTGGGATTCACGCGTGAATCGACGCAGGCCACGAACAAAGTGTCAGGATTTTGTCCCTCGGTGAGGTCCTGGACCAACGGCCGGACCTTGTCTGCGTGCCGGCGATGGTATTTGTCGATGCCCAGGAGGATGGACCGCAGCGGCGGGTGCGGGTCGCCGTCGTCGTTGTTCCCTTGGGCTGCCGCGTCCGATGGCTGCCACGTCGTGCGCGGGGGAAGCGGAAATTCGCGCGGTTCCTGGCGCTGGGGCGTGTTGTGCTCTGCGTCGGTGAAGGCGGTGGTGCCGTGTTCCTCCACTACTACGGTTGCGCCGCTGTTCCGCTGCTGTTTCTCCCAGGCCACCAGGGATTCTCGGAAAGCGTGGTCGAGGTAGTCGGCGTTGAGTTCCACCACGGCGTCCTGGCCTTCGGGAACGGAGTGGAGGACCCGGTTGAGCCGGGGCAGCGCGAAGAAGCTGCACGAGCCGGCGATGGTCACCCGCCACGGCAGACCGGTTCCGACCGGGGCGTGCGCCTGGATCTGTGCCCGGAGTACCCGCCACAGCACACACAGCGCGGCCAGGGCCAGTCCGATAATGACCCCCTCCAACAGATTAAGGACCACGACGCACACCACGGTGACGGCATAGACCAGGAGATCACCAGTGCGCAGGCTGGTGCGGATGTCGGCCACTTTGATGAGCTTAGCGCCGATCACCAACAGCAAACCTGCCAGGACGGACAGCGGAATCAGCTGGATAAGACCCGCGAACAACGCGGAGAACACCAGGACCCACACGCCGTGCAGGATGGCGGATGTCCGGCTCTTCGCACCGGCTTCAACGTTGGTGGCGCTGCGGACGATCACGCCGGTCACCGGCAGGCCACCGAGCATGCCGGAGACCATGTTCGCCGAGCCTTGGCCGACGAGTTCGCGGTTGAGGTTGGTGCGGATCCCGCCATGCATCTTGTCGACGGCGACGGCGGAGAGCAGGGACTCGATGCTGGCAATCAGCGCCACGGTGATGACGGCCATGACGGCGGCACGCCAGTTGCCGTCGGGCAGGCTGGGGAGGGCGACGGCGTCGAAAATCGAACCGCTGAAGCTGATCCGCTCCACGCCCGGCGCCACCGCAACGGACAGCGCCGTGACGGCAACGACGGCGGCAAGCGGCCCTGGCACTTTCCGCACCGCGGCGGGAAGGAACTTCCAAGACAGCAGGATCGCGACGACGGCCAGCCCCAGCAGCGCCGAGTGCAGCTCGACGTTGGTGACGGCGGCAGGGAGCGCGGTGAGGTTTTCGACGGCGGACCCAGCGGCTTGGCCGCCCAGCAGCACGTGGAGTTGCTGCAAAATGATGGTGATCCCGATGCCCGCGAGCATCGCCTTGACCACCACTGGCGACACTGCCAGCGCGGCCCGCCCGATACGGCTGACACCCATGAGCAACTGCACGACGCCGGCACCCACCGTGATGGCGCACGTCACCTGCCAGCCGAACTCGGCAACCAGACCGGCGACGACGACGGTCAGTCCCGCGGCGGGGCCGCTCACCTGCAGTGGGGAGCCACCAAGGCTGCCTGCGACAATCCCGCCCACGGCGGCGGCGATGAGGCCTGCCATGATGGGCGCTCCGGAGGCGGCGGCGATACCCAGGGACAGCGGCAGGGCTACGAGGAAGACCACCAGCGATGCGGGGAGGTCGGCGCCGAGGTTGCTGAGGAAGCTGGGCTTCCGCGTGCTGGGCCGGCTGGTGCCTGGCTGGCCGGTTCCTTGGCCCGGCGGGCTGTGGGAGTCGGCGGGGATGGTGGCGGATTCGTTGGATTGGGGCATTGGGTTCTCCTGGCTCGGGATGTGACCCTTCCAAGCTACGGAATCTGTCATGGCAAGTGACAACAACATGTGACACGCATGACAAAACTTGTGAAGCTGCCGTGTCATGTGGCGACAAAGGGGAACTTTTGCAGGGGGTGGGCTCGTTGGGGGCTGTGGCCCTTCGAACGACGGCGGGCACCACCCGGCCGTCGTTCCTTTTTCACGCGCAGCTAAACTAAGGGTCCTTAGAATAGGCTGGGTCCATGAGCGCACCCGACCCCCAGCCCGTACGCATCAGCTCGGTCCCTGTACAGCTCCAAGCCCTGGAGCCGTTGCTCCAGCAAGTGCACGCTGCAGTGGGTGATGTCCCGGCCCTACTCGCCACCGCCGAAGAAATCGGCCAGACAGCCCCCATGCCCGGTGAAGGCAACACGGCCAAGCTATGGGAACTGCTCGCCTCAGTAACGGCGGTGGATGTGGCCGCCGGGCGGGTCCTTGAGCCCCACTTGGATGCCCTCGCGATCCTGTCCCAGTCCGGCATCGAAACCGACACCACGGGTGCTTGGGGAGTTTTCGCGGCCGAGGGTCCGGGGATGAAACTCGAAGCCAAGCGGACCGCAAATGGCAGCTTCGTCCTCAGCGGCTCCAAGCCATGGTGCTCCCTGGCACAGCTCTTGGACGGCGCCGTGATCACCGCGCACCTTCCGGACAACGGCGGGCGTGCCGCGTTCGCTGTGAACTTGAAGGCCCCTGGCGTGACGGCGGAGACCCCTGCCTGGACAAGCCGCGGCCTGCAGGAAATCCCCAGCGGCACGGTCCACTTCGACAACGTGCCGGCCATCCCCGTCGGCGGCGAGGGCTGGTACTTCAAGCGCCCCGGATTCGCATGGGGTGGCATGGGAGTGGCCGCATGCTGGTTGGGTGGCGCTGTCGCAGTAGCAAGGGACTTCGCCGCGGCACTTACAAGAGCCGCAGCCAACGGCCGCGAACCGGACCAGATTGCGTTGGCCGCCCTGGGAGAAATCGACCGCATCCTCAACGCGACCATCGGCCACCTCGCCCAGACGGCCGAACGCATCGATGCAGGCGAGGCGTATGCAGGCGAGCCAGACGCCGTCGACGCGGACGGTGACAATCCGGACGACGCAAGCCACGACAACCCAAGCCCCTGGAGCGATGCCCTGCGTGTCCGCGGAACTGTAGCCGCCGCCGTCGAGCGCGTCCAAACCTTGGTGACGCAGAACCTGGGCCCCGGCCCGCTGGCGTTCGATGAGGCCTACGGAAAGCGCATGGCGGACCTGTCCTTGTATATCCGGCAGCACCACGCCATGCGCGACGACGCCCAGCTGGGCGCCCTGACGCTGAAAGGGGACCGCAGTTGGTGACCTTTACGCACGCCGATGCCGGCACCTCCGAGGCCGATTGGGCGCGCAGCGGCGTCGCCGCCCTCCCCGAACTCCCCCTGGACCAGGACGAAGTCGCGGGCATGACGTTCGTAGTGCTCGCGGCGCATCCGGACGACGAAACCCTCGGCGCGGGCGGCTTCGTCGCCAAACTGCACGCTGCGGGCGCGGACATCAGGTTCGTGCTCTGCACAGCCGGGGAGGCGTCGCACCCGGAATCACCCACGACGACGGCGGAGCAGCTTGCCGCCGTCAGGCTCACAGAGTTCGACTCGGCTGTGTCCGGGCTGGCTCCCAGCGCGGACTGGCGGTTTTTGGAACTGCCGGACGGACAACTGGCAGCCAACGCGGACCGGATCTCGGCCGCGGTGCGGGAGGTCATTTCATCATCAGGGCGGCCGGCGGAAAACGTGACCATCGTTGCCCCCTACCGTTCGGACGGACACACCGACCACGACACCCTTGGATCGACGGCTGCGGAGGTTGCCGCGTCCGGCGGCCACGGCCTGCTGGAATACCCCATCTGGTACTGGCTGTGGGCGGGCCCGGACGGCGGATCGTGGCGTGACTGGGTCCGGGTACCGCTCTCGGCCGCGGAGCAGGAGGCCAAGGCCAACGCCATGCGCGCCCACGCCTCACAAACGGAACCCCTGTCCGCAGAGCCCGGCGATGAGACCCTTCTTTCAAGCACCTTCCTGGAGCACTTCGGCAGATCGTGGGAGACCTTCGTGTGGCACCCCTCAACGGCTGGCAACAACAGCGCCAAGGATGCGGAACGGATCTTCGATGAGGTCCACTCCAGGGAAGAGGACCCCTGGAGCTACACCACCAGCTGGTACGAACGGCGGAAGCGCTCACTGACCCTGGCTGCCTTGCCCGAGGAATCGTATGAATCGGGCTTGGAGCTGGGCTGTTCCATTGGCACACTGAGCCAGGAGCTCGCGGAGCGCTGCCGGACTTTCCTCGGCGTCGATGCCAGCAGCACGGCCTTGGAAGAAGCCCGTAAGCGCCTCCCCGAACACTCTTCGGCCCGGTTCCGCCATCTCACCGTGCCACATGAGTGGCCTGAGGGCACTTTCGATCTGGTGGTGTTGTCCGAGACCGGTTACTACCTTTCACCGGACGAACTCAACGAACTCCTTGCACGGATCCAGACCTCCACCCGGCCCGGAGGCACGCTGCTTCTGTGCCATTGGCGGCACCCGATCTCCGGCTGGCAGCTCGACGCGGAGGCGGTGCACGTGATGGCCCGGACCCAGTTGGGGTGGCCCACACATGGGCTGTACCGCGAAAAAGACTTCATCCTGGAGGTCCTCGTCGCTCCGGACACGGCGACATGACAATTCCGGCAGCGCAGGGCATCCGGCAGGTGGCGGTGGTGATGCCCGCCCACAACGAGGACAAGCACCTCGGCAAAGCGCTGGCAGCACTTGGAACTGCTGCGGACGCTTTGCAGCAGGCGCGGCCAGAGGTTCAGGTGCGCATCACCGTTGTCCTGGACAGCTGCACTGACCGCTCGGCGGACATCACGGCTGCCTACGTGGAGGGCGATTCCCGATTCAGTTCAATGAACGTTGCGCTTCGCAGCACGGGGTCCAGCCGGCGCTTAGGCGTCCGCGCAGCGCTGGCGTCGCTGCACCCGGCTCAGCTGCAGGCGGCTCAGCTGCAGGCGGTTTGGCTCGCGAATACCGATGCCGACTCCACAGTTCCGGCGAACTGGCTGACCCGCCAGGTTGAGCTTGCCAACGACGGAGCCGACGCCATCCTGGGTTCCGTGGAACCTGATCCCGACGACTTGGACCCATCGGTGTTGGGGCGGTGGTTGGAGCTACACCCGTTCCGCGAGGACCACCAGCACATTTACGGCGCGAACCTGGGTGTCCGGGGCTCCTCGTACCTGGCGGCTGGCGGATTCCCCAAACTTCGTGCACACGAGGACCGCGTGCTGGTGGAGCGTCTCCGCAGCCGCGGATTCCGCGTGGTTGCCACGGACACTACCCGCGTCTTGACGTCCGGGCGCACTCACGCCCGCGCACCTGAGGGCTTCGCGGCCTACCTTCGCGTGCTCGGAGGCGAACTCCCGGCGGCTACGGGCTAGGGAACCAACGCTTTTTCGACGGCGGCAATGGCGGCGGCCGTGATGTTCCCACGATCGCCTGATCCATCAACAGTGAGCAGGATTCCGCGCTGCAAGTAAGCCGTCAGCACTGCCTGCGTTTCATCCCGATACAACTCCAAACGGCGTTGGATGACGTCCTCGGTATCATCGCGGCGGCCCTGTTCCTTGGCACGGAGCAGCATTCGGGCCACCAATTCATCGTCCGCCACGGTGAGCGCCAGGACGGCTTCCAAGGTCTGCCCCCTCACGGCGAGCAGCTCGTCCAACGCACCGATCTGCATCACCGTCCTCGGATAGCCGTCCAGCAGGAATCCTTCGGCCGCGTCGACTTCCTCGAGCCGCTGTTTGAGCATGTTGGTGGTGACGTGGTCAGGCACGAACTCACCGCGGTCCATGTAGGCGCCCGCTTCCAGGCCGAGTCCGGTCTTCTCCCGCGCGTGGGCACGGAACAAGTCTCCCGTTGAAATGGCCGGAACGCCGAAATGCTTGGCGATATGGACTGCCTGCGTGCCTTTACCCGAACCGGGAGGGCCCATGATGATGATTCGCGCCATGACACTGGTCCGTTTCGAGAGGCGGCCGGGGCTTTAACGATACGCCCGCAGCAGCGCGGCCGTCCCGGCGTCGTAAGTCCCGTACCTTCCCCACCTGCTTTGCCGCGCCTTGAAGCGAAAAGCAACCGATATGCGTTGACTTTCCCGCGACGCCGCCCGAAAACGGGTCGGGAGGGTACGCATGGACGTTCGACGGCGGTCGCCGCGCCAAGCCTCTGGTCCGCGGCCTCAAATCCGGATATTGTAAGTTTACTGATGAATTTTGGAGCCAGCGAGGAGGACACCGTGACCGAGAAAGATACGGAACGCACCACCGCAAGCGAAGACACCTTGGATCCGATCACCCACCCCTTCGACCAGACCAATGGCTTGGCCGATGACCTTGAGGGCGACTCGGACGGCACGGCTGAGAGCGACACCCGCAGCGAGGCCGAGCGCTCGGACGAGGACGAATCAGGTGCCGGAGTCTTCCAAGGAGATACGTCGGAGGACGCCACCGGACCGGAAGGCCGGCGGGGACCGGGTGCCATACCACCGCTGGGTGGTTCGCTCGGCCAGCACTGACAAGCTCGGCCTCACTCCAACGCTCTCTCACGTACCACCAAATTCCCGTCGACCATCTATCACCAGGTGAGAGAGGGTCGGCCGGAAGCGGGTGTTAGGTGAGAGAGGGTTGGTTTTGGCGGCCGGGGATGGCTGAGATCAGGGCCTTCGTGTACTCCTCCACAGGGTTCACCAGGACGTCCGAGGCGTCGCCAATCTCGACAAGCTTGCCGGATTGCATCACGGCGACGCGGTCGGAAATCTGCTGAACCACGGCGAGGTCGTGCGAAATGAACAGATAGCTCAACGATTCCTGTGCCTGCAGCTCCACCAACAAGGCAAGGATCTGGGCTTGTACGGACACATCCAGCGCCGAAACGGCCTCGTCCAGCACCACGAGTTCCGGCTTCAAGGCCAGGGCCCGGGCAATGGCTACGCGCTGCCGCTGTCCGCCGGAAAGCTCAGCCGGGCGCCGGGAACCATAGTCCGCGGGCAGATGCACCTCGTCCAACAAGGAGCGCACCCGGGCACGCCGCTCTGCCGGAGACCCCTCGGCGAAGGCCCGGAGCGGTTCGGCAATGATGTCCTCCACGGAAAAGCGGGGATCAACCGAGGCATAGGGGCTCTGGAACACCACTTGGAACCGCCGCCGCAGTTGGCGCAGCCGCTCACCCCGCACCGAGGCGAGGTCGACGCCGTCGAACATTACCGAACCGGACGTTGGCTTCTCCAGCCGCAACAGAAGCCGGGCCACCGTGCTTTTTCCGGACCCGGACTCCCCCACCAACGCCAGCGTTTCCCCACGCCGAACGTCCAGGGAGACGTCATCAACGGCGGTCAAAGAACGCGCACCACCGGCCGTGCGGGGCAGGGAAAAGACCTTCCGCAGAGCCTTGGCTTGCACCAAGACCGGACCATCCGCCGTCGGGCTTCCGTTCGGCACAGAACCGGAAAGGGAGCCGGAGGCAACCACTGAACGCAACCGCCGCGGGCTCAACCCGGGCGCCGCTTCAATGAGTTGCTTGGTATACGGGTGCTGCGGATTGCCCAGGACCTCGGCGGCGGGCCCCTCCTCAACAATGGCGCCCTGCTTCATGACGACGATCCGGTCCGCCCGATCCGCGGCAACGCCGAGGTCGTGCGTGATCAGGAGGACTGCGGTGCCCCGTTCGGCGGTCAGGGCGGCGATGTTGTCCAGAATCTGGCGCTGCACCGTGACGTCCAGGGCGCTGGTGGGTTCGTCGGCAATGACCAGTTTTGGCTGGGCGGCCAGGGCCGTCGCGATCAGCACGCGCTGCCGCATGCCGCCGGAAAACTGGTGGGGATACTGCCGCGCCCGGGTGGCGGCATCACGGATGCCACTTTCCCCCAACAGCTCAACCGCCCGACGTCGGGCCTCTTTCCGAGGCTGCAGGCGGTGAATGGTCAGGGCCTCCGCTACCTGCTCGCCCACCTTCTGCAAGGGGTCGAGCGATGCCGTTGGGTCCTGCGGAATCAGCCCGATCTCCTTGCCCCGAACGCCTTGCCATTCCTTGCGTGTCAGTGTGGTGAGATCGGCCCCGTCAAAGGAAATACTGCCGGAGGAGAACCGCGCGTTCCCCGGCAGCAGGTTGATGATCGAGTGCGCGGTGGTGGTCTTGCCCGAGCCCGACTCCCCCACGATCGCCACGACCTCGCCCGCATTGACTTCGAACGACACACCGGACACGGCGGTTTTCGCTTCACCGTTGACCAGGTAATCGACGCGTAACCCCTCGACCTTCAGCAACGGACTCATTTCCGGTTCCTTTCAGCGTCCTGGAACGCATGCGATATGCGGTTGGTGGACAGCACGACGGCGGCAATCACCACGCCGGGCAAGGTCACCAGCCACCACGCGGCAACCAGGTAATCGCGGCCTCCGGCCACGAGCGAGCCCCATTCGGCTGCGGGCGGCGGAGCACCGAAGCCGAGGAAGCTCAGCGACGAAATGGACAGCACAGCCATGCCGAATTCCAACGCGGACAGCGCCAGGACCGGCCCGGCCGCATTGGGCAGGATGTGCCGGAGCAGGATGCTGTGCCAGCGCACCCCGGCCGAACGGGCAGCTTCGACATACACGGCGGTGCTGACGCGGAGGGCTTCGGCACGCATGATGCGGGCAAAGTTGGCCACACTGGCAACACCGACGGCTACCGCAATATTGATGGTTCCAAAGCCCAGCACCGTGATCAGGGCCAGCGAGAGCAGCAGGCTGGGGATGGCCAGGAGGACGTCCATGACGCGCATGATGGCGTCGTCCACCCAGCCGCGGAGGGAACCGGCGAGCAGGCCCAACGCAGATCCGGCCACCAGTCCCACCGCGACAGCCACGGCCGTTGCAGCGAGGGACGTCGCCGAGCCATGCACCACGCGGGAGAACAGGTCCCGGCCCAGGCTGTCCGTGCCGAACCAGTGCTCGGCGGACGGCGGCTTGAGCCGTGACGAGGGAACACCCGCGTCCGGTGGCCACGACGTGAACGCCGTCGGGATCAAGGCCCACAGGATCACGATGGCCAGGACCAGCACGGACAACACCAGCCCCGGCCGGGCGGCGGCCCGGCGTGCCAAAGATCGCCAAGCCAGGGCCTTCCGAACCCCCGGGAACAGGCCCGACGCCGGGCGGTCGGCTTCCGTGACATCGTCCCGGAGAGTGGCCGCTTGCGGAGAAACAGCGATCGGCTGTGGCTCCGGGACGGTCTCCACCCGGTTATCAAGTTGCTGCGACATGCTGGCCCTCCTAGGCCTTGGCTCCGCGCGCAGTGTTGATGCGCGGATCCACGAGTGGGTAGATCAGGTCGACGATCAAGCTGGTGATCACAAAGATCGCTGCGGCCAGGACCACGAGTGTCTGCACCACAGGAATATCCCGGCTGTTCACCGCTGTGACAGTCAGCCTGCCGATCCCGGCGCGGGAGAACACGGTCTCGCTCACCACGGCTCCGGCCAGCAGGTTTCCCACCAAAATCCCCAACATGGTCAGGGTCGGAATGGCGGCATTCCGCAGTGCATGGCCGAAGTTGATCAGTGCTTCACTGGCTCCCTTGGCCCGGATCTGTTCGATGTACGGCTCCCCGAGAGTCTGGTGCAGGCTCCGGGTGAGCAGTTGGGCGATCACGGCCGAGGTGGGTATGGCCAAAGTCAACGCCGGCAAGACGAGGCTCTCGCCGCCGTCGTTCCCTATCGCCGGGAACAAACGGAACCGGAAGGAGAAGAACTGAAGCAACAGCAGGCCGATCCAGAACGTCGGCACCGCGATCCCCAGCGGCGGCAGTGAGGAGAATGCCGTGCGGATCCAGCGGTTGCGGCTGAAGGCTGCAACCACTGCCAAGGCGCTGCCCAGCAGCACGGCCAGGGCGAATCCTGCGATAGCCAATTTGATGGTTTCCGGGAGGACCTCGGCCACGGTGGCCGTGGCGGGCACTCCGTTCTTGATGGAGACGCCGAAGTCCAGTTGCAGGGCCTTCACCAGAGCTATGAAGTATTGCTCGTGGATGGGCCTGTCCAGCCCGTACTCGCTGCGCAGCTTGGCCACGAGCGCGGGGTCAACGGCGTTTTGTTCGTCGCCGCTGGCCATGATGCTCACGGCGTCGCCGGGCAGCAAGTACAGGATCAGGAAGGACACGGTGTAGGCAGCCCAGAGAACGAAGGCTCCCTGCAGCAACCGCCGGCCGATGTAGCGGATCATGGGATGCCTACTTGCTCAGCCAGGCGTCGTAGAAGTCCAGGCGGCTGGAAGCTTCGAACTTGAGGTCGTGGACCTTCTCGCTGGCCGAAATCGTGGTGGACAGTTCGTACAGCGGGATGGAGTGTGCGTCCTTGATCAGTGCTTCCTGGGCCTGGTCAACCAGCTTCTGGCGGGCGTCCTTGTCCAAGGCCGCCGCCTGCTCGCCCAAGGTGTCGTCGACGGGAAGTTTCTCGCGGAGGTTGCTGCCGCCGCGGGCCGTGTTCGATGCAAAGACAGTGCGCAGGACGTCCGGATCGCTTCGGGTCAGGTTGCCGTAGGAGAAGTCATAGGTCTTGTCCGCCTGGGCCGCCGTGACATCGGCAATCGTGGTGAACTTCAACTGCAGGTCCACGCCGATGGCTTTGAGCTGCTGCTGGACAAGCTCCAGGACTTCCTTGGGTGACTGCCAGTAGGTGACCTTGAAGGAGAGCTTCTCGCCGTTCTTTTCGCGGATGCCGTCGGCACCCGGATTCCACCCGGCGTCGTCAAGAAGCTTCTTGGCACCGTCGGGATCGTGGGCCAACAGCGAGCTGTAGTCCTTGAAGTACGGCGTGGTGTGGGACAGGATGCCCTTGGCCGGCTGGTCCGCCTCGGTCAGGAGGGTCTTGGTGATTTCCTCGCGGTTGATGGCCTTGGAGATGGCCTGGCGTACTGCGGTTTCCTTCAGCTTGGGGTTGGACTCGTTGGAGTACAGGTTGTAGACGACGCCCGGGTTGGCGCGCGTTTCGTTCCAGAATCCGTTGCCGCTGAACAACTGGATGTCCGCCGCGGAAATGGCCGCCGTGGCATCGATCTGGCCGGACTGCAGGCTGCCGGTACGGTTGCCAGCCTCCGGGATGATCTTGAACGTGACGGAGTCCAAGTAGGCCTCACCCTTGTTGCTGTTGGTGGAGGACGGCCAGTTGTAGCCGGAGCGGCGTTCCAGGACGGCTTCCTTGTCCACGGTGTAGCTCTTGACGTTGAAGGGGCCGGAACCCGAGAACTTCCCGGCGCAGCGGTCCGCTTCGGAGAGCTTGGCCGACGCCGGAGACAACAGGCCCAGCGTGAACGTGGACGTGGCCTGGAGGAACTGTGCGTTCGGTTTGGAGAAGTCCACCACAACGGTCTGCGGGTCCTTCACCGTGATGCCGCTGACGTCGCTGAGGTACGTGGAGCCCAGGGTGGCCTTGGCGCCGAGGGCCTTGATGGCTTCAAAGTTGGTCTTGACCGAGGCAGCGTCAATCGCCGTTCCGTCGGCATACGAGGCACCTGTGCGGAGGGTGAACGTGAAGCTCGTGGCGTCCGCGTTGTTTTCGAACTTCTCGGCAAGCCAAGGCACGATTTCGCCGGTCTTCGGGTCCTGCGCGGTCAGCGAGGCCACGGTCTGGCGGGCGATCGCGATCGCGTCGTTGTTGCCTACCTGCTGCGGGTCGATGCAACCACGGTCCACGGAGACCGCGAAATTCAGGTTCCCGCCCGCCACCGGCGAGGCTGCGGCGCTTTGCTGCGCACCGGCGTCGGCCCCTCCACCGCACGCGGAGGCCAGGAGCGCAACGGCTCCCAGGACGCTGACGACGGCGGCGGGCTTCTTTCCGCTGCGGGCTGCGGAAGGTTTGGGGAGTCTCATGCGACGTTTTCGCTTTCAGTGGGTTGGGTGCTGGTGAGTGATCCGCGACGGGTGAAGGGCTCGCGGAGGCCGAGGTTTTCGCGGAGGTTGCTGCCTTCGTATTCCGTGCGGTAAACGCCGCGGTCCTGGAGCCTTGGGACAAGCTCGTTCACGATGTCGTCCAGGCCGGAGGGAACAATCCAAGGGGTGATGTTGAAGCCATCCACGGCTCCTGTGTGGGCGTACTCGGCGAGCTTGTCCGCGACGTCGTCGTAGGAGCCCACCAGTCCACGGCCGTTCAGGCGGGAGCGGGCAGCCACAAACTGCCGTATGGACAGGCCCTTCTGTTCGGCTTCCGCACGCCATTGGGCGGCGAGTTCCTTGGCGCTCTTGCCGTGGAAGGCGTTGCCGCGCGTGGGATTGGTGACGTCGACCACGGGGTCAACATCCGGGAGCGGCCCGTCCGGGTCATACTCGGTGAGGGTCCGGCCCCAGAACTGCTCAAGGTAGGCGATCGCGGTTTCCGGGCCGACCTGCTGCGAACGGACCCACTGGTGCTTTTCCTCGGCCTCGGCAGCTGTGGCACCCAGGATGAACTCCTGGCCGGGGAAGATCTTCACGTCATCGGCCGGGCGACCTGCTTTGAGGGTCCTGGCCACGATGTCTTCGCGGAACTTCTTCGCGTCCTCCAGCTCGGGGTGGGCGGAGAAGATGACGTCGGCGTTCCGGACCGCGAAGTCGCGGCCATCCGGAGAATCGCCTGCCTGGAACAAGACGGGGTGGTGTTGGCTGGAACGCGGAAGGCGGCCAGTGATCTCGACGTCGAAGCTCTGGTCCTTGCGCTGTACCGGGGTGATGCTGTCCTCTCGGAGCCAGCGGGGCTCGTTCCGGGACCCGGCGATTGCGCCGTCAGCCCAGGAATCCCAAATGGCCTTTGCCGTCTGGACGAACGCTTCGGCCCGGACGTAGCGGTCCTCGTGCTTGAGGAACCCGCCGCGCCTGAAGTTGGCTCCGGTCCATGCGTTGTCCGTCGTGACGATGTTCCACGCGGCCCGGCCGCCCGACAACAGGTCCAGGCTGGCGAGGCGGTGGGCAAGGTCCGCGGGGTCGTTGTAGGTGGTGTTCTGGGTAGCCACCAGGCCGATATTGGTGGTGATGGCGGCGAGCGCGGCCAACGCCGTCTGCGCGTCAGGGCGGCCGGCGACGTCGAGATCGTGGATCTTCCCCAGGTGTTCGCGGAGGCGGAGGCCCTCGCCAAGGAAAAACGCGGTGAACAGGCCACGTTCGGCGGTCTGGGCCACGCGGCGGAAGGATTCGAAATCGGTCTGCGAGCCACTGGCTTCGTCTTTCCAGACCGTGGTGTGGTTGACGCCCTGGAAGAAGACTCCGAACTGGATCTGCCCGTTGCCTGCAATGCGGTGGTGATTGGTCATCTGATGCTCTCTCTGGCTTCTTGGCGGGCGTTTCAGGCCGCGGCGTAGCGGTTGACTGGGCGTGGAAGGTGGAGGGTCTCGCGCAGCGTGGTGCCCGGCGTTGGGGGCGTCACAAGCCCTGACTCGTGCAGTCCAGGCAACACCTTGTACGCCAGTTCCGGCAGATCGATGTCGAGGACGGCCGGCCTCAGGCGAACGCCGTCCGTGGCTGCGAAGAGGGCGGTGAGGAGTTCCACGAGCCCCCGGGCATCTCCCACGTAGCGTGCGCCGCCCACCCATTGCTCGTGGGCATCCAACTCGGCCAGCCGCTCGGCGGCCCTTTGCCCGCGGGCGTCCAGCACGACGTCGAGCTCGACCAACGTCCGCTGCGCCCCTGAGGCTGTTGCCGCCTGGGCTGCCTGCGCGAGCTCGTCGGAGGAGTCCGCGGAGACCAAGGCTACGTCGGCTTCGACGGCGGGAATCAGTTCCGTGGGGGCGAACACCACCAGCTGGCCCTGAAGCGGGCGCGGGATGATGGACGGACCCTTTACGGAGAACCGCTCCCCTTCGAAGTTGGCGTAGTGCAGTTTGTCGCGGTCCAGGTAGCGGCCTGTGGCAACGTCGCGGATGACGGCGTCGTCCTCCCAGGAGTCCCAGAGCCTGCGGTTGGCCTGGACCACGTCCGCTGCCTCGCTTGCTGTTTCTTCCCGGGACAGCGGCGCGCGACCCACGGAACGGGCCTCCTCCACGAAATTGTCCGCATTTACCAACCAGCCGGCGCGTCCCTGGGAAGAGTAGTCCAGGCTGGCGAGCTGGGTGGCGACGTGGAACGGCTCGGTGAAGAGCGTTCCCACTTCCGGAACCAGCCCCAGGGAGCGGGTGATCGGTGCGGCGAAAGCTGCGCGTTGGACGGCGTCGATACGGGTAGGAACCCCGGAGGTGCCGTCATCCACCACACGGCTGTCCTTGAACGTTGCCAGATGGAAACCCGCGATGTCTGCTGCCTGGACAGTCTCACGGATCCGCTGGCCCCCCAACAGTGCCTGCGGATCATGGAGGGCCTTTCGCCACGCAGCCGGGTGGGCTCCATCGCCGTCGAGCTCCAAAGCAACAACACGCGAACGGAAATCAGGTTTGGAAGGCATGTTTCTCTCTTTCACAGGCCGCAGCGCGGCCGGGTTGACATTCACTTGCCGCAGTCGCGGCCAGGTCTGTTTCCGGAGCACCCCGCCACTTAATGCCTGAGGGTTGCCGCAGCGCGAGCCGGTCCTTGGCGCGCTGACTCTTGACCTGGAATTGAATCTAGGAGCAGCTCCAAGGAATGTACAAACGCCCCTGACTTGAAGCGTCAACGCGGGAAACAGCGCGTCAAGCGGCTGCCAAGTTCGTCATTTTTCGGTGGATCTGCGGGCCCGTATGACCTTCCATTGCGCCGGGTTGAGCCGCGTTGAGTCCAGTTGAGCCGGGTGACAAACGGGCTTTGGTGCGCCCCTTCCGCTCCGTAGTGTCGTGACATGCCGAAGCCTTCCGTTATCCCCTTGTCAGTTCTTGACCTCAGCCCGGTGTCAGCCAACCAGAGCTCCGGCGACGCCCTGCGCAGCACCGTTGCCCTGTCCGTCGCAGCCGAAGCCGCGGGATACTCCCGCTACTGGCTGGCCGAGCACCACCTCAATGACGGCGTCGCCGGTTCCGCGCCGCATGTGCTGGCCGGGCTCGTGGCTGCGGCAACAAAGACGATCAGGGTAGGTACGGCGGCCACGCTTTTGGGCAACTACCGGCCGTTGCAGATCGCGGAGAGCATCGGGACCCTGGCGTCGGTGTTCCCGGACCGCCTGGACCTGGGTTTTGGCCGTTCCGGCCCGCCCAAGTCTCCGAGCGAACCGGCGCCGGGCCAGCCGGCTCCCGCTGCGGACCAGTCGGCGGAGCGCGTAGTGGACGGTCTCGTCGTCCCCGCCGCCCGCCCAATTTTCGGCGCAGTCCTTCCCCGCAAGTTCCGCCTGCAAAGCGAACTCCTGGGTCGGTTCCCGGGCGACACAGACAACTTCGAGAACGACGTCCAGGACATCATCGGCTTCTTCACCGGGGAATACCGCACCAAACACGGTGAGGAAGTCACGGCCACTCCCGCCCTGGGCCAGTCTCCGCAGTTCTGGATCCACGGGTCCACGGCCGGCCCCAGTGCCAGGCTCGCGGGCAAGCTGGGCCTGCCGTTCGGAGCCAACTACCACGTAGCTCCAGCGACAGTGCTGGACTCGATCGCCGAATACCGTGCCCACTTCAAGCCCTCGGAAACGCTGCAGGAACCGCATGTCATCGTCTCGGCAGATGTCTTGGTTGCGCCCGACGAATTCAGCGCCCGCCGCATCGGCCGTGGATACGCCCAGTGGGTCCACGGCATCCGCAGCGGACAGGGTGCCATCCCTTACCCCTCACCGGACGACGCCGCTGAGTTCACCTTGGACGCCGAAGCAGCCGAGCTGATCAAGGACCGCCTTGACACCCGGTTCGTCGGCGACCCCGGGCAGGTCACCAAAAGCTTGCGCACCCTCCAACGTGCCACCGGAGCCCAGGAACTGCTCATCACCACCATTGCCCACGACCCCGCCGACCGCGAGAACTCCTACCAGTTGCTCGCCGAAGCTTGGGGACTCTAGACCTTGCCAATCACCCAACTACTAAAGGAGCAGCAATGACCACCGAAATCCAGGAAGATACCCAGCTCATCACCGCAGAGGAAGCGGCCGCCCTGATTCAGGACGGCGTCCTGCTGATCGATGTCCGCAGCGAAGGCGGGCGTGCCAGCACCGGCGCAGTTCCCGGCGCGGTGGTGGTGAACCGCGAACACGTGGAAGAGGACTTCGCTCCCGAATCTGCGCACCGCCTCCCCTACGTCACCGGCACCGACCAGAAGATCGTGGTGTTCTGCGGTTCGGTCAACGGCTCGCGTCCTGTTGCCGAGAAACTGAAAGTCCTCGGCTACGCCAACGCCGTCCACGTCGACGGCGGCTTCCCGGCACTTCGCGACGCCGGCGTCCCCACCACCGGACCTACTGCCCCGCCGGCTGAATCCGCCTAGGCGTCCACGGGCTTGGTAACGTCCGCACGGCTGGTTCCTCCCGCCGTCGTACTTCCGGAATCCCGGCCCGGCGCCAGCGGTTCCGTTGCCGTCGTCGTGCTTTCCTCTATGGAAGGCACGACGGCGGCACTTCCGTTTTCGGGCCTGGCCGCCTTTGTGGTGGCCGCCTTGGTGGGGCGCGCCTCGCGGAGCCAATCGAGGATGCCGGCCACGACTGCGACGCCCAGCAGGATGCAGCACAGGAGGATGCCCTGGTGGAAGGCTTCTTTCGCGGCTCCGCCGGTGACGGCTCCGTGCGCTTGCAGGAACATGCCCGCCGCGGCGGCTGAACAGAGCGCGGCGGCGAAGCGCTGGCTGAGCTGGTAGAAACCGGCTGCGACACCGGCAGCTCCGAGCGGTGCGTGACCCAGCGTCAGGGTCTGGTTGGGTGCCACGACCAGGCCGGTCGCGATCCCTTGGAGGAGCCCGACGACGGCGACCGCCAGTGCCGCCGTGGCGGAGTCGAAGCGTTGGACGAACACGTCCTTGGCTACCAGGGTGGCAAGGCTCGCTAGAAGCGCGAAGACGATCCCGGCGCGTTTGTAACGGGCCAGGAACCGCCAGCTGAAGCTTGATGCCAGGAGCATACCGGCGGCTTGCGGGGCGAGGATTGCTGCGGCGGCGAGGGGTGCCATACCCGTGCCGGAGAGAAAGTAGAAGGACGTCACGGCGGCCATTCCTGCGCCGACTCCGAACTGGCACAGGGCGACAACCGTCCCCAGCGCGTAACCCTTTGAGGTGGCGAGCGCGGCGCTGAGCAGCGGCGTCTTGCCGCGGCGGTGGTAGAGGATTTCCCAGCCGGTGAAGGCCAACAGTGCCGCGGCTCCGACTGCCAGGCAAATCACCGCGACCGCACCCGCGCCGTAAATCGTGGGAATGAGCGAGGCCACCACTACGCTGCCCAGGAGAAGCGCGCCGAGGATGTCTATTGAGGTGTTGCCTCCCCTGGTGCGGGCGGTCCTGGGCAACAGTGCGAAGGCCAGCGGGACCAGGATCAGCACAAGCGGGACGTTGGCCAGGAACAGGATGCGCCAGCCGATCGCCGGGTCGCCCAAGGACAACACCAACCCGCCGATCAGCGGACCACACACCGCTGCCGAACCACCCGCGGCGGCGTAGGCGCCCAGCGCTTTGGCGCGGTCGTGGCCGGTGTAAATGTCCTGCAGCAACCCAAGGACCTGGGGATTGAGCGTGCCCGCGCCCAGCCCTTGGAGGAGCCTCGCCACGATCACCCACGAAGAGTCCGTCGCCAGGCCGCCCAGCAAACTGGAAGCGCCGAAGACCGCAATGCCTGCGATGAAGAGAGTGCGCCTGCCAACGATGTCGCCGAGCCTCCCAGCGGGAACGAGCGCGACGCCGAATGCGAGGGAGTAGCTCGCGAGGATCCACTGGACGGACCCGGAATCAGCGTGGAGTGAGGCGGACATCGCCGGGACAGCGAGCACGAACACCGATTGATCCAGCAGTGTGATGAATCCGGCACCCAGGCAAAGCCATAGGGCGGAACGAGTGGCGTTTGTACCCATGTTTGTGACTCTAGGCCCGCGTGGTCCGGCGGAAGGCATCGCGAGTCACCTGGTTAAGGGGCATGAATTTGGGTTACTCCCGTTGACCTGCCGTGACTGTTGTATGTGGTCCGGGCGACGCATCAGCACACGATTCTCAATGCTTTTTGCCGGGTGTTTCCCGCACCCCTAGCGTTGGCCGCATGACCGTCCACGAATCAGTCCTCGACGCCATCGGCGGCACGCCCCTGCTACGCCTCCAGAAGCTTGGAGCGGGTGTCCGGCCACGCATCTACGCCAAGCTGGAGTTCCAGAACATCGGCGGAAGCGTGAAGGACAGGGCCGCGCTGTCCATGATCCGAGCGGCCGAGGAAGCCGGGCTTTTGAAGCCCGGCGGGACGGTCGTTGAAGGTACCAGCGGCAACACCGGCATCGGGCTAAGCCTGGTTGCTGCGCAGTTGGGCTACCGTTCGGTGATCTTCGCACCGGCCGCCACAGCGGCCGAGAAGATCCGGCTGCTCAAGGCCTTTGGAGCCGAAGTCCATTTGGTGGCCGACTTCGTGCCACGTTCGGACCCCGGGCACCTCGCCAACCGTGCAGCGGCCTTTGCGGCCTCGACGCCGGGAGCTTGGCTCGCGCTCCAATACGACAACCCGGCCAATCCCGATGCACACTTTGTCGGCACTGGACCGGAAATCTGGGCCGACACCGCGGGCAGCGTCACGCACTTTGTGGCAAGCGTGGGAACCGGTGGGACCATCAGCGGGACCGGGCGGTTTCTGAAGCAAGCCAGCGACGGCGCAGTGCAGGTCATCGCCGCAGACCCCGAGCACTCCCGCTACGGCGGCGGCAACGGCTCGCTCAAATACACCGAAGGCGCCGGGCATCCCCTTCACCCGGATTCCCTTGAGGACGTCTGGCCCGAAGCGTTCGACACCGTGCTCGTGGACAAATACTTCAGCATCACCGACCGCGACGCCATCTTTACTGCCCGGCGCGCTGCCCGCGCGGAAGGCCTGCTGATCGGGGCGACCGGAGGCACAGCACTCGCGGCCGCCCTGCAGCTCGCCGAAACCCTGGACGAGAACCACACCATTGTGGTGGTCCTGCCCGACTCCGGCCGGAACTACCTCTCAACCTATTTCGACGACAACTGGCTCACCTCTCTGGGGTTCCTGGAACCCACGACGCCGGAAGGAACCGTCCGAGCGCTGCTCACCGAGGCGCCTGCCGGAGTCCAGCTCCTGGCGAGCGGACTGACCGCGGCGGAGGCCGCCGTCGAACTTTACGCCCGTGGCTTGGCACCTGGCGAGCCGGCCTTCCTTGTCCTGGACCGGGGCGAGACCTTTGGAACCGTGCACCCACGGGAGGTTGTGGCGGTAGTGACGCTGGAGTCGTTGAGTGCCGCGGACGACGCCGCCCCGGCCGTCACTGCGGGACTCGCCTACAGCGTGCTTGGGGCCGGCCTCCCGGCGCCAGATGCAGCGGGCGCGGAGGTCATCGGGGTCCTGATCGACGGCCGGATCGCCGCAACGCTCCCCTGACTCTCTCTCACATCAGCTGGCCGGGCGCGTCGAAAAGGGGTCGGGTGAACCGGGCGGAAGGATCGATCCAGTGAGCGAGGGTCCGGGAAAGCACCCCCGTACGTGAACGAGCGTCCGGACCTAACCGGTGTTACGTGAGCGAGCGACCGGATCAAACACGCGGGACGTGAGTGAGCGTGGCCGAAAAAGGGGGATTTAGTGAGAGAGGGTGCGGGTGCGGGCAGCGGCGTGCGCGGCCCGGCGGTCCTCGGCACTGAGGCCGCGTTCCCTGTGCGCGACTTCCTGCTTCAGCTGCGGAATCACGTGCTGGCCGAACTCGATGGCGTCGGGGACAAAGTCGTACCCGCGCAGGCCGAAGATCTCAAAGCCGAGGTCGTGGTAGTCCAGGATCGCCTGGGTGACGGTGTCATAGGAGCCAACCAACGCCGTCGCGCTTCCTCCTCCGCCTCCCGCAGCTTTGGCGAGGGCCGTCCACAAGGCGCGGTCGTGCAGGTCTCCCCGTTCGGCGGCTGCCAAAAGCCGCTGGGTTCCTGCAGCTTCCGGCTTCACAGCGTAGTGCCGGACAGGATCGATGACTTCGCCGGCGGACCGGCGCGATTCAAACGTACCCAGAATGGACCGGGCCTTCTCCCAAGCCAACGCATCCGTCTCGGCAACGATGGGCCGGAACGCTATTTGCCACCGAAGCGGAGAGGTACGGCCCAAAGCTGCGGCCCGCGAGAGGATCTGCTCCTGCTGCGACGCGGCATCGGCCAAAGGCTCCCCGAACAGGGCGTAGATGTCGGCTTCGGCAGCACCCACGGACCAAGCTGCCTCGGATGAGCCGCCAAAGGAAATGCCAGGACGTTTCCCGGCAAATGGGCCCAACCCGGAGGCAAACCCTTCAAAGCGGTAGTGCTCACTGCCCCAGCTGAAGGTATCGCCCGACCAAGCTCGCCGCACAATCTGCATGTACTCCTGCGTCCGGCCATACCGGGCATCCTTCGCCAGGAAATCACCTTCCCGTGCTTGGTCCGCCTGGCTGCCACCGGTGATGAAGTGCACGGTCAAGCGCCCCTGCGCTATGTGGTCCAGGGTCAGGAAGGACCGCGCAGCGAACGTCGGATGCGACACGTTGGGCCGGTGTGCCAACCGCAGCTTAATCCGCTCTGTATTGGCCGCAACCCAGGTGGCATGGACGGCTGGGTCCTGGGTCGCCGAGTTGTAGGCAAACAGCACATGGTCCCAATTGTTGTCTTCGTGGATCCGCGCGATCTTCACAGCATAGGAAGGGTCGAAGAAGGGCGTAGTGGCCGGCGAGGTCTCCGTGGAGTCATTGCCGGCACCCATGCCGAGGAATTCGATAGGCATAAGGAATCTCCAAAGAAACTTAGCGGCGAAGGATGCGCTGGGCCAGGAAGTTGCCCAGCAACTGCGCTGCCTGGACCATGACAATGATGATGAGCACGGTCACCAGCGTGACTTCCCAGTTGAACTGCTGGTAGCCGTACATGATGGCGAAGTTGCCCAGCCCGCCGCCGCCGATGTACCCGGCCATGGCGGACATGTCCACGATCGCGATGATCATGAACGTGTAGCCCAGGATCAGCGGCGCCAACGACTCGGGAATCACCACGGCCCAGAGGATATGCAGGCGACTATCGCCCATGGCGCGGGCAGCTTCCACCACGCCCGGATCGGAGGCCACCAGGTTCTGCTCCACAACGCGTCCGATCACGACGCCAGCCATCAGCGCCATGGGCAGGATCGCCGCGGTGGTGCCGATGGTGGTTCCCATGATGATCAGCGTCAGAGGAGCGATCGCCGTGATGAAGATGATGAAAGGAATCGGCCTAATGATGTTCACCAGGAAATTGAGCACGGAAAACACGGCCTTGTTGGCAAACAGGTTCCCGGGTCGCGTGGCGTACAGGGTCACACCGAGCGCCAACCCGGCCAGGCCACTGAGCAGCACGGTGATGACCACCATGTAGATGGTCTGCTGGAAGGATTCGCCCAGGACGGGCAGGAGGGTGGTCCAGTCGGTGGTCATGCTTTCTCTCCAACAGTGGCGAGGTTCGGTACGGCACTTTCGGTGGGTGCCGCCGTCGGAATTTGACGTTCGACGGCGGTGACGTCGCCCAGTTCAGCGAGCGCCGCGTCAATCGATGCGTCGCTGCCAGTGAGCTCATAGGTGAGAGTGCCCAGGATGCGGTTCTGGATTTCGGTGACGCCGCCGAAGACGACGCTGGAGCCGACGCCGTGGCGCTCAAACGTGGCGGCGACCAAGGGAGTCGGCGCAGCTTCGGAGATGCCAACCGAGACCAACAATCCAGGATGCGCTGCCGAGAGCCGTTGGACCGTCTCGGGCTCGGGGGTTCCGTGGACCGCGGTGGACACAAAGCGCTGGGTGGAGGGGCTCTGGGGGTTTGCGAACACGGAGTAGGTGGGCCCGGATTCCACAACCCGCCCGGATTCCATCATCACCACGGTGTCGCAAATCTCGCGGACCACGTTCATTTCGTGGGTAATGACCACCACGGTGGTGCCGAGTTCCTTGTTGATACGGCGCAGCAGGCGCAGGACATCCCGGGTGGTTTCGGGGTCCAAGGCGCTGGTGGCTTCGTCGGCGAGGAGGATGTCGGGGTCGTTGGCCAAGGCGCGGGCAATGCCCACCCGTTGCTGCTGGCCGCCGGAGAGCCGGCGTGGATAGGTGCCTGCCTTGTCGGCGATCCCCACGAATTCAAGGAGTTCCTCAACGCGGGGGCGGATCTTGTCCTTGGGCCAGCCGGCAACCTTCAAGGGGTAGGCGACGTTTTCGTATACGGTGCGGGACTTGAGCAGGTTGAACTGCTGGAAGATCATTCCGATCCCGGACCGGACTTTCCGCAACTGGCTCTCCGGCAGGGAGGAGATGTCCTGGCCTTTGACGATCACTTGCCCCTCGGTGGGGCGCTCGAGCCCATTGAGCAGCCGAACCAACGTGGATTTCCCGGCGCCGGAGTAACCAACGATCCCGACGACCGTTCCTTCCTCGATGTCCAGGGTGACGGAGTCGACGGCGCGCACCGGAGCGGCGCCCTTTGCCAGGGTTCGGCTTCCGGGTACCGGGAACTGTTTACTGACTCCGCGCAGGGAGACGATGGCGCTCAACGGAGCCTCCTTGAGGTTGTTTGGGACCTCATTCCAACAGCGGCACCACTCCCGGATCGAACCCGGTGACCCCTTGTGACCTGCGGTTTCTTTCCTTGACGGCAGGCGTCGAAGTGTTGCGGGTCCGTTCGATTCCAGTGCCGGCAACTGCCTAGCGTGAGGCAGGGGGAACACCCCGTACCTTTCATTCGCATCAATACCCTTGTACGGAGAAGCACCATGAAGAACCGCCTGTTAGTCGCCGCCGTCGGCCTCATTGCCGCCTTGTCGTTGTCCGCGTGCGGGGGTGCTGCGGGAGGCTCTTCGAATTCCGGGAACACCAAGGTGGTCATCGGGGTGGACGATGGCGCCGAAGAGCACTGGACCATCCTGAAGAACAAGCTCAAGGACCAGGGCGTCGACCTGGAGGTCAAGAACTTCACTGACGGCGCACAGATCAACACCGCCACCCAGCAGGGCCAAGTGGACATCAACCTGTTCCAGCACCTGAAGTACCTGTCCCAGTTCAACGTAAACAGCAACGGCACGCTGGTTCCGGTGGGCGCCACTGCCGTGTACCCGCTGGCCCTCTACTCCGAGAAGTACAAGTCCGTGGCCGAGCTTCCCGCCGATGCCGAGGTTGCCATCCCGAACAACCCCACCAACCAGGCCCGTGCCCTGCTGAACCTGCAGACTGCCGGACTTCTGCAGCTCAAGGATGGCGGCAACTCGCTGTCCACCCCGGCCGAGATCACCTCCAGCAAGGTCAAGGTTGTCCCCGTCGACAGCAACCAGACCGTGAACGCGCTCAAGGGCACCACGGAAGCCGCCGTCGTGAATAACACGCAGGCCCAGAAGGGCGGCTTGGGCGACGACAAGATCATCTTCAAGGAAGACCTGAACTCCGAGTCCCTGGCTCCCTACATCAACGGTTTCGTTGTGAAGGCCGACCGGAAGGACGATCCCGTCTGGAAGAAGATCGTGGACGCCTACCACACGCCCGAAGTTGAAGCCTCTGTAACCAAGCTCAACGACGGAAACCTGCAATTCAAGGCCGACTGGACCGCTGCCAAGCTGCAGGAAGTCCTGACCGCCGAAGAAGCAGCCATCAAGAAGACCAAGTAGTCGTCTGAGGGGCGGCCCGCTGCCGCCACACAGCCAGCCGCCCCTCAGCCATGCCAGGGACACCAGGAAACCACGCCATGAACCAGCACCTCGCCAACGAACGCCGGCAGATCCACTTCTTCGCCTACTTGGTAGGGACGGGCATCCACTTGGCTTCCTGGCGCCACGAAACGGCATTCCCGCAGGCCAGCATCGACTTCGCCCATCAGGTGGAACTGGCCAAAACAGCCGAGGATGCGAAGTTCGACGCGATCTTCCTGGGCGATTCCCTTGCCATTGACGAGACCTCCAACCCGGGCATCCTCAACCGTTTCGACCCCATCGGCCTGGTCACGGCCCTGGGCGCAGTGACGGACAGGATCGGCCTGATCGCTACCTCGTCAACGTCCTACGACCAGCCGTACAACTTCGCCCGCGCAGCGCTCACAGCAGACCACATCAGCGGCGGCAGGGTGGGCTGGAACATCGTCACCACGCGGGACCTGACCAACAGCACAGCGGGAAACTACGGCGCGGACCAGCACTTCGAACACGGCCTCAGATACCAGCGTGCCGAAGAATTCGTGGAAGTCACGCGTGGTTTGTGGAATTCCTGGGACGCTGACGCTTTCCTGTACAACAAGGAGCACGGCCAATTCTTCGACCGCCACAAGCTCAACCGCCTCAACCACGAGGGCGAATTCTTCAAGGTGGCAGGCCCCCTCAATATCGCCCCATCCCCGCAGCACTCGCCACTCCTGGCGCAGGCCGGTACGTCCGGTCCGGGACAACGCCTGGGCGCCCGTTTCGCCAACGCCCTGTTCGCCAGCCACCCGGATATCCCGCAGGCCCGGCGTTACCGGGATTCGGTGCGGGCACAGGCAGAGACGTTCGGCCGGAACCCTGATGAGCTCTACGTGTACCAAGCCATCTCCCCCATCGTCGCCGACAACCGCAAGGAAGCACTGGAACGCATCCGCGAACTGGACAACCTCATCACCGACCAGCAGGTGCTGGACTTCCTGCAGGAGTACTTCGCAGGAGACATCGACTTCACCGGCCTTGGCCCGGACACCACCGTTGAACAGTCCGGCATTCCCGGCATTGCCAACCCGCGCACTGACTTCCGCTCCGCCGGCGAACAGATCCGGGGACGCGAACACGAGGTCACCCTCAAGGATCTCTATTCCATCCTCACCGGAGACAAGCGGAACTACGACTTCATCGGCAGCCCGGAACACGTCGCCGATTCCCTGGAACGATGGCATGCCGAGGGAGCCGCCGACGGCTTCAACCTCATGTTCTCCCTCCTCCCCCAGGACCTGGAGCGCTTCGCCACCCGGGTCATTCCGATCCTCCAGGAACGCGGCCTCGCCCGCACCGAATACACCGGCACCACCCTGAAGTCGCACCTTGGCCTGGCCTCCCGGCCGGAACCCGCCGCGGCCCGCGCACGCTGACCGCCGTCGTCGTCGAAAGGACAAAGATGACCACCCAAGCAACCGCCGCAACCGGCACCTATGTGATCCGCGAGGCCCGCCACGAAGAGTACGACGCCGTCGGGCGGCTGACGTACGAAGGCTTCGGCCACCATCTTCCCGGCGCACACCAGCCCGACGGCGAGCGCCTGAACCTGCTGCTCGACGCGGCGGCCCGTGCGCACGAAGGCGTTCTGCTGGTTGCTGAAGACACGGACACAGGGCGACTGGTGGGTACGGCGAGCCTGCTGCCCTACGGTTCGCGCCTGAGCCGGCAGGCGGAAGAGGGCGAAGCAGAACTCAGGCTGCTCGCGGTACTGCCGGAAACCCGCAGGACAGGGCTCGGACAGCGACTCATGGACGAGGCCGCACGACTCGCCACGGCCCAAGGCGCCAAGCGCGTGGTCCTGGACACCGCCGTCGACAATGAACCGTCCCAGAGCCTTTACCGGCGCCTGGGCTACGTCCGCAGGCCGGAACGGGAAAAGCCCCGGCCGGCGCCCAAGGTTCAGCTGGTGGTGTACACCCTGGACCTGCCGCGTTAAGGACTCATCAAGAATCTTCCCGGTCCGGTACCAAGCATCCTTAGCGGTGCTATGTTCAGCTCAGATTGAATGAGCGTAGGGCTGGGAGGAAACCCATGACCACGTTAAGCAGGCCGCCGGCTGACCCCTCCGCACAGGGGCCCAGCGGCTGGACGTCGTTCCGGACCTGGCTCCTGTTCGGGCTGCAGGACAACAAAGGGCGACACCCAGGGCCCGGCGGCGTCAGCGCGGCCCATGAAAAGAAGCACCACTGGTGGCAGGTCATGTGCCTGACGGGTGTGGACTACTTCTCCACGTTGGGTTACCAGCCGGCCATCGCTGCGCTGGCAGCAGGGGTGATCTCGCCGTTGGCCACCATCGTCCTGGTTGCCGTGACCCTGCTCGGTGCGCTGCCTGTGTACCGACGGGTGGCGGGCGAGAGCCCCCGGGGCGAGGGTTCCATTGCCATGCTGGAGCGGCTGCTCCCCCGCTGGGGCGGCAAGCTCCTGGTCCTGGTGCTGTTGGGCTTCGCAGCCACGGACTTCATGATCACCATGACTCTGTCCGCTGCCGACGCCACAGCCCACCTCATCCAGAACCCGGTCATGCCTGGCTGGTTGCAAGGCCAGAACGTGCTGGTGACATTGTTCCTCTTGGCTCTCCTGGCGGCCGTGTTCCTGCGTGGTTTCAAGGAGGCGATCGGTGTCGCCGTTGTCCTGGTGATCCTCTACCTCGGGCTGAACGTGGTGGTCGTAGCAACGACGGTGGTGGAAGTGCTCACCCATCCCACGGCGGTCGGGAATTGGTGGCAACTGCTGTGGACCTCGCACGGCAACCCGATCATGGCCATAGCAATCGCGTGCATCGTTTTCCCTAAACTCGCGCTCGGCCTCTCGGGCTTCGAAACCGGCGTTGCCGTGATGCCGCAGGTCCAAGGCGATCCGGACGACACCGATGCCAAGCCCACGGGCCGCATCCGGGGTACGCGACGCATGCTCACCACAGCAGCCCTGATCATGAGTTCCTTCCTCATCACGACCAGCTTCACCACGGTGGTACTGATCCCCGAGCACGAGTTTGAACCCGGCGGCCAGGCCAACGGCCGCGCCTTGGCATACCTGGCCCACGAGTACCTGGGCCTCGGTTTCGGAACGGTGTACGACGTCAGCACCATCGCCATCCTGTGGTTTGCCGGGGCCTCCGCCATGGCCGGCCTGCTCAACCTCGTCCCGCGCTACCTCCCCCGTTACGGCATGGCTCCCGACTGGGCCAAGGCAGTCAGGCCACTGGTTCTCGTCTTCACGCTGGTGGGGTTCTTCATCACCGTGGTCTTCAATGCCGACGTCGACGCCCAGGGCGGTGCGTACGCAACCGGCGTCTTGGTGCTCATGACGTCAGCCGCCGTCGCAGTGACACTGTCCAGCCGCCGTCGTCATCAACGCAAGCGGACCATTGCCTTCGGTGCCATAGCCACGGTCTTCGTTTACACCACAGTGGCGAACATCGTTGAGCGCCCGGAAGGCATCCGGATCGCGGCCGTCTTCATCGCGGGAATCATCGGCATTTCCCTGCTGTCCCGGGTGCGGAGGTCCTTTGAGCTGCACGCCACGCATGTCCACATGGACCGCAACGCCCTCGAATTCATCCTCGACGACGACTCGGGTCCCATCCGGCTCATCGCCCATGAACCCCGCAGGCTCACGGCCGAGGCGTACCGGGAGAAGCTGGTCTCGGCCATCGAAGTCAGCCACCTCCCCCTCAACTATCACGGTATGTTCCTGGAAGTGGTGCTGGACGACACCTCCGATTTCGAGACAGAGCTCTACGTCAACGGCGTCGAACGGCACGGCTACCGGATCCTGGAGGTCCACGGTCCGGTGGTGGCGAACACCATTGCCTCCGTGCTGCTCCACATTCGCGACGTCACAGGCCTGATGCCCCACATCTACTTCCGCTGGACCGAAGGCAACCCGATCACCAACCTGCTGCGTTTCCTGTTCCTGGGCGAGGGCGAGATCGCGCCAGTGACCCGGGAGGTCCTGCGGGAGGCAGAACCGGACGTGAGCCGGCGCCCGTGGGTCCACGTGGGCTGATCACAGTGGCCCTGTCAGTACCTGTTAACCCAGGCACTCCCTCAGCCGTGGGGAGTAGCGTTCAGTTGGATAGGTCAACCATGAAAGGAACATCATGACTACCTGGCTCATCACTGGCTGCTCCACGGGACTTGGCCGCGCACTGGCCCAAGCGGTCCTCGCGAAAGGCGATAACGCCGTCGTCACCGCCCGCAACACCGATTCCCTGCAGGACCTCGCCACGGAATTCCCGACGACAGCCCTCGCCGTGGCCCTGGACGTCACCGACCAGTCCCAGGTGGACGCGGCCGTGAACCAGGCGGAGGAACGCTTCGGCGTCATTGACGTCCTGGTCAACAATGCCGGCTACGGTTACCGCGCTGCCGTGGAAGAGGGCGACGACGCCGACGTCCGGGCCCTGTTCGACACCAACGTTTTCGGTCCCGTCGCCATGATCAAGGCCGTCCTGCCCGGCATGCGTTCCCGCCGTTCCGGTGCGATCGTGAACATCTCCTCCATCGGGGCGCGGATCTGCCCTCCCGGTTCGGGGTACTACTCGGCCACGAAGGCTGCGCTGGAAGGCATTTCGGGCTCCCTCCAGAAGGAACTGGCACCCCTGGGGATCACCGTGACGGCCGTGGAACCGGGTGGTTTCCGGACCGACTTTGCAGGCCGGTCCCTGACCCAGTCCGCTGTAGCCATAGACGACTACGCCGAAACCGCGGGCAAGCGCCGCAAGGAAAACGACACCGTCCACGGCACCCAACCCGGTGATCCGGACAAGGCCGCGCAATTGATCATCAGTGCCGTCGAGGCTGACGAAACCCCGGCCTTCCTGCTGCTGGGAGCCGACGCCGTTTATGCCTACAACGCCGTGGAGGAAGCCATGCGGGCCGAGGTTGAGCGTTGGCGCGAGCGCAGTGCCGCCACCGGTTACACGGAGTAATGAGGAACGTGTAATCGGTCACACTTGGGCCGTTTGGCTTGTTATTCGGGGTGGGCAGCATGAACCATGAATGAGGGAATCCGTTCCCATACAAGCTGAATCAGCAATCCTCACCGACGAGGATGCGGCCCCGGGCGAAGAGGCTTGGGGCTGTCAACGGCCTGAGTGAAAGTACTGACAATGACGACACATACTGACTCCATCACGCTGAAAATCTGGGACAAGTCGGCCATCGACCACACCATCGATGCCGCCATCCAGTCCCTCTCCCACCGCGCTGCCGCTGAAAACTGCGGAATCGCCGTGACCCTCAGCGGACCGAAAACCTTCACGGTTGCCCTGAGCCGCTAAGCAGCTCGAAACAAACGCAAGAGGACGCCGGGACCTCCCGCCGTCGTCCTCTTGCGTTTGAAGCGTGAGTTCGCTGGAAGCCAGCGAAACCACCCGCAAATTTCCCCCCGTTCCCGCACTCCTCCCACGAACTTGATTGCCGGTAAGTCCTGAGCAAACCTTGAGTTTTCCTTGACGGTTTGCCTGCCCCTTTCTTGCGTTCGCGTTGGAACTCTAAATGAGACAACGCAATCAACGCAGGAACGGAGGGGTCACCATGCTCACCGACAACACAGTCACCACGGATGCACCGGACCCAGCCGTGGCGCCACGCGGATCCCACCGTGCAGCCGGCGGCGTAGTCACCGTGCTGGTTCCGGCCCACAACGAATCCGCCGGCATCACCGAAACCCTCGTCTCCCTGAACAACCAGAGCCACCGGCCTGACCGCGTGATCGTGGTGGCCGACAACTGCACGGACGACACCGAAGAGCTCGCACTGGCTCAGGGGGCAGAGGTCATCCGCACCGTGGGAAACAAGGACAAGAAAGCCGGTGCCCTGAACTTCGCCCTCAGCCGGCTGCTTCCCGACGCCGACCCCGAGGACCTGATCCTGGTCCAGGATGCCGACTCCCAGCTGGCTCTGGATTTCATTGAGAATGCCACGGCGAACCTCCTGAGGGACGATCTGCTCGGCGCGGTGGGTGGGGTCTTCCGGGGAGGTCCCGGGGGCGGCTTCGTCGGCCATCTCCAGCGAAACGAATACGCCCGCTACGCCCGCGATGTGAAGCGCCTCCACGGCAAGTGCCTGGTGGTGACCGGCACGGCTGCACTCTTCCGCGTCAAGACACTTCGTGATGTCGCTGCCGCCCGCCTCCAGGGCACACTCCCACCAGGCAACGGCACGGGCGGCATCTATGACACGTCCGTCCTTACCGAGGACAACGAGCTCTCCTTCGCCCTGCTGACCTTGGGCTACCGTATCGCTTCCCCAGCCAACTGCACGCTGGTCACGGAGGTCATGCCCACGTGGCGTGAACTGTGGGCACAACGGCTCCGGTGGAAGCGGGGCGCGGTGGAGAACTGCGTGCAGTACGGGTGGACCAAAGTGACCAGGCCCTACTGGGGCCGTCAGTTCCTTTCAATGATCGGCGTCGTAGTGACGCTGGCCTACTTTGGTTCCATCCTTTTCGCACTCATCTCAGGAATGGGGCTCAACCTCCAGCCCTTCTGGGTTGCAGTCACCGGCGTCTTCATCCTGGAACGCATCATTACTGTGCGCTTCCGGGGCTGGAGGTACATGCTGCTGGCCGCAACCATGTACGAAACAGTGATCGACGTCTTCCTCCAGGCTGTCCACGCCAAGGCGTACCTGGACGCAGCATTCAACCGTAAGAAAGTTTGGTAGTTCCCCGATGTACAACAACCCCGTAAACCCCCTCGCCGGAGCAGCCGCAGGCGGAATGGGATCCGGCACACTCGCAATGACCGGAGCAGGCGATCTGTTCTGGCTCGCCCTGGCCGCTTTTGCCATGTTGGCGCTGGGCCTGGCGATCAAGAGGATCGTTCCCGTCCGGGCAGATAAGAGCCTGCCTTCCGGCTCCTAGGGAACCACCGCCGTGCTGGCCGAGAACTTGGACGCCGTGGTGTAGCCGGCTTTGGTTCCCGTGACCCGGACGCTCATGGTGTCCGCTTGGTCAGCAGCGACGAGTTTGTAGTTCTTGGACGTCGCTCCTGCAATCGCTGCCCCCGAGCGGTACCACTGGTACGCCAACGAGGTCCCGGATGTCCACGTTCCCGGGTTGGCGGTCAGCGTCGAACCTACGGAGAGAGTACCGGTGATAGTGGGGGTGGGCGCCACCAAGGTTCCCGCCACTACCGCCGCCGTTGAGGCGGACTCCTTCGTGGCCGAGGCATAGCCGGTCAGGCTTCCGGTCACTCGCACGGTCAGGGCGGCACCTTGATCCGAAGCGGCCAAAACCCGGGTGGGACCCGTGGCTCCCGAAATAGCCGTGCCATTCTTGAACCACTGATACGCCAGAGTGGTTCCGGCTGGCCACGCACCCGGCACAGCCGTCAGCGTTGATCCCACCGCGGCTGTGCCCGTGATGGTGGGAGTGGGCCCCGTGAGCTGGTTGGCCGGGATAAAGGAGAAGTCCCTGATAGTGACGGACTCCGGCGCCACATGTGCCGCGTCTCCGCCCCCACCACCGGTAACCCACAGGTTGAAATGGATCTGCTCCTTGGCGGGCGTAGGAACCGTGGAGCCCTCAAGGACGGTTCTCTTCAGAAGGGGCCCGTTGTAACCTTCCCCCGCAAACGTCTCGAAGGTGATCTTGCCGGGCTCCCAGACCATCCGGTGAGTGAGGATCGACGAATTCGTGACGTCGAAGGTGACCGTGTTGTTGCCCTGCCCGGGAGGCAAGCTGGCATCGAACCAGTACCCATGTCCCTGCGTCACAGGCCAGCTCTCGCCATAGGCGCCGCCTCCGCCCCACGCCGACGCCTCACAGAGGTCGATCTCCGTGTAACCGGGCGTTGCGTTGGGGTCATATGTGAACAGGCAGCCCCACACCACTTCCTTTTGGAGCGCGCTGACGTCCTTTTCCACCGTGGTGCTGTACGTGCCGTAGCCGAAACCTTCACGCGTGGACTGGAATTCTGCGCCCACCGGAGACGATCCGGTGGGATTGCTGATGGACAGTTTCACATAGCCATTTGCGTCCGGATTGCTGACATTGTTGGGATCCCAGCTCGCGTTGTACATGGGGGCTCCGCCCCAGAAACGCTTCTGCCAATTGAATCCCTTCCACGCAAAACTCCCCACAGGGCCAGGATCATCGGCCATGGGCGTAGTGTCCGCCGCCTGGGATGGACCTGTTCCCGCAAACATCGAAAAGGCAACCGCTGCAACCACGGCCACCCCCATCACTTTTCTTCCCCCTCGTGGAAGGAGCCTCACTGACAATGCCATAGCTGTTTCCTCCTGCTGATGCGCCCAGAAATGCCGGCGGCTGGTCCCGCTGGCCGCAATACCCTCCACCCCCGAAGAAGGTACAACTCCTCGATTATCGGGGAGCCGCAGTCCTGTCGGAAGTGAAATTGGCACCGGAGATCCCGGAATTAACATCGATTGGATAACGGCGGTGTCCGGCGGCGTAGCCTTGAGGTGTTCTTGTGAAAGTGCAGGCAGCATTTGGCCGGGGAGGCACCATCAGTATCCATAGCGCAGGAATCATCCTTTACCGCCGCAACAGCGCAAAACAATTGGAGCTCTGGATAGCCCACATGGGAGGGCCCTTTTGGGCCAGGAAGGACCAGCACGCCTGGTCGATTCCCAAAGGTGAATTTTCCGACAACGAAGACGCGCTGACTGCCGCACGTCGCGAATTCACCGAAGAAATCGGCACTCCTCCCCCACCGGCCGAGTACGTTTTGCTGGGTACATTCCGGCAGCCCTCAGGAAAGCTCATCACCGCTTTCACCGCAGAAGCCAACGATTTTCAGCCCCAGGAGATTGTCAGCAACACTTTCCCGATGGAATGGCCCAAAGGCTCCGGCGCCATCAAGGAATTCCCGGAGATCGACGACGCCCAGTGGTTTGAAGAGGCCGTGGCCCGCACCAAGCTCGTCAAGGGGCAGCTGCCTATTGTGGATGCCTTGCTCCGTCACGTTGGTGGGGCGGGCTAGCCGCTCCTGCGTTCAATGAACTGCCGGATCCACTCGACGGTTTCCGGATGGTCAAGGTGGAGCCCGTGCCCTGCGCCGGGAACCCTGACCAGCACGGAGCCGGGGATGTGCCCGCGGAGAAGCTGGGCGTTAAGCAAAGGAGTCAGCCTGTCCTCGGTGCCATGCAGTATCAGCGTCGGAGACCGGATGGTGCCAAGCTCACTCCAGGCATCGTGTTCGCGGCTGGCCTGGAAGTGACGCGTTTTGGCCCACGCCGAAGCCCGGGAATTGAAGAAGGTGTGCGTCGCTTCGGGGTTGCTCCGGGCCCATGCGGCGTCGAAGAAAAGAGGTTCAAGACGGGTCATGTCGCCGCTCACCAGTGCCTCCAAAGCAGCCTCGTCCGGCTTGGTCCCGACCTCCGGCCGCTTTCCCCCACTTGTGGCTGCGAGGATCAAGGTCCGCACTTTCCGAGGCTCATCGATCGCCAGCCACTGCCCGATGCGCCCGCCCATCGAATGCCCGTACACGTGTGCTGAATCCGCGCCGGCTGCATTCAGGACGGCCACTGCGTCTTGTGCGAGAAGACGGGTGGTGTAGCGATCAGCTTCACCCTTGCCGCTGAGGCCAATCCCCCGGTGATCAAAGCGGATGACGCGGTAACAGCGGGACAGAAGTTCCGCCGTCGGGCCCCAACCGTCCATGGCCGTCGCCTGTCCGGCGATGAGCAGCATCGGTTCGCCCTGGCCTTCGGATGTCCAGGCGAGCTGCACGCCGTCGGCCGCTTCAGCAAAGTTCACGGTGCCCACTGTATCTGTGCGGGCCGATCACTCTGCAGTGAAGATGTCCTCGATGGCGCAGCCAAAGGTTCGCGCGATGAGGAAGGCCAAAGGCAGGGAGGGGTCGAACTTCTCCTTCTCGATGGAGATGACGGTCTGCCGGGACACTCCGAGCGCAGCGGCCAGGTCCGCCTGGGTCCAGTTGCGGCTGGCACGTCGCTCGGCGAGGTTGTTCTTCACTTAAGTGCTCGACGGCGGATGGTCACGTAGCGGAGTCCGGCATCCACGGCGCTGAGGCCAACAAGTCCCAGCAGCACCGGTAGGGCGTCAATCTGGAAACGACCGATGGCCAGCACCAGCGCAGCAATGATCGTGGCCACCAAAACATCCAGAAAGGCACCCGCGCCAGCCTCCCGCATCCATTGCAGCTCGACGCTTTGCTCGCCGTGGGCGTCGCGGGTGACGGTGTTGTTGGAGACGAAGATCCGCACCCCGAGCGAGAGGGCCGGGTATGCCGAACAGAGAGCGCCGATCCCTGCTGCGGGCCAAAAGTCACCCGGGTTGGTTACTCCGACCACTACCGCAACCGCGATGGTCAGGACGGCGCCGAGGATGGCGGCCAAAACGTAGTGCTGGGCAGGCGCCCCACGTGATGTAAAGGAAGCTTTACTCATGGATAAAGTAAAGCACGCTTTACATGGCTGGACAATGGGTCCTGCGCTGCGCGGCAACAGGGGCTAGCGTTGGGGGATGACAGCTGAGTACAGGTACGACGTCGAGGTGCTGCACCTGCTGGTGTCGCCGGGGCATGCGTACTTTGGCCGCGCCCGCGAAGGGGCGGCTGACGTTCGAACGGACGACGCCGATCAGGCTGAGTTGGTTGCCGGCAAAGGCATTGTCGGGGACAGGTTCTTTGGCAAGGCCGCGCACATGGACGCCGCAGTGACGGTGTTCGCCATCGAGGCATTGGAAGCCATTGCTGCTGAGCTTGGAGCCGGTCCTTTCGACCCCCTGCTGACCCGCCGGAACGTTGTGCTGCGCGGAGTGGAGCTGGCTCCCTTGCTGGGCCACGAGTTCACGCTTGAGTCCGGTGGAGATGTGGTGCGCTTGAAGGCCGGGCGCCCAGCCCATCCGTGCGCCTGGATGGACCAGATGCTGGCTCCCGGCGCCCACAAGGCGATGCGCGGGCGGGGTGGTGTCCGCTGCCAGGTCATTTCCGGCGGATTGCTGCACCGTGGGCCGGCCGTTCTGCTCAGCCCGGTGCCGCTGGATCCCGCCAAGGCCGGCGAGGCCAACGTGCTGCGGCCATCGCGGTTGCCCTAGTTGGAGGCTGTGGGCCGCGTGCCGCGTGCCGCCACGACCTGCTTTGAGGCCTTGGAAGTCCAAAATCACCACGAAATGGTTGAGTTCGGAGCGGCTGGGTCTTAAAGAAAGTCATGAAGGCACGCCCCAGCATTAATCAGGAGCCTGTCTTTCTCCGCGTGGGGCACATAGGGTGATCGGGTGGAGACCGTGAGACGCAGGAAGACAGTAAGCAGCAGCAAGACAGTAACCAGCAGGAAGACAGTAAGCAGCAGACTACAAGCCCTGGTCGGCAGCGTGTTTGCTGGAATTTTCAAAGCCATCAAGGTGGTACGACCCAACAGGCCGATCCACCCCAAGGGAATCCGCTTGGTGGGGACCCTGGAAAGGGACGACGGAGACCGTCCGGCCTCGGGAATCCCCTGGCTGGACACTCCAGGAAGCACAGAAGTTGAAGCCCGGATCTCCCGGTCCATCGGGTTACCGGACGCCCTCCCGGACATCATTGGCCTCGCAGTTCGCTTCACGGAGCAGGGCGAACGTTCGGACATGTTGCTGGCCACCACCGGTCCCACCGGGCTGGGCCGTTTCATCCTGAGGCTCCGGCGGGATGCTGCGGGCGCTGTCTTCTCCAGCATGATGCCGTACAAATCCGGCTCCGGGCCTATCCTCATCGCCGCCAGGACCATTGGAGGACCGGAGAAGCTGCCCATTGACCCGGGCGCCTTCCACTCACTCCTGAGAGAAAAGCCGTGGATGCTGGAACTCCATCACGCAAGCCCGCTGGGGGCGTGGACAAGGTTTGGAACCTTGACGCTCAGAGTCGCCGATCACGCAGAAGACATCGACGAACGCTTCGACCCGGTCCTGCATCCCCTGCCCACGGCCGGGACATACAGCTGGACCAGGCGGCTGCGGGAACCTTCCTACGCGGCCGCCCGGCGTCGAAAGTAAATCCTGCCTCCACCAGGCGTGTACCGCCACGACCCACTTTCAGCCCCGGCTAAGGCAAATACAACCGAAGTCGGTTGAAAAAGGCCGCCCCGAAGTTGAAAGGGGTCGTGAAGGTACAGCTCCCCTGCAGAGGAGCCCTCAGACCTCTGCCACCGGTGCCGCGAACTGGGCTTCGTACAGCCTGGAGTAGGCGCCGCCAACAGCCAGCAGCTCCGAGTGGGTACCCTGCTCCACGATCTGCCCGGCCTCCATCACCAGGATGAGGTCGGCGTCGCGGATGGTGGAGAGCCGGTGGGCAATCACAAAGCTGGTCCGGTCCGAGCGCAGGGCATTCATGGCTTTCTGCACCAACACCTCGGTCCGGGTATCAACGGAACTCGTAGCTTCATCCAGGATCAACACCGATGGCCGGGACAGGAAAGCCCGGGCAATGGTCAGCAGCTGCTTTTCGCCGGCGGACACGTTGCTGCCCTCGTCGTCGAGGACGGTGTCGTAGCCCTCGGGCAGGGACCTGACAAAGCGGTCCACATACGTGGCCTGGGCCGCTTCCACAATGGCGGATTCGGAAGCATCAGGCTTGCCATAGGCAATGTTGTCGCGAATGGTCCCACCGAACAGCCACGTGTCTTGGAGGACCATGCCCATCCGCGAGCGCAGTTCCTGCCGGGACATGGTGGCGATGTCAACGCCGTCCAAGGTGATCCGGCCGCCGTCGAGCTCGTAGAACCGCATCATGAGGTTCACCAGCGTCGTCTTGCCCGCGCCGGTAGGCCCAACAATGGCGATGCTCTGCCCGGGCTCAGCCACCAAACTGAGATCCGTAATCAGCGGCTTGTCCGGCGAATAACTGAAGGAGACGTTCTCGAACACGAGCCGGCCTCGACCAGGCCCCGTGTCAGAGGCGGGAGGTTCAGGCGATTCCTCGTCCTCATCCAGCAGATCGAATACGCGCTCGGCTGAGGCAACACCGGATTGCAGCATGTTCGCCATGGATCCGAGCTGCGCCAGAGGCATGGTGAACTGCCGGGAGTATTGGATGAACGCCTGCACATCGCCCAACTGCATGGCCCCGGAAGCCACCTGCAGGCCGCCCACCACGGCAATCCCCACATAGACGAGGTTCCCGATGAACGTCATGGCAGGCATGATCAGACCGCTGACGAACTGCGCACCGAAACTCGCTTGGTAAAGCTCGGCGTTCTTGGCACGGAACTTCTCCTGCACCTCGTTCTGCCGTCCGAAGACCTTTACCAAGGCGTGCCCGGTGTAGGTTTCCTCGATCTGCCCGTTGAGCTCGCCGGTGTTCTTCCACTGCGCGACGAAGAGCTTCTGCGAGCGCTTGGCGATCAGCATGGTGATGCCCAACGTCAGCGGGATGGTGACCAGGGCGATCAGCGCCAACAGGGGCGAGAGGATGAACATCATCACCAGCACGCCCAGCACCGTCAGCAGCGACGACACTACCTGGCTGATGGATTGTTGGAGGCTTTGGGAGATGTTGTCGACGTCGTTGGTCACCCGGCTGAGCAGCTCACCGCGCTGGATGGAATCGAAGTAGCGCAGCGGGAGGCGGTGGATTTTGGCTTCGATGCGCTGGCGGAGGCGGTACACGGTCCGCTGTACGACGCCGTTAAGGACGTAGGCCTGCATCCAACCGAACGCTGAGGCCAAGACATACAAGGCAAGTGCCCACAACAGTACGGAGGACAGCGCGCCAAAGTCGATTCCGACGCCGGGTGTCAGGGTCATGGCGCTCAGCATGTCCGCTTTGCTGTTCTCACCTGAGGCGCGAAGCCCCGCGATGACCTGTTCTTTGGAGACCCCGGCGGGCAGCTGCTTGGACACGATGCCTGCGAAGATCAGGTTGGTCCCCTCGCCGAGGAGCCGCGGACCGATCACGGACAGCGCAACGCTTGCCACGGCCAATACCAGGACCAGGCCGAGCCAGAGTCGTTCCGGCTGCAAGGTTCCCAGGAGCCGGCGCGCCGAGCCTTTGAAGTTGGAGGCTTTCTCGGCGGGCACGTTCATCCCCGCGAACGGTCCACCCCGCCCGGGGCCCATTGCCGGACGCTGAGGTCCGCGCCCTCCGGCTGGTGCAGTGGTGGTGCTCATGCTGCCTCCTCCGCTGCCAGCTGGGACGACACGATCTCCCTGTACGTTTCGGATGTCTCCAGCAACTCTTCGTGTGTTCCCTGCCCAACGATCCTGCCGTCGTCGAGCACCAGGATCCTGTCCGCGTCGGCGATGCTGGACACGCGCTGGGCGATGATCACCAAGGTGGCGCCGTTCGTGTGCCGTTTGAGCGCTTGGCGCAGCCGGGCATCCGTGGCGGTGTCCAGGGAGGAGAAGGAATCGTCGAAAATGTAGAGCTCCGGCTGCTTCACCAGCGCCCGGGCTATCGCGAGCCGCTGCCGCTGGCCGCCGGAGACGTTGGTGCCGCCCTGCGAGATGGCCGCATCGAGCCCGCCTTCCATCCCGCGCACAAAATCATCCGCCTGGGCCACGCGCAACGCTTGCCACAATTCGTCCTCGGTGGCGTCCGGCTTACCGTAATGGAGGTTGCTGCGGACAGTGCCGGAGAACAGGTACGGCCGCTGTGGAACCAGGCCGATATGCCCCCACAACAGGTCCGGGTGGAGGTCACGAACGTCTACTCCGTCCATCCGGACAGAGCCGGTGGTGGCGTCGAAGAGCCGTGGCATCAGATTGACGAGCGTGGTTTTGCCGGCGCCTGTGCTGCCGATGATCGCCGTAGTTTGGCCGGCCAACGCGGTGAAGGTGACACCGCTCAGCACGGGCCGTTCGGCACCTGGGTAGGCGAATCCGACGTCGCGCATTTCCAATTGGCCGCGGCGGCGGCCCGTCAGGGAAACGGGGTTCGACGGCGGCCGGACACTGGAGTCGGTCTCCAGCACCTCGCCGATGCGGTCGGCGGAGACGGAGGCACGCGGGATCATGACCGCCATAAAGGTTGCCATCATGACGGACATGAGGATCTGCATGAGGTAGCTCAGGAACGCAATCAGGGTTCCTACTTGCATGGAGCCGTCCTCGATCCGGAACGAGCCGAACCAGATCACCGCCACGCTGGACACGTTCATCACCAGCATGACCACAGGGAACATGAGCGCCATCAACCGGCCGGCCCGCAGCGCAACGTCCGTGACGTCGTCGTTCGCCCGCCCGAAACGGGACACTTCCATGTCCTCGCGCACGAACGCCCGCACCACCCGTATGCCGGTGAGCTGCTCGCGCAGGACGCGGTTGACGGCGTCGATCCGGACCTGCATTTTGCGGAACAGCGGCACCATGCGCGAGACGATCAGGCCCACCGCAACCAGCAGCACCGGCACGCACACGGCGATCAGCCACGACAGCTGGGCGTCCTGGCGCACCGCCATGATCACGCCACCGATACTGAGCATCGGCGCCGTGACCATGAGTGTGCACGACATCAGCACCAGCTGCTGCACCTGCTGGACGTCGTTGGTGGAGCGGGTAATCAGCGACGGCGCGCCGAATCGGGTGACTTCCTGCTCCGAGAATTCGCCCACCCTGCTGAAGATCGCGTCACGGACATCGCGGCCCATCCCCATGGCAGCCTTGGCACCGAAGTAGACAGCGACCACGGCGCAGGCAATCTGCAGGAGCGTGATCAGGAGCATCAAGCCGCCCATCCGCAGAATGTAATCCGTGTCCCCGGCGGCGACGCCGTTATCGATGATGTCGGCGTTCAGGGTTGGCAGGTACAGGGATGCGATCGACTGCGCCAGTTGAAAAACGACGACGGCGACCAACAGCCGCTGATGCGGCCGCAGGAAGCGAACCAGTACCTTCCAGAGCATGCTGTCTCCGAGCCTAGATGTGAACCGAAGGCCAGTTTACGTCTGGTTGCTGTGGGCAACTAGAGGGCAATCCGGGCTCTGCCGCGTGCCAGTGCCGTGGCCGACTCGCAGGCTACTTCTTGAGCCGCAGCTTCAACACCTTGGCGCTCTTTTTCAGGTACTTCCGCTGCGCAGCATCCGATGCTGTGCCTTCCACGGCATAAAGCACCCCGTAGGTGAACGCCGCGCTCCCCGCACCGGCTGCCGAGCCAAGATCCAGCAACTCGCGGCGCGCCATCACGCTGTCCTGGCGGGTCCCAAGGATCGACTGCACGTTGTGCGCAGCCTTGCCAAGCTTCGCAGCGCGCTTGCCATGGACGCTTTCCGCAGCAGCTGCCGCGAAACGCATCTTTTTCGCCGCCTTCCGCACGTTGTGGAAGGCTTCGTCGCGTGAATGCCCGACGGCGGCCGCCACCGCCGCGTCGTGGCGTTTGTGGAGCCGTTTGACCGCTTTGTTGACGAGCTTCGCGGTGGCTTTCCGGGCTGGCGCCTTGGCTTTTTCGGTCAGGGGTGGTGTGTCGATGAAAGCCTCGAGGTCATCAAGAAGCCGGAAGTAGTGCGGGCTGGTCAACCGCGCTTGAATGGCTGCCTTCGCGGTGTCGGCCCTGACCTCCATACGCTCCTCCAGCTCCGCGTGCAGTGGGCCCAGGACAAGTTCCTCGGGCAGTTCATCCAGGGAAGCGCGGAGATGTTCGTGCAGGACTTCCGTGTCACGGTACCTGCCCAGTGTTTCCGCCAGCGACTTCAATCCCTGTTCGAGTCCGGCAACGGGTTCGGGCTCAAATATCTCACGGTAGCTGTGCAGGACGGAGCGGATCCGCCGCGTGTAGGCCCGCAGCTGGTGAACGGAATCGTCCCGGTGCAATCTGACGTGGGCATCCTGGAGGAGCAGGCCGGCCAGCTGCGTACGCAGATAGCTGAGCACTGGAACGGATGCCTCGGTTTTGGCGGCTTTTTTGTCCTTCTTCTCCTCGGCTTTCCCGGGCGTAGGCCATTGGCCGCCCAAAGCCGTGGCCAACTTGGACGACCGCTTACTGGGAGTCGCGCCGACCGAGGAAAGCTGATGGGTCAGGTCGGCCAGCAGAGCATCACCTTTGCCGTCGGAGGCTGCCAGTTCCACCTCCCACTCCCGCCATTGCAGCTCGTGGGCCTCCCCCAAGGTCACGTTGGCGCGGACATGGTCATCCACAAAGTCAGCCACACGTTCTCCGTGGCCTCCATACAAGGCGTAGCTCGTGCGCTCCGTGTGCAAGGTTGCCACCACCGAGACTGCGTTGGCCCGCGTGTAGGCGAGCACCCGGTCCATGAGTTCCGTCGGCACAACATCCTCGCTGCCTAAGGGAGCATGGATTTCCGTGCGTTTGCCGGGGCCGAGCGGAAGTTTCAGGTGCCAGCCCGCGTCGTGCCCTCCAGTGCGGCGCCGAAGGGTGATTCCGTGTCTGGCCAGGGCAAGCTGCCTCGTGTCGAAGTAGGTGGCTTCGAGCGTATGGCTCACTGGTTCGCCGACTCTTCCCACGCCATCGATGGTCTCCAGCGTCGGAAGCGGAGTGGACTCCACGGCGTCGAATTTTTGCTCTGCTTCCACGCTGCTGGACGTTGCCATGGCCCTCATAACTCCCTCGTTGCGGCTTGCTCCAAGTATGCCGCGAGGGCCGGCCCGTTGAAATGGCCGGCCCTCGCTTGGGGCTGAAACTTACAGAAGGGCTCCGCCTGTGTCATCCACATCGCCCCCGGACACCGTTCCGCGCCAGGCACCGGTTTCATGTCCTTGTGCCTCAATGAATTTCTTGAATTTGTCCAGGTCGGCACCAACCCGGAGCTCGTCCACGCCGAGCGCCGATCCTGCCTTTTCGGCAAGACCTTCCGGCTCCCAGTCGATGGCCACGTTGACGCGGGTCCGGCCATCCTCCAGTGGCACAAAGCTCACCGTTCCCGAGTTGCGTGGGCCGTCAACGCTGGCCCAGCTCACCAAGGCGTCCGGGACTTGCTCAATGATCTGGGCGTTGTATTCCCGCTTGACCCCGCCCACGTTCGTGGAAAAGTGCAGGGCAGTGTCATCGATCTGCTCCACAGCCTCCACGCCGTTCATGAATTGCGGGAAGGACTCGAACTGCGTCCATTGGTTGTAGGCCACAGACACGGGCACATCTACGTCAATTGACTTGTTAACCGTTGCCATGGGTTTTGCTCCTTCGATCTTGTCTCTGTTTCCAGATTCGTGATTCCCGGCGGCGCACCAGCCGGCTGGCTGCTTAACCAGTGGCGCGCCAGTCTAAGCGCGCCAGCCAAAGCTATTTAGCCGGCGTCGAAGTTCTCTTCGTCATCGTCGTTGGGCGATTCTTCCTGCGGGAGGTCGTTGCCACTGCCGTCCGGCAGTTCGTCAGCGTCTGCCGGCTGCGACGACTGCTCCGCGTGGGACTGTTCGTCGATCCCGCCAAAGCGGCCTGCGCCTGGCTCTCCTGAGCTGTCCGAGTCTTCGGGATCCAGGTGGCTGAGGTTCGGCGCGCCGGCTCCCTCTCCCAGTGCGGCCTCGTCGATGTCTTCCTCGACGCGGGGCTGGGCCTGGCCGCCGCCTGTTTCCTGCTCTGCGGTAGGAGTGCCGTAGCCCCCTACTTCCTCTTCCGGTGTGGCGTCCTGCTTGTCCATGTGACGTGTCCTTTCCGATGCGGCGAACGTGTTAATGGAACACTTCGAACCTATAAGGATGCTTAGTGGCATGTCCATGCCTTTGACGAAATTATCAGTAAACTTAGCATTTAGCCGCCATATGCTTTATCGTGTCAGCCGCGCGTCGTAGGCAGTGAAGCCGGGCCGCAGCCCCACCTCCCCTGGCCCCATCACGGCGATGTCTTCCCAGAGCACCAGGAATGAACCCCTATGCCACCACCGGAACAGCTGGGCCAACGGCCATGGCTGGGTGAGGCCCTGCCGCTCATAGCCAAGGAACGACGCCGCCGTCCGCGGGCTCACCACAATGCCCACCAGCCTGGCTGGGCTCAAGAGCTGGCCGCCCGCAGCATCCAACACGAAACGGAAGTCCGAGACTTCGCCCAATCGCTGCCCGGTAGCATCCACCACCTCGCTGGCCAGCAGATCGTTAAGGTTCATGGCGGCCTCCAGGAATCCTGGCAATGACGTGGGTTCGCAGCCACCGCTCCACCCACGAGGCATCCATTGAATCTGCGCGCACACCCAATGTCAGTACCGTGTCCACGTCCGCCACCACTTTCCAGGGGATGCGGATCAAACGGCTCGACGGCGGCCTGCCGCCGAAGATGCGCGTTCCCAGGACCGGTCCGGTGAGCAGCGCCGTGATGTGGGGACCGGCCGTTCCTTCGGGGATCTTTTCGTTGGCTTCCGGACCACTCAACTCGATGTCGTCAACAGTGGTGACAGGGACGCCGTCGACGTCCAATACCTGCCTGTCCAGCAAGTGCAGCTGGGCATCGAGCACCAGCCCCGCCAACTGGGGTGCGGCGTGTATTTCCTGTGGCTGGACGCGCTTGTTCTTGCTCATGCTCCGGCTCCTGTGACAATCATCAATGGAATGGCGGCCAAGGATGCCAGCAGGATGATGAACAGGTAGATCACCCCTGCGATGTTCACCGCCCGGCTGTTGACGTGCTTGCCCATGTATTGCGGATCGTTGGCCACGATGAGTATCGGCAGGTAGGTCAGTGGAAGGGCTATTGCCGAAAAGACGACTGAGTATTCGGTGACCAGGATGGGGTCGACGCCCGTCGCCAGCACCGCGACGCCAGCCAACAGCACCACGATCATGGACACGTGGAAACGGGCGGCCTGGGCGGGACTACGGAACTTGCCCCAAGACCAGCCGAAGTACTGCGCCAGGGTATATCCGCTGGAAAGCGTCGTCTCCAAGGCCGCCCCGAACGTTGCCGCAACTATGCCCAGAATCAGCACCGCCAGGGCGAGCTGGCCACCGGCCTGAGCGACGGGAAGCGCCACCTGCGACAACGACGTGACGCTGATGCCGGCAGGCAGAAGAACGACGGCGGCGCACCCGGCGATCGCTATGGACAGAAACCCTCCCAGCGGGAAACCCAGGAGGACATTGATACGCGACTGCGCCAAGTCCTTGATCTTCCAGCGTTCCTCGACTGCTCCCGAGGAGAAGAAGAACACTTCATAGGGCGTCATCGCGGCACCGAACAATGCAATGGCGTAGTACCAGTAGGTTCCGGCACTCTCGCTTTCAGGTACCGCCGGGGGCAAAGCTTGTCCGAGCAGCGAACCCCAGTCGGGTTTCAGCAGGAACAGGGCCACCGCGAACACCACCAAGGACAATCCAACAAGCCCGGTGACGTTTTCCATGATTTTGAACTTGACCCGCCACACCACAAGCCACACGGCCAGCAGGGCGAAAGGAACCCAAAGCAGATAGGCCACGCCACTGGCCAATTGGAGCGCCAGGGCAATGCCGCCGATTTCGGCAGTTACTGTCATGACATTGATAAGGAACGACGCTCCCAGATTGGCCAATCCGGCTCTCGCACCCAGTCGCTCCCGGATTACCTCGAAGGTAGCCCGGCCGGAGACCGCAGCCACCCGGCCGGACATATTGGCGAAGAGGCAGATACCCACAACACCCACCAGCACTACCCAAGCCAGCGACATCCCGAACCGCGAGCCCACCACGGCATTGGTCACAAGGTCCCCGATGTCGACAAAGCCCCCGATCGCAGTCAGGATGCCGAGCGCAACACCGAGGAGCCGTTTCACTGGATGCCGGCCTTGGTCATGAGGTTGTCGAGTTGATCCGTGGCAACGCGGAGTTCACCCTGCACGGTGGAAAGTTCGGCGCGACCCTGCGCATCATCGGAGACTCCGGAGGTCGGGGAGAGAGCATCGCGCGCGTGCAGGAGCGCCCGGGAAACAGAAGAAAACGCGGCCAGGACGTCGTTCCGGAGCATGCTTTCCTCTTGGGTTTGCGCTGAGAGCCGGTGGACGTGATCCGTGGCGGATTCGACGTCGCCCAGCATGTCGTCAGCAGTGGTGGATGCGGCGGCCGCCGTCGTGCTGTCCGCAATCCTGAGGTCCAGCGCAAGGCTGGCCGCGCGCACGGCGGAAGCCACTTCTTTGGCAGGTCCTTCCAAGGAGTCGGCGGCGGGCCTCTGTGAGCAGCCAGCCAGCAGCGCGGCAACGATCAGCAGGAAGGTCAGTGCCACCGTGCGGAACTGCGGGGTGTTTCTCATGACGGCTTCGGTATCTCGCATCCGCCCTGGGGATTCAAACCCGTGTAATTGAGTGGGCCGGCAACAATATTCAAGGCAATCGTGGCCACCTGCGAGCATTGGGCGGGCGGGGCGCTGTAGTATCCCCTCTGGCCGGCGGCTACTGCCCCGATAATGAGCCAAACAACGACGAATAGCCCGAGGATTGAGCCGATTCTCATTTCTACCCCAATCGCTAAGTGACGACGTTCAGCAATTAGTGCCACAGTTTCCAAAAGAAGCGCGGCGGCGGACCGGATATCTCCCGTCCGCCGCCCGCTGATCCGATCAATCCGTTGGATTGGTCTCGGTTGTCAGACCACGGTTGTCCGCGGTCTTTTCATCCTTTTCTTCTGCCGGCCCGGGTGGATTGGCAGATTCGCTGGGACCAGCATCGACGGCGTCATCCTGACTTCCCGACGATGCGTCACCGGCATCTCCCGGACCGCTGGTTTCTGGCACCCCCGGCTCCCTGGGAATGGGATGGCCAGGGGTGGTGGTTCCATCGCGAACCTGGGAAAAACCGGCAACTTCGCTTGGATCAGTTGTCATACGCGAGACCGGCCCCTGCCGACGACCCAACCAATAAGTGCCAGCACGAGCAGGATAATTCCTACCCACAGCAGGAAACTAAGGGCCTGGTTCAGACCGCCTACAAGAAGCAAGATGATCGCGATTACACCTGCGATTATGAGGAGTGTGTTCATTGAGCTACGCATCCCTTTCAATAACTGTTTGTCTATTCAGGAAGGCGTCCGCTGGTACCCCACACCATGTGGAGCGCCACCCATGCCAACGGGCACCGGTTGGAGAAATTCATCTCCATATTTCTTACGTACCCCCGTGGAAAAGGATCCAAACCAATCTTTCCCGCGAGCGGTCCGTACATAGCATCATGATAGGCGTGCATCCTCCTTTGGCGTAGTAGTTCGTCAGGAAACTTACTACCGTTTCGCGGCGCCTGTCCAGCACCCACTCCCCGGCGCGTTGCATCCGGAGTTCGCTCCGGCTCACGGACACGAGAGACCCCCCTCCCGGCGCGTTTTTGTACAGATAACGCGCCTAAAAGGGCCTCTAAAGTGCGTTATCTGTACAAAAACTCCCGCCCGTGGGGCCCGGCGGGGGTTAGGGGCGGGGGCGCATCAGCGGCGGGTTCAGCACCGCACGGGCGGGGTGGCCCGCCGTCGGACGCGATTCGGGAGCGAGCCTGAACAGCGCGGCCGGGCGGCCGGCGTCGCCCGCTGTCATGCGGCCGGTGTCCTCCAGGAAACCGGGCGTCCCGGTCGCTTTTCGGTGGAAGTTGCGCGGATCGAGGCGCGTGCCCCATACGGCCTCGTAGACGGCGCGGAGCTGGGCAATGGTGAATTCCTCACCGCAAAATGCCGCGCCCAAGGGTGAGTATTCGAGCTTCGACTTGGCCCGCTCCAGCGCGTCGTCGAGGATTTTTGCGTGATCGAAGGCCAGTTCCAGTTGGCCATTGAGAACCTCCCGGACGGGATACCAAGCCGCCTGCTCGGCGTCGCTGCCGGCCGCAAGCACCGGAAAGTCGGGCGCCAGGAGCAGGTGCGCGACAGTGAGCACATCACCGCGGGGGTCACGCCCCCTGGGCCCATAGCTCCCCAATTGCTCGAGGTGCCCAGGCAAGCGTTCGACGCCGGTCTCCTCCGCCAATTCACGGACCGCCGCCTCCAGCAAGTCCTCGCCCGCGAGGACGAAGCCGCCAGGCAACGCAAGCTTGCCGCGGAAGGGCTCGATGAGGCGCGTGATGAGCAGGACGTGCAGCTCGCCGTCGCGCACGGTAAGGGCGACGACGTCGACAGTCACCGGAAAGCGCTCAGGCGCCGGATGATTTGAAGGCATGAAGCAATCCTAGGGGAGTTATCGTCATGTTGACAATAATGATCGCGTCTACCTAGAGTTTGATTATCGTCAAAGTGACGAGAACTAAACGAAAGAGGCGAAACATCATGGCAACCATCAAGCGCTACCCCTGGATCAGCCACTTCCTCGGCAGCCCCACGGGCTACGTCGTGCACCTGCAGAAGGGTGCGGTCAAGCACCAGGGAGTCGGCCAGGCATTCTTCTTCCGCCCCGCGAACTCAGTGCTCAGCGAAGTCCCAGTGGACGACCAGGAACTGCCCACTCTCTTCCACGCGATCACCCGGGACCACCAGGACGTCAGCGTCCAGGCCAACGTGACCTACCGCTTCATCGACCCCGTTGCGGTCTCCACCCGCCTCGACTTCGGACTTCAAACCGCAGCCAAGGCCCCCGCGACCGGTCGCGAGCAGGTATCCACGATCATCGGCCAGCTGTGCCAAAGCCACGCGATCGACCAGATCGCCACCACCACGCTCGCCGAGGCATTGGAACGCGGAGTCAGCCAGCTCCGTCTCGTCCTGACTGATGCCCTCCGCGCCGACGCAAGGCTGCAATCCACCGGCATCGAGATCCTGGGCGTCCAGGTCCTCGCCGTCCGGCCCGAAGCCGAGGTCGAACGTGCCCTGCAGACCCCTGTCCGCGAGCAGCTCCAAGCCGAAGCGGACCGGGCCGTGTACGAAAGGCGGGCAGTCGCCGTCGAACGTGAACGCACCATCTCCGAGAACGAAATGGCGAGCCAGATCGAACTGGCCGTCCGCAGGGAGAACCTGGTGGCGCAGGAAGGCGCAAACGCCCGCCGCGCCGCCGAGGAGAAGGCAGCTGCCGGGCTGATCGAAGCTCAAGGTTCCGCTGAACGGCAGGGAATCGGCGCCGCTGCGGAGGCCAACCAGATTCGCCTGGTGGGTGAAGCGGCAGCCGCCCGCGAAGCTGCCACCATGGAGGTCTACAGCGGCATGGACCAGACCACCCTCCTGGCCTTGGCCCTCAAGGACGCAGCCGGAAGCCTGCCAAACATCGGGAACCTCACCATCACCCCGGACCTGCTCAGCGGAGCACTCGCCGGGCTGTTCAAGGACACCGCCACCACCGAAACCACCAAGTAAGGTCGCACCATGGCAACACCGCGCATCGTCATCGTCCACCGGCGCACCGAGCTCCAGGAACTGCTGGACCGGCACGCCACCCGGGGCCAGGCGGAGTTCTTCCTCCGCACCCGTGGCCGCAGCCTCCAGGACGTTCAGGACCGGCACGAGCGCCTCACTTCCGCACTCACGGCCGTGCGGGCATCCATTCCGGCGGATTGGCGGCATGCCGAAGTGGAACGTGCGGACCTCAGCCGCTTCCTGCTGACAGACGAAGACATCATCGCCGTCGTGGGGCAGGACGGGCTGGTGGCGAACGTCGCCAAGTATCTGAATGGGCAGCCTGTGATCGGCATCGATCCAGAACCCGGCGCGAACCCGGGCGTACTGGTGCGGCACACCCCTGCCGCGGCTGCCGCCCTTCTGGCTTCCGGCGACGTTGGGCGGCTTCGCTGCCAGGCCCTCACCACGGTGACAGCAACGCTCGACGACGGTCAGCAGCTTTCGGCGCTGAACGAAGTTTTCGTCGGGCACGCCTCGCACCAGTCGGCCAAGTACACCCTGACCGCCCCGAGTTTCACCCAGGCAGGCGGACAGACTGAGCGGCAGTCGTCGTCGGGCCTCATCGTTTCCACCGGGACGGGCGCCACGGGATGGTGCGCTTCCATTGCCCTGGAACGCGGCGGTCGGACGCTGCCCGCACCCACCGATCCTCGGCTGGCGTGGTTTGTCCGCGAGGCATGGCCGTCACCGGTCACGGGCGCTTCACTGACCGAAGGTGTGCTGGAAGCAGGCGAAACGCTGCGGATCACCGTGGCATCGGACCAGCTGGTGGTGTTCGGCGATGGCATGGAGGACGACCGGCTGACGGCTTCGTGGGGGCAGGAGATCACTGTGCAGCTGGGGCAAAGGCCGCTGCGGCTGGTTGTTTAGTACACCATGTTGGTGCTGGGCTGTGCGCAACCAGCAATACCCCAATCCGGCAATTGCGGTAAGATGATGAGTGCAATGGGCAGTAGCCCTGCGAAGTGGGTCTGGCAGTCTTCCGGATGGTATGACGAGCCGGACCTGCGGTATTTAAGGAACGCAAGGGATGATTTCTTCCACCAGCGGGGCTGACCTACGAATCCAATCGCCACCCTTTTGGTGACACCAAGCCGCTGCATCACTCACCCAGAGAAGAGGTTCTTCGTGGGGCCGGGAGTGCATGTAGCGCAACGAACCACCACTCTCGTTTTCCCGAAGGTGCCGCGCAATAATGCGACGGTCTGCCTGCTCCAACGACGCGTCGCTTTCCAACACCAGCCTGGCAGCCACACCCGAAACAAGGTCTTCCATTAGGCGCTCCAGGCACAAAGGCCGGGCAACTTTGTCGGGGAGGCCACGAGCAACATAAAGACGAACCCTCAGCCCAGCTCGAATCGCACCTCTCAGGAAAGCATTCCTTGAACTGTCGCTCTCGCTCTTGAAGTGAACGCTGCGCTGGCCCGCGCGGCGCAAATCCGATATTGCTCGCCTTGCAGACGTGAGGGCCTCCGGGGCTACCACGGTGGCGGCAACAAAATACGCTTTCGACTTGGATTCATCAACAAAAACGTGCGCACCCCGCGGGACCGCCGAATTCGTCCTTCTTCCGGCTTCCGCCAACGGCATCTTCCCCTAAGTCACGCAGCCCCAGCACCTGCTTCTTCATTAATCGCTTATTGAAGAAATCACCATTCAGGTCCACTTAATCCAATCAATGTAGTATACGGTTTGACTCTCTTACCCGGGCCCAGCCCGCCGCGCAATCCCCGATACCAAGGAGCTTCCGTGAGCCACGCCCAGCACGCAACGGAACACGCGCCGCCGTCGGCCAGCCATCCGGGCAGGGCGAGCGTCCAAGCTGCAGTCGCGTTGCTGATCGGAACCCTTGCTGGAGCACTTGGCCTGCTCCCCTGGTGGATTACTGGCGCGAAGCTGCCGCTGCAGAACCTCTGGGCTTCCCCGGTGATGCCGGATCAGATGCCGCTGGCGCTGCTGCCGTTGAGTCAGTATGAGATCCTCACCCTGGTCGCGCTCCTGACCACCGGCGGCGCCCTCGCTGGCTTGGCGGTACGGCTCTGGAATCCGGCCCGCCGGGCCATTGCGATGTGGTGCGCGGTTGTCGGCGTCTTAATGGTCCAGGTGGTGGCAACAGCGCAGTCCTTTACAGTGCTCAACGACGGTCTCGCCGGCGGGAAGCTGACGGACTTCTACTACTTCGGCCTGCTTGCCTGCGTCACCCTCTCGATTGCTGCCAGTATCGTGGCGCAGCTCCTGATCGGCTCGACGTCTCGTGCTGCTACCGCTCTGGGGGTCGGACTCGTCGCCGTCCCCTTCACATCCTGGGCAGTACAGTGGGTCATCGGCGTTGCGGGGCGAAGCAACATGCCCCTCGAAGTCCCGACAATAGCCCACTGGATCCCCGCTGTCCTGGTGGGTTGCGCACTGGCTTGGTGCGGTCTCAAACCCGCCCGCCGCACTATCGTCTGGGTTCTGGACCTCGCGTTCTTGTGGGTGATCCCGGCCGTTTTCACCGCGGTCCAGTCAGTGTTGGCGACCCGCGCGATCGCCGGGGATGTCACCGAGATGGTCCTCATGGGCCAGCAGGTCCTCACCGCCGCTTTGGGGCCCGACGGCGGTGCCGGCCAAACGCTGTTGCTCGCCGTGGGCATTGGGCTGGCTGGTGCAGGAATTCGCGCAATGACCGGCCGGAAGAACCCAGCGCAGGCTTGAGCCGCCGTCGCTGCTTCAAGAATCAACCTTTGTCCCTCGCAGAACCCCCGGGGTAGGGTGGCCGAACCGTTCGCCACATCATCGTCTGGGAAAATTCTGGGAGAAACCATGACTCATGTGAGACGTCAGCTGGCCGCTGTCACAGCAGCCTTCGCACTGGGCGCTACAAGCCTGGGTATCGCCAATCCGGCTTTCGCTGATCCCCGTCAAACGGAGAAAACAGCGACAGCAACCGGCTACGGCGGGGCCGTGAGCACCGTGGATCCTGAAGCATCCGCAGCCGCCATCGAGGTTTTGAAGAAGGGCGGAAACGCTGCCGATGCCGCCGTTGCTGCGGCGGCGACCCTCGGAGTCACCGAACCCTACAGCGCGGGCATCGGTGGCGGCGGCTACTTCGTTTTCTACAACGCCAAGACCGGCCAAGTCGGTACCATAGACGGCCGGGAAACCGCCCCCGCGGCGATGCCTAACGATGCTTTCATCGACCCAAGCACCGGCAAGCCGTACGACTTCACCCCACAACTGGTGACCAGCGGCGTATCCGTCGGCGTCCCCGGCACGCCTGCCACGTGGGAGCGGGCGCTGGAACGCTGGGGCACCCTGAGTCTGGGAGATGCGCTGAAGCCCGCCATCAAGGTGGCGACCCGAGGTTTCGTGGTGGACGAGACATTCCGCCAACAAACCGAGGATAACCAGGCCCGTTTCAGCAACTTCTCCTCCACCAAGGATCTGTTCCTTCCCGGTGGTGACGCTCCCGCCGTCGGAAGTGTCTTCCAGAACCACGATCTCGCGGCGACCTATCGGCTCCTTGCCGAGGAAGGCACTGCCGCCTTCTACGGCGGGCAGCTTGCTGCCGACATCGTCAATACCGTGCAGGCGCCGCCTAAAGTTGCCAAGCCCACCTTGCCCGTTCCCGTTGGTTTCATGACCGCACAGGACCTGGCGGATTACGTTGCTGTGGATCAGGACCCCACGCACATGAAATACCGCGGCTATGACGTCTACGGCATGGCACCCTCGAGCAGCGGCGGAACCACGGTCGGCGAAGCCTTGAACATCCTTGAACCGTTCAATCTGTCCGAGATGAAGCCGACGGACGCGCTGCACCACTACTTCGAAGCCAGTTCGTTGGCATTCGCCGATCGTGGCGCGTATGTCGGTGATCCCGCGTTTGTGCAGGTTCCAACCAGTGCACTGCTGGACCCTGCCTTCGGCAAGGAACGCTCCTGCTTGATCGATCCGGCGAAGGCAGCCAAGAAGCCGGTCGCCCCGGGCGACGTCACGGATTACGACGGCGCGTGCCCCACTTCGGCGGCACCGCACGCCAAGGAGTCCGATACCGAGAACATTTCAACCACCAATCTGACGGTTGCGGACAAGTGGGGCAACGTGGTGGAGTACACGCTGACCATCGAGCAGACGGGCGGCTCCGGAATCGTTGTTCCCGGCCGTGGGTTCCTCCTGAACAACGAGCTGACCGACTTCAGCACCGTTTACGACGCCGCTGATCCGAACCGTATTCAGCCAGGGAAGCGGCCGCGGTCTTCCATGTCGCCCACCATCATCCTGGACGAAGGCAAGCCGTTCCTTGCTCTGGGTTCGCCGGGCGGTTCCACCATCATCACGACTGTCCTGCAAACCATCATCAACCGGGTTGACCTGGGCATGACCGTCTCCGAGGCCATCGCGGCACCCCGTGCAGCGCCGAGGAACGGCACCACAGTCAGCTCGGAGCCGGCGTTCATTGATGCCTACGGCCCGGCGCTGAAGGCGAAGGGTCACAACCTGATGCCGGCAGGTGACGCGTTCACTTCCCAAGCCGAGATAGGCGCGGCGACCGCCATCGAATTCGGCGACGGCGGGAAGCTCACCGCGGTTGCCGAGCCGACGCGTCGCGGAGGTGGGTCGGCGATGGTGGTCTCGGACCATGGTCAAGGCCCCGGAAAGGGTCCAAAGCTCAAGTAGCTTCCTACCGTCAAAGCGGACCGCGGCATTGTCAGCCGCGGTCCGCTCTGCGTTCCGATCTGGATCGCCAGTACGCTGTGCAGGCAGCGAGGGCGCAAACGACGCCGGTGATGAGCGACCAAACGGAGTCGTTGGCACCGGAAATGAAGACGTACAGGGAATAGAATCCCAGGACCATGGCCAGGATTAGCCAGCTCATCGATTTGTTGCTCATGGACGATCCTTTACTTCTGTCTGGCCCTGTTGATTCCGGGCACACACCCAAAGGTTGAGCGCTTCAATGCCAGCAGTTTCGGGGTCAACCTTGATGGGCCGACGTTCCAAAACGCTGAGACCCTCAGCGTTGAGTTCTTCTTCGATGAGCTCGGTGCTCACGAAGGCGATATCGCTCGTGTACTCAGACGACCGGTAGGTTCCGTGCTCGTTAAAGCTGATGTGGCTCAGACTCACGTGCCGTGCGCCGTTAAGGGCATCCCGACGTTCAACCGTGACCAGGAAGGAGTCCTGGTCCAACTGCGATATCGTGGCGCCGCTGTTGGTGGATCCTGGCTCGTAGCGGTGATCTGCGTTCAGCACTGTCATCAGGAAAAGGCCATCAGACGCCAAGCACCGGTTAGCAAAGCGGAAGAGCAGTCGCCTGCGGTGGGACTCGAGGAGCGTCGCGTAACTTGATCCGAGGATGACGCAACCATATGTGTCTTCCGGCTGGGACTCTGGCAGGTTCAGCTCCACCGCGGACACTTCCCTCCCCAAGGGATTTAGACTCCGTGTGAAGCGGCCGGAACCGGGCGCCAGCTCAAGGATTGACCCGGAGGTCTGGCGCGCAGCGGCCAGGATCTCGGGAATCTCAGTCGGTTGGTTGGCGATGAGCCGGTCATACAGGCGAAATCCGTGGACGTCCCGCTGGACCACGGGCAGCTCCGTTCCCTCCAAAGTCTGCAGAACGGGATCGGTGTCTCTCTCTGGTGTGGTTGTCATCTGTTGGCACTCCCCCAAAGTGTTGCGCTGGAATGTGTTCGTTGAACCGACCCTACGGGCGGTTTTGGTCACCCCAGCGTGGAATCGGAAAACTAGGTGGTGAATCGGGCCAATTTAGGGGCTTTTTGGCTTCGTCTAGGTGGTGAAAAAGACTTCGTCTAGGTGGCTCAAGCAATTCAGACGGGCAAACCCCCGGCGCCGGTCAAAGACCCGTGTGCCGGGGGTTCGCCGCCAGGATGCCTACGGGGCCTTACCACCAGACGGCTTCCTGTCCTTTCGGGAAAGCCAGATTTCGTTGGCTGCAAAGGGGATTAGTGCGACCAGCGGTATAGCGACGCCTTGCCAAAACGGAACCCATGAGAACACGAGCGGCATGAACGATGCAACGAAAATTGCTGGATGAACGTACCGGTACCATTTCATGGTTTTTCCCTGGTCAAAGCAGCACCTCTGCTACCAGCAATCCCGGGCTGGCATGGTTGCCAAGCCACCCCGGGGGTTGTACAGCGGAACGCCGTAACACGTGCCGCTATTGATGTACGAAGGCCCCCATACTGAAGCGACAGCATCGACGACTCCTTTGACGCCGGCAATACCGACTACCGTACAGATCTGACTCACAATCTTCGCCCAGGCTCCGGAAAGCCGCGTGAAGGTACATCCCGCCCATGCCCCGCCGGCCGCGAGGGCGACTGAAATGGAGCTGAAGGCCTTTATCTCCGCACCCCAGACGGCGAGCACCGGCCACGGAATCCACTGAATGCTTGGATCCGCCTTAATCGGGTAGGCCGTAGAGGCATCATGGGAGATCGTTTGGACGAGCTGCGAACCTACCAGGGAGAACGATGTGGGCACCTTCGCCCCGTTGGCATCGTATGCCCACGGAACCTGCACAAGACCCAGCGGTTTGCCGGTGGCGTCGACGATCCGAACAGAACCGTCAGCGTTCACTTCTGCTGACGCTCCTGAAGGAAGATCCAAATCGAATCGATACTCGTGGGGCGCCGCGTCACCCTCGACGCTGATGATGGACTGACTTCCATACTCAGTTGCGTAGGCGGTGACCGATGCCGCGGGCAGCGCTGTGCTCACCAGGGGAGCATCCTCGCCATGAAAGAGCCCAGCCGGTACTCCGCTTAGATCCACGTCGTCGGGAAGCGAAGGCGTCCCGGGAAGCGATACCGAGATGCTGTCTTGCGATTGTTCGTCGGTTGTAACTATTTCAGTGCCCGCAACCGGTACGGTCGCGACGGGCGATTCGGCGTCGCCCCTCCACGGATTCGACCGTGTGTGTTCGATCGCACGTGAACCACCCCGGTGGTCATCGGCCACGGCAGGACCCAGACCGGCTGCCAAGAGACAAGCGCTCAGTGTCGTGGCCAAGACCACCCTTGTGGACATCAAGAGATTCTTCTTCAAATTTCCTCCGATGTAATTGGATACTTTTGCATCCAAATTTGGTTGCGGTGAACACCGCACCTATCGGCATCTAACTGAATGGAATTGCTTGCACAGGACCAAAGTTTGAAAACTAGGTGGTGGATTGCCAAAATTAGGTGGCGATTTGTGGTCATCTAGGTGGTGACCCGCGGCCGTCTAGGTGGTGGAGCGGAGTTGCCCACCCCGCTTCATCACGGGCCGCCGTTTTCGACAGGGGGAGACCGGTTCAGCACCTAGACAGCTGTTGAAACCACTCATTTTCGGCTTGGCGAGCACCTAGAGAACCCCAAAAGACCACTCATTTCCTGTCGTGCTACTCATGAGTGCCGTTTGGTGGTGCATCCTGAGGCGATGAAGCTATTGACCCTTACTGCGGCTGCCGCGCTCCTGATTGCAGCCGGCATCGCGTACTTCAGTAATCCGTTGGCGGCGTGGCTGTCTTTCGCCGCGGCTGTGGGGATGGTTGCCACCTACGTGGCTTACAGACGGCAGGCCAAATAGCTATTCATCGCTCTGAGGCCGGAGGTAGAAAGGACACGGTGCATAAATGGTGGTCAGGACGCGAAATGGTGCAAACAGCTACTGGCTTGTCTTAGCCGCCTCTTACGGCCTGACAATCGGCGCTGCTACGACGATAGCTATGCCTTGGCTTCTGATTGTGGCTTGCGTTTTCACCGCCTTTCCGCTGATGGTTGGCTTCTTTTACGGCCAGATGGGCTCCCGTGTCCGCCGCGAAAAGGTCCGTGAAAGCCCGGCGATCACGGTAGCGGCGATGGCCTTTTCGGTAATTGCCATACTCCTGCGCGACTCGCCGGTGGTTGGCTGGGCCGCCCCGGTCCTAGGTGTGGCCAGCTTCGTGGGGATGTATCTCTGCTTGCGCCGGTATGGCCATTTCCATGTGCCTGCAGGGAGCATCTCCCGTGATCAAGAAGGGATGAAGCTCGGTGACCGATAACGCGGGAGTGGAATTTGCCCGTCAGTCCGAGCAGTAGCATGCACTATGAAATCCTTCACTTGGGCAAGAGCCGCAACGGATAATCCGGAAACCAACAAAGTAGCTGTAATGCTGCCTGGCTCCGGTTACCCGGTGGAAGGGCCTGTCCTCTTTTGGATAGGCGAGATGCTCGGCGCCTTGGGATGGCATGTACACGCTGTCAAATGGACTCCCGAAGATTCTCCAAGTGCTAATCCTCACGAATTCGCTGCCATGGCCGCCCAGCAAGCCTTCGCGGAATCACCCGAAGCGCATAAGCGGCTTATCGTGGCCAAGTCATTCAGCACTCTTTGCATCCCCTGGGCCGAAGAGACATTGACTCCGGGCATCTGGTTGACACCACTCCTCACCGATGCCTCAGTGAGAAGCACGATCGCTGCCACCCCCAAGTCTGACCTGTTCATCGGTGGATCAGAGGACAAACTCTGGGACGGAGGACGACTGGAGGAGACTAACGGCACGTTTATTGAAGTGCCGGGGGCCGATCATTCCCTACAGATTCACAACGATTGGCGTGCTTCCCAGACGGCGCAATCCGAGATCTTCGAAAGGATCGAAGAGTTTGTTGTGAGTCTCTTCTAGATAATGCACACCATCTTCTCTTGAAGGGCTTCGGAGAAGCGTCTCCTTGCCAGCGCTATTGGCCAGGCGCTTTTCCCCGCACTGGCGATCGTCTTCTACGTTCTCTTCCATTAGTAGGGATCACGGTCGGCAACTTACTGGGCGAACGGGCACACACCCTCGCGACCGATAGTCTTATCTCAGCTGGGAATCCCCGGCAGTAAATGCAGACCCAATGGGGGAAATAGAGTGAAGAAGTTTGCGCTGCAGAGCGTCGGAATATCGGCGTTGGTAGTGATGGCATTGACAGGTTGTGGTGGGTCAACGGGCTCCACGAATAGCGCTTCGCCGGAGGCTACGGCGTCACCCACGCCCACCGCCGCCAAGCAGTACACCAACGACGAGCTCGTTGAACTCGTCAAGCAGATCAAGCCGAAGTCGGGCAAGGAATTGACTGTTGCTTCCAGCGAGGAACTCGCCCAGGAGAACCCCATTAAGGCGCTCATGAGCATGTTCACCATTGAACCGGCTGAGTGCAAGGACCTTGCAACGCTGGGCGGAACTGAAACCCTCGCCGGTTCGACAACAGCCGCCGGTGCAGATCTGGACGCTGCATCAGGGGTCATGACAATGGTGACTCTGACGTCCGGGCTCGAGAAGCAGAAGCTTCAGGACAGCATCGACAAGAGCGGCGCCGAGGTTGAGAAGTGCTCGAAGATGACACTTACCATGTCCGGTCAGTCGATGAACGTCTCCACTGAAAAGTTCGACGGCATCAATGCAGTTCCCGGAACCGTGGCCTACAAGACCGAAATGTCGACGGCCAGCGGCTCGGCACAAACCACCTACATGGCTTACGCCATCAAGGATGGGGTGCTGATTTCCGCAACGGCGTCCGGCAAGGGTGCTGAAGCCAACGGTGTCGCCACCGCCAGCGACCTCATGGAGCAGGCAGCAGCACTGATCAAGTAGCAGTCCGCCCGCAAGGGCCGCGACCCTCAAGGGTCGCGGCCCTTGCCGGTTAACCGACGGCAACCCGTTGTCGGACCTCCGTCACCACACTTCTGTTCCGCGCCGACTCTTCGACGGCGGCCAGCACCCGCTGGACCTGCAGCCCGTCCTCGAACGACGGCGACGGCGACTCACCATCGCGGATCGCGGACAGGAAGTCCCGGATCTGGTGCGTGAACGTGTGCTCCCAGCCAATGATGTGCCCCTGCGGCCACCATGCCTCGAGGTACGGGTGTTCAGGCTCGTTGACCAGGATCCGCCGGAACCCCTGCTCCCGCACGGGCAACGTAGCGTCCAGGAAGCCGAGCTCGTTCAGGTTCTCCAGGTCGAACGTCAGCGAACCCAAAGACCCATAGATCTCAATTTTCAGGGAGTTTTTCTGTCCGGTAGCCACCCGTGACGCTTCCACGGAGGCACTCGCGCCGCCGGTCAGCCCTAAAGTGGTCCACGCGGCGTCGTCCACTGTCACGTTCTCAAGGCCCGACGGACCGGGCCGTTCGGCAACAAAGGTCCGCAGCGTCCCGGTCACCTCGGTGACGGTCTGGCCGGTCAGGTACTGGACCTGGTCGATCGCGTGCGAAGCGATGTCGCCCAGCGCCCCGGAGCCGGCGGTCTCCTTCCGGAGCCGCCAGCTCATGGGGGTTTCGACGTCGGATAGCCAGTCCTGCAGGTAGGCGGCACGGACGTGCCGAACGGTTCCGAGACGGCCTTCGGCGATCAACTCGCGGGCCAAGGCGAGCGCCGGGACGCGCCGGTAGTTGAACCCGACCATCGATTGCACGCCCTGCTCGAGGGCCGAAGCTGCCGCCGAAGTCATCAACTCAGCCTCCTCCAACGTGTTGGCCAGCGGCTTCTCCACGAGCACATGCTTACCGGCTTCCAGCGCAGCGATAGCGATCTCCGCGTGCATCCAGCCCGGAGCGCAGATGTCCACGATGTCAATGTCGTCCCGCGCAATCACGGATCGCCAGTCGGTCGCCGATTCCGCCCAGCCATACTTGCGGGCGGCCTCGGCCACCGCCGAGGCGTCCCGACCAACCAGCACACGCTGCTCGAAGGCCGGGACGTCGAAGAAGCTGGCCACGTTCCGCCACGCGTTGGAGTGGGCCTTCCCCATGAACGCGTAGCCAATAGCGGCCACGCCCAACGGACGGCCAGCAGGAAGAGATACTGTCATGGCTTAGGCGAACCAGTCCCGCGACGGGTTGGAAACCTCGGGCGCCTCGCGGAAGACACCCGGCTGCGCAACCCAGCCCACGCCGTTGGCGATGACCTTCTGGATCTGCGGCTGGTGGTACACCGGGTATTCCTGGTCGCCGGGGCTGAAGTAGAAGATCCGTCCCTTGCCGCGCGAGAAGGTCACGCCTGAACGGAACACCTCTCCCCCGGTGAACGAGCTGATGAAGATCAGGTCGTCGGGCTCCGGAATATCGAACAGTTCCCCGTACATTTCCTGCTGCGGAATCACGATCGGGCTTTCAATCCCGGCCGCGATCGGGTGCGACGGTTTGACGGTCCACACCAGCTCCCGTTCGCCCTCGTTGCGCCACTTGAGCGAGCACGTGGTCCCCAACAGGCGAGTGAAGATCTTGGCGAAGTGCCCGGAGTGGAGCACCACCAAGCCCATGCCGCCGAGCACATGCCGCTGCACGCGCTCCACCACTTCCTCGGCGACTTCCTCGTGGGCAATGTGGCCCCACCAGAGCAGCACGTCCGTCTGCGCCAGGGCTTCCTCGGACAACCCGTGTTCCGGATCAGCCAAGGTAGCGGTGGTGATTTCAGAGTCCGGGTAAAAGCCCCGGAGCCCGGCGGCGATGGCGCCGTGGATCCCTTCCGGGTACATCTCGCCGATAGTGGCGGGCTCGTTGCGGGCCTCGTGGACGCCTTCGTTCCAGACGACGATCTTCAGTTTCGTATCAGACATGTCAGAGCACCACTTCACGTTGTTCAAGGGCGGATTTGTAGCAGGCGTCGAGCACCAGCGCCCGGCTGAGGGCAAGCGATCCGTCGTGGCTTCCCCACACGGTCTCGCCGCCGCGGACGGCAGCAACAAAATCGTCGACGACGGCCTGGTGCGCCTTTCCGGGTTCGGCCACTACCTCGAAGTCGGCATTCTGGCCGTCCTTCTCGGTGAAAATGTGCACGTCTGCGACGGGGTTCTCGGAGGCGCCCACCGAGCGCAAGTCCGCTCCGCCGTCGGTCCCGTAAACCGTGAAGTCCATCAGATCCCGCTCGTCACGGTAGGTGGCCCAGCCCGCTTCGAGGATCAAGGTTCCGCCGCCTTCCAGCCGGATGAACGCGGAGGCGAAGTCCTCCACTTCAAACTTATGGCTGGAGTTCGACGCCGTATACCTCGCGTTGCCGCCGAGGCCGCGCGGGCCGAGTTCGGAGTGGGTCGAAGCGGAGACGGCCAACACCTTGGGCTCACCCAGCAAGTGCAGCGAGTAGTCCAGGACGTGCACACCGATGTCGGCCAACGGTCCACCGCCGGCGAGTTCGGGGTTGGTGAACCAGCTGCCGAGCATCGGAATGCCCTGGCGGCGAAGCCACGAAGCCTTGGCGTAGTACGGGCGGCCGAGGGTTCCCTCGTCGATCACGTTCTTGAGCGCTTGGATGTCGCCGCGCCGGCGGTGGTTGAACGCGACGTCGAGGACGCGGCCCGCCTTCCGGGCGGCGTCAACCATCGCTTGACCCTCGACGGCGTTGCGCGCCAGGGGCTTCTCGCTCAGCACATGCAGGCCCCGGTCAAGCGAAGCAATCGCGATGGGCGCGTGCAGGAACGTCGGCACTGCGACGCTGACGGCGTCGAGACCTTCGAGCTCGATCATGTCTTCCCAGCGCGCGAAGGCGTGCGGAATGCTGTACTCCTCTTTCAGCTGGGCCAGGAGCTCTGGTTCCATACCCGCGACGGCGACAATCTCGACGCCGTCGATGTTGCTGTACGCCTTGAGGTGCTGCTGGCCGGCCCAACCGATGCCCACAACTCCCACCTTGAGGGTTGCGGTGGTGGCCTGCTGCTGAATACTCACGTTATTCCTGTTCTTTCTGGGTTTCTTGATGGTTTTGGAAAGCTGTTAGCCCTTGACCGCGCCCGCGGTCATGCCGGAGACGATGCGCTTCTGGCACAGCAGCACCAGGATCACGAGCGGGACGGTGATGATCACCGAGGCCGCGCTGATGGTGCCGAGGGGCTGGTCGAACTCGCTGGTTCCGCTGAAGAACGCGATCGCCACCGGAACCGGGCGGGCTTCGGGCGAGGTGGTCAGCGTGACGGCCAGGAGGAACTCGTTCCAGACCGAGATGAACACCAGGATCGCCGTAGTCGCCAGACCGGGGACTGCCAACGGAAGGATGACCTTGCGGAACGCGGTGAACGGCGTAGCGCCATCCATGTACGCCGATTCCTCGAGCTCCCGCGGGATCTCCTTGAAGAACGACGTCAAGGTGTAGATCGCCAGGGGCAACGCGAACGTCAGCTTCGGGATGATGAGGCCCAACAGTGTGTCGTACAGCCCGATTTCGCGCCAGATGGAGAACATCGGGGCCGCGATGGCGATGGCCGGGAACGTGGTGACGGAGAGGATCAGCGTCAGGATCATCGCCTTGCGGCGCATCTTCAGCCGGGCCAGCGCATACGCGGCGAAGGACGCGAACACCAGCGCCACGGTTGTAGTCACGACGGCGATAATCACCGAGTTGCGCAAGGCCAGGAGGAACTCGGGGTTCTGGAAGACCACGAGGTAGTTCTCGAGCGTTGGCTGGCTCGGGAAGAGCTCGCCCTTGGACAGGCTCGCTCCCTTCTTAAGGGAGGTGTTGACCAGCCAGTAGAAGGGGATGAGCGAGAAACCCATGACGGCCACCACGAACACCCACACCAGGGGATGGAGTTTCGACTCCCCACGTAAGCGGCGCTTGGGTGACTTGCGCCCGGTGGCGGGTGCCGGCGTCGTGCGTTCTGCCGTCAGCGTGCTCATTGCTCCTCCTTCGCGACGTCGCGGATGTTGCCGCCGCCGAAGCGGATGTAGATGACCGAGACCACCATGACGGTGATGAAGGTGAGGATGGAGAGGGCCGAGCCTTCGCCAACCAGCCGGTTTTCGCGGAGTTCGCCGTAGGCCAGCATGGACATTGATTCGGTGCCGTTGGCGCCGCGGGTGAGGACGAACGGCAGGTCGAACACGCGCAGGGCATCCATGGTGCGGAAGATCGCGGCGAGCACGATCGCGGGGCGCAACAGCGGCAGGGTGATGTGGACGAAGGTCTGCCACTTGCTGGCGCCGTCGAGTTCTGCGGCCTCGTACGTTTCGGCGGAGATGACCTGCAGTCCGGCCAGGATGATGAGCGCGGCGAACGGCGTCGTCTTCCACACGTCGGCGAGGACAATCACCGCCATCGCGTAGCCGTGCTCACCCAGCCATACGACGTCGCCGCCCGGCAGTCCCAGCGCGGAGAGGACGTTGGTGACCAAGCCGAGGTTTGGCTGGAACATCGTTTGCCAGGTGATGGCGCTGACCACGGTGACGATCGCGTACGGCAGCAGGACCACCGTGCGGAGCAGGGCGCGGCCCTTGAACGCGAGGTTGAGCAGCAACGCCATTGCCGTGCCGAGGATCAGTTCGAGGGTGACCGAGAGGCCCGCGAAGAGGAAGGTCTGGCCGAACGCGGCCCACCACTCGTGGCTTGCCAGGGCGTTGATGTAATTCTCCAGGCCGACAAACCGCGAGAGCCCGGCCGTGCGGACGCTGTACTGGTTCAGCGAGAGCCAGATTGCGTAGCCGATCGGGACCGCGGCCACCAGGGCCATGAGGATCAGCGACGGCGCCGTCATACGGAAGGCGAGACGGCGTTCGGCGCGGTCGCGGCCTGACACGCGGGCGGGGGCGCCGCCCGGCGCGGGGCGCTTTGACGCCCCGCGGCCGGGTTGGAGGGTCTTGATCGCCATGGTTAGAAGCTCGACTTGGCCGCAGCGACTTCGTCGGCCATCTTCTTCACGGCGTCCTCGGTGGAGGTGGTGCCGGAGAGGACGGCGTAGACGTTCTTGTAGATCGCCTGCGAAATCTGCGGGTAGACCGGGGAGATCGGGCGCGGCTTGGCACCCTTGACCGAGGCGAGAAGTTCGGTAGCGAACGGCATCTTCTGGAGCACCGCGGCGTCGGAGTAGGCAGCCTCATTGACCGGTGCCTGCGAGTAGTCCATGGCGACGTGCTTCTGCCAGTCCGGCGTCGTGGCGAAGTCAATGAAGGCCACCGCCCCGGCCTGGTTGGTGGAGTTGGCCGAGATCGCCAGGTTCCAGCCGCCGAGCACGCCCGAGGCCTTGCCGCCTTCCCACGCCGGCAAAGGTGCGACGGCGAAGCTGGACGCGAGCGGCGTCGCGTTCAGCAGACGGTACACGTGCGGCCAGTTGCGCTGGTATCCAAAGTTGCCGGACTCGTAGGCGAGGCGGGCCGGGTCCTCGTTGTAGGTGAGGACGGCGCGGTCGGCGGAGCCGTTCTTGAGGCCGTCGGTCATGAAGTTGAGGACGTCGCGGGTTTCCTGGGAGTCGATCTTGACGTTGCCCTGGTCATCGAGGACTTCGCCGCCGGCGCTGTAGAGCATTTCGAGGAAGTTCACCGTGAGGCCCTCGTACTGCTTGCCCTGGTAGACGAACCCGTTGCCCGGGGCCTTGGCTGCTTCCGCGTAGAGCTGCTGCCAGGTCTCCGGCTTGGCTACCTTGTCCTTCTGGTAGTAGATCAGGCCGGCGTTGGTGAAGAACGGCGAGGCCCAGTACTTGTCCTGGTACTTGGTGGTTTCCACAGTGGAGGGAATGAGGCGGTCCTTGTTGGCCTCCACCAGCTTGGTCTGGTCCAGCAGCCAGCCCTGCGATGCGAACTCGGAGGTCCAGATGACGTCCGAGATGAAGATGTCGCACTCCGTGGACTTGCCTTCGAGCCGCTGCACGATCTGCGTGCGGGCTTCGTCCGTGGTGGCGCCGATCTCGGTGTACTTGGCCGTGACCTTGCCGTTTGCCTTGGTGAACGCTTCCGCCGTGCCCTTGTAGATGCCGCTCGCGTCCTTGACGCCGCAGACGTTCACGGCACCGCTGGCATTCGCGCCCGACGACGGATCGGCAGCTGCCGCTTGCTCCGCACCTTGGGGAGCTGCTCCCCCACCGCAGGCGCTGAGGAGGAGGGCCGCTGCGATTGCTGTTGCGGCGAGGGCTGTGCGTTTGGTGACTTTGTTCTGGAGCGGGAGAGCAGGTTGGTTCAAGTCCACAAGTGGCTCCTTTGGTGACTGTGGGGATGAGTGGTTCTGGGTGCGCTCTAGCTGCTGCGCGCCCTGAACCTGGCTTCATTGCCGTGTGTTGTGCTGAGTGGTGGAATCGATTCCAAATGCTGCTTTGAAAAAAGGCCTTGCGGCCCGTGGAATCGATTCCAAAGTAGTTTTGCAGTGGTTGCTCGTGGCTGTCAACCCTTTTATTTGGTGGAGTCCCGGATGACGAGTTGGTGCGGGAAGAAGGTCCGGCCCTTACGGTGCGCGCCCTCGACTGTCATGCGTTCCAGTAGTTCAGCGAAGGCCGCTTGGCCCATCTCATACGCCGGCTGCCTCACCGTCGTCAGCTCCGGCACGCACATTTCTGCCTGGGCGGAGTCGTCGAAGCCGGCCACGGCGACGTCCTGTGGGACTCTTAGCCCGGCGTCGGTGAGCTCGCGGACACACCCTGCAGCGACGACGTCGGTCCCGCAGAAGACGGCGTCGGGGAGGTCTTTGGCTTCCAAGAGTTTCTTTGTGAGATTGCGTCCGGCGTGGAATCCGAAGTTGCCTTCACCCAGGAGGACCCGGTCCGGCGCCAGGCCTTCCTCCTTGAGCGCTTGGCGGAAGCCCTCTTCCCTGAGCCGACCCGAGCGGGCACCCCTGTGGGCGAGCATGGCCAGCTTCTTGGCGCCTGTGTCGATGAGATGTTTGGTGATGTCGTAGCCTGCCTGACGGTCATCGATGGACACCCCGAAGGCGGCCTCTGCGTCCACGATTTCGCAGACCTGGATGACGCTCAGTTGCTCGGCGACAGCGTTGACATCCTCATCCGGCATGGTCGGCGAGAAGATCACCAGGCCGTCCACTGAGCCGTTGCGCAGCATGTCCACGAGTTGCTGTTCGCGGTCGCGATCCCCGTCTGTAGCGGCGATAAGGCTGACGTAGCCATTGTCCGCTGCTGCGTCTCCTACGCCTCGGAAGACTTCGCTGATGACGAGGGAGTCGAGGTTCTTGGCCAGGGCAAGGACACGCATTGTCCGGTCTCTTCTTAGGTCCCGTGCCGAGGCGAGAGGACGGTAGCTGAGCTCCTTGATGGCGGCGTTGACCTTCTCCTTGGCCGACGTACTGACCGCCGAGCTTCCGTTCAAAACACGCGACACCGTCCCCACGGAAACACCCGCAGTCCTGGCGACATCCTGAACTGTCGGCCGTGCCATTTGTAGTCCTTCCGCGGATGGCGTCTGCCGCCATACTTCTGCCATACCCATCGGCGCTCCTCAGCTTAGCCGGAAGAAGGAAACCGACCATGTCTGACGGTCAATCGCGGGTCGACCGCTGGTGCGATTACCGAAAGCGGCGTAGGGGTGCGAGCCTATTTATTGGCTCGGGCCGCGTCATCACGGGGGAGCATGCTCCCAAAGTCTCGTTATAGGCGTGAACTCATCCATACTGAGAGTGTCAAAGTGAGACAGTTTTCCTACTAGGCAATGACGGCCACAGTGAGCCATACAAGCCGGCGCCTATCGCCTAATCGGAAAGGAGCGCGAAAACGCTGGGTCAAGCAAGTGGATGGCCCGACTAGAACCTTGGCCCGGACTCGCCCTACCGACAGAGTGCCGATAGACGAAAATCATTCGTGGCATCGACGCCATATGCGAGAACTCGCAGAAGTGATTACCATAGGACTATACAAAGTAGAGAAGATTGACTAAATATCAAGATGAGAATCAGCTGAAGGGCCGCTTCGGCGAGCTTCTTTCAGCCTTTGCATTTCCGCCTGAGTGGGTGGTTCGACCAATTCAGCATGATTATGGTCTCGACTTAGAAATCGAAGTTTTTCATGCTGTCCCGTCCGGAGATGGGCGACAGAAATACCAAACATGGGGAGAACACTTCTACCTCCAAGTGAAGACTACCGATAATATCATTCTTGGAAGTTATGATAAAAATAGCCAAGAATCTGATGTTATAAAATTCAATATGGAGGTTTCAGAACTCCATTTGGTCGAAGCTATGGGCGCAAGCGTCCCAGTCATTCTGTTCGTAGTTGATCGGGCTAAGCTGCAAGTGTTCTACGTTTGCCTCAACGACTATATTTCAAAGGTTCTGGCGCCAAGCAATCCCGCCTGGCGTAGCCAGAAGACCGTGACGCTTTACCTCCCGATGCGAAACCAGATCAAAGTTTCAGATGAGAGCTTTGACCCAAGTTCTCATTGGGGATACTTTGGCAGAATAGCTCGCCGCAGTAAGATTTACAGCGCCGCAAACCTCGCTCACCACTACTCCACAGAACTGAATTACGCCCTAGTTGACCTCGACCATGCAGATTCGAATCCAGACGCTTTCCACCTAGCTGCTTCTCGATTTCTAGAGAAGGCAGATCAATATGCGCATGAAATTTCGGAGTTGGACATCTGGCGTAGGACAAATTTGGAATGGGGTGCCGTAGAGGAGTTTCGAGACACGCTCACAACCCTAAAAGATCGAATTTCGCGGCTAAAGGAGCGGCTCGGCACCGTACCCAGAGTAGGAGGAGACGAGTTCGACGACGCAGCTTTCCATTTTCTGGGCCGGGTGGGCTTTATGCGTGGTGTCTTCACCTCACTTTCGACCATTGGCAGACTGTACGAACAGGTTGGAAGACTCGAGCGGCTTCCCGGTGATGACCCTTTTAGTCTCTGAAGGCAGCCCCCACTATCCTCCAAGGTCAGGCGTTTAGTTATTCAGCAGCATCCGAGTGAGCTGTTCCCAGCGTATCGCGGAGGTGTCCAGGTCGGCAGCTCGCATTGGAGCAAAGTTCGTCGGATAAATTTGAACCCTGGCGCGTGGTACTAGATCGGCCAGTGCCAGTGGCAGCTGCTCACATCGCATGCCCAGGCAGACGTCAACCTAACCCCTCAGTTCCTCACTATCACGGGTCGAATGAAGGCGGCTCCAGCAGCGTCTTGAGCTTCGGTGTGAGTGATGTCAAATCTTTGGGCGAGCCTGCCGGCCATGAATCGCGCCGCAGAACGCTCAAAACGTCCGCGTCCAGCGCCGACAGCGCCAACATAATCGAGATTGAATACGTGAGACTCTAGTTGGTTGAGCGGGCCAGGGAGTCAGGAACCAAGTCCAAGGTTGTCGTATATACCGCCAGCCGTCATGGTCGGCCGCTCGCTTCGTCGATTACCAATATCACGGGAATTCTTAGCTTCATCACAATTCGGTAACCAGAACAGGAAAGGCCGCCGAGGCTGCGACTGCTTCCGCACCAGTCACATTACCCTGGATCGCCCCAAGGGTGAGCATGCGCTCAGGGCGCTGCCGGATCGCACTGCATTTCCGGTCCTCATGTCGGTTGATAAAATCACAGTCTCCATGCCCAGGTGCGTGACATCGGTGATGAGCTTGGCTCTGACTCCTCACGGGAATGCAACAGCGTCGCTGCATAGCTCCGGCCGTCCGGGACGTTGTACTCGCGCCAAAGGCGCAGTTTCGCCCATAGCTCCCCAATTGTCCCCTGCTGAAGGAGGTCCAGAAAACCCCGACAATGATCTTTTCAGAATGTGCGAGTACAGATGTTGCGAGATAGGGCTTGCCCCCGACCTTAGGGAGTGCTTCGACAATTCTCTCTACTACCGCGAGCTCCAGGGTGTCTTAATCGTCCCCCTTCCATGTCATGGATAGCGGCCTGCATCCCAACCAGTCATCAACGATGTAGCACTTACCGTACCGGCGGCTCCGACAGTTAGATGCGGAAAGGCCTCGGTAACGGAACCGTTCGCCAAAGGCGGACTTGTACCAAGGAGTTCAGGGGTTTCGTGACCACCTCGGTAAGCCTGCGCGCAGCTCCGGGCCCTTAATCGGGTCCGTATCAGCTGCTAATGCTGGCGACGGAGTTTCCCAGCCTCCGATATTGGGTTATCCAGATTGGCCCCAAATAAGTAAGGCCTGCCCTGTGTCGCCTTTTGTTAGCCCCTACTCATTCGTCTCGATGGGCGGTTCGATCATCTCTGACGTGAGTATGCCGTCAGTGACGGTAACGGTCAGAAGTCCGTCAGCACTTAATGAACGACTCTCCGGGACACCCGAGGAGCTGACACGCATCCATACATCCAGCTCCGTTCGGACACCTGCCAAAGTCAGGGACATGGGTTCTTCCGTGACCACGGTTATAGGTTTACGTTCGCTGAACATCGAATGGTCCACCTCTATACCGTCTGTCGTAAACGTGCTCCAGCGGCCCTCGGCCTTTTCGCCTCGCAGCATCTTGGCGATGGCCCCGACAGAATCACGTTCCTTTTGCGAGCACACCTCAAGGTCGGGGACCTTCAGGGCGTCGTGGGTGTGTTGCTGGATCAGGATCAAGTCCTCTAAAAAGGTGACAAACGCCAAGGCCCGAACCCATGTGCCATTTTCGCCTACCAGAGGTTTAAGGAGAGGCCGACCACCGCGCACAGCAAGACTGACCTCGTTCTTGCCGTCCATCTTCGCAAGGAAGGTAATGGCTGGCAGGACATCATGGGGGTACTTCCCCACAGAGGATTGGGCACGGAAATTGAAGGTCTCTTGGCTAGCACCTTCGTGGGTTCTTCCCTTGAATCCGAAGCTTAATGTTCCGCTGGCATCCTCTGCTGTAAGCGAGAAGCCATCTCCGCGTGGCGCACCCATAGCCTTGACGTTTGTAAGCGGTAGGCGAAGGATCACGCCCTCACCCGGAGTGCTCACTTGAAGTTCGAGGGGAGGCATACTGTTCTCATCAAAGACCGGAATGACCGAGAATAGGCCGGCCCCGGCTTCTAACAGCCCAGGCGGCCCTTTTACGTCGGTTAGCTCACCAGGCATTGCGGTGAACCCCGCCCCGTAATCCAAAAAGTCAGCAAGCGCTGCAGCTTGATCGCTACCGGGAGGTGGGGTGAAAACAAATGTCCCGCCTATCGGCCGGAGCCAGGAAGACTCTGCCGATAAGGGCAGGACGCGTATCCCCGCGTACTGCTCATCATTGATTTGCACATATTGAACGAGGGACGCGCCCCGGGCGTCCCCGTGCATCTGGCTTTCTCCAACGTCGTTCACGTTGCCCGTCCGGATCTCCACTACGTACTTGTAGAAAGGGTCAACGTGGGAAAGAGCCTGGACAATTTGCTGCTGACGTTCCACGATGCGCTCAAGCAGGCTGCCCCTTGGTTGGTCATCTGGAATGCCGCCACCCAAGGCCAGCATCTGCTCCATAAGAGCGGTTATGCGCTGGCCTCCGTCTCCGAAAAAGTAGTCAACGACGGCTGGTCGACCAGCGGCTAGGCCGTCTAAATGAGCTCGTCCCCACCATCGGATTTCAAACGTGTAGCCGCTAGTCAGCTCATCAAGCCAATCCATTTGCTCCCTAGTGGGGTCCCAAGGCATGACCAGGGTCCACGAACGGACGTTCTTTAGAGGTAACGTCTCTGCAACAAACCGTTCCCAAGATTCCTTGATCTGGTTCTTCTGGGAACCAGATAAAGTCTGGGCAAACTTCTTGACTTGGTAGATGTCCCATTGACCGTTCGATTCGACCTGAAGGTCAATTCCGCCATCACCTCTTGAAGGCGTGATGCGGTTGCCCTGTGGGTTATCCAAAAGGATCAGCGCCGCCGCGAATTCCTCCACGCGATCGCCCGATTCGCGTTCCCAGTTCACCATAGTCATTCACACAGGATCGCATGAGAAGCCATGCGCCAGGCGATGGAGGGGAAGCCCGCGTGTAGACGGGCCGCCTCCCACCAATCCCGGCTTGTGGTTACCTCTGTTGACGCTTGCCTGGAGGGGTGCACCCGTGCTCCGAAAGCCGCGAAGACATTGAGGGTCCATGGGCCGCTTCTGCCGGTTTGTCCGCGGATCGCAGCCGCAACATCAGCGCCGTCAGCCGGGCCATCGCTCCCCCGACCTCGCTGGCCGTATCGGTGGCAATGCCAACCCGTAGCGATCGGAACTTGACGCCTCGCACCTTGAAATCATATAGGAGCTCAAGCAGGTGGCGAGTGTTGCGAGTCTACACGGTCCAGTTTCCACACCACGGCTTCATCCCTGGACAGAGACGGTCAAGCATCCGGTCCGACTCCGGTCGGCTCACCAGGGTCCCGATAATCCCGTGATCTTTCAGATCCGCTCGCGCACAACTGCTTCCAGTTCCCTGATCTGCAAATCGGTGCTTCTCGTCAGCCAGACTGACGCGGCCGCATCCAAGGCGTGCCATCGCTTCTCCGGTCTTGTCAAAGGACAACTGTCAGTGATGTTGAGAATCTCCGTAGAAGACACATTGTTGGGACAAGGGGCGTGCCGAAAACTCGGGAGATGGAATCGTCAACCAGCTCCAAACTCGGAGTCCCATCAAAGATCCTTTGACCTGACGTCCTTGTCTCCCGAGTACCAAAGGCCATTGACTTCGGTTGCGCGGCAGGCAGTTGGGCAACCATGGCCTACGACTCAAGAACCACTTAAGCGCGGCGCTAGCCGATGTTATGTCAACCCAGATCGGTTGATAATTTCCCATCGCAATCGATGCTCGCATTCGGGGTGAGGCGCTGTAAACTTCAGTACGAGGGGCGCCTGAGCGCGTTCTGATGGAAGTATCGCAAGGGATGATTTGCAGTCAATGATTGAAAAATTCGGGGGAGATCTTGCCTGACTACAGCACGCTCGAGCTGAACTCAATTTATATGCATCAAATTGCGCTGAGCGAGCGTGGCGAGAAGGGCTTCGAAGCTTTGGTGACCGACGTGCCGGTAGAGCTCGACGCCAAGGATATCGGCTACCTCACCGATAGGTTCTGTGATGCACTCGAAAAGCGCGCCCTAGGCGTCGTGCCTAGTAGTGAGGTGGATAGCCCCACACCATCAATCCTGCAAGAGCATTTTTCATCTCCCGATTTGAAGACGACGAGCCAGCAACTCGCAATAAGACTCGCATCGTCACAAAGACTGACCGCAAAGACCGGGTTGCTGGTCGTAGCTGATGCGTCACTCGATGATTCTGCGTGCGTACTGGTCGCCAAAGTCGAACACCAGGAGGCAATGCAAGCTGAGCTTCAGGTTCTTGAAAACGGGGATCGTGCCTTGGCCATCAAGCGTATTCCCGACCTTGTATTCGGCGAACAGAACCGAATTTACAAGGTATCTATCCTGTTCTCGCCCCATGCGGACAGTGATCCTGTTGAGGGTGTCCTGGCTGACATTCAGAACGGTGGCGGCTTCGCCAACTACTACTTAGGCGAGTTCTTGGGAATGAGACTAGCCGATGAGCCTGAAGTAATGACGGAACGCTACCTCAGCCAGATGACGTCTGCCATCCAGCAGAGCAGCCTAGACGCCGACGAAAAGGTTCAAGCTCAGGCAGCTTTGGCTATCGCAATTAAGAGCAATGCTCAAACGATTGACGCTAAGAACTTCATTGCTGATTTCATTCCTCCCAGTCACCAAATGGATGTACTAAGGGCCGCTGAAAATCGCGGGGTGCCCATGGTTGCCTTTACAAAAGACAGTCGACGTATCAAACCAAGACTCGACAATCTTAAGATTAGCCTGGGCAATGAAATTTCACTTGTAGCACCTCCGCACCTTGTCGGTGGCGATGGTCAGGTCAAGGTATCAAAGCGCACGAGCTCCGGCAGCGAAGAACTTTACGACGTCACAATTGAAGGTGTGCCTCTCGGCTCCGTTACCAACACTCGATCACGATAGTAGGAATCGTGATGCCTTCTTGGTCCGCTCAGGAGACCCACGACGCGTATGTCCTTCACCGCGAAGAATACAGGAGAGTTCTGAGTGAGATTAGCGACCGCGTGTCGGCGACGTTGCTTGCTGCTGATATCAAGCCTCATAAGACTGAACTCCGGGATAAGGAACCTTTAAGCCTTTACGTGAAGCAGGGCAAACCTGCTAAAGACTCACAGTCATCCACACGCTATGCCAACCCTTGGGAGGAATGCTCGGATCTATTGGGGGTTCGAATCATTGTTCAACTCGCGTCCGAGAAGTGGCCTGTAGCCGATGCTTTTGAGGCATCGGACCAGTTCACTGTGCTTGACGTAGATGACAAAGAGGCCAGCCGTGAGGTGAAAGCTCTCACCTATGCGGGTCTTCACTTGGACCTACTTTGCAATTGGGCGGCGACCCCGCTCAGTGACAAGATTAGATGTGAAGTCCAGATTCGTACGCTGGCAGAACACACTTGGGCGGAGACTGAGCATGAGTTCATCTACAAAGGACCCGATGAAATCCCCAAGAAAACACAACGACAGTTCGCTCGAGTGCTCGCTCTTGTTGAGCTTTTGGATTTAGAACTAGACCGAGGTGTCAAGTCCGTGTCGGAGCTCCCTTCTTTCGCAATTCTAAAGTTATCTAAGTCGCTGGCGGAGGCTGCTAAAAATCTCGGTTGGTCACAGGGAAGTCGGTCTCTCACCCTCGAAAATCTGGATGAAATCAAATCAAGAACAAAACGACCTGTTGATGAATTAGCGGCCCTTTCTCGAAAATTTTTAATTGAAGGCCGAACAAAGCTGGCATCACTACACAAAGCAATCGGCCCAGAGTCACAGCGGCACGAGGTCAAACTTCACGCACTAGCCGCTCAGCCCGAGTGTATATTGATGGCCGCGTTAATTGATGAGAATCCATTCCAAGTTAGCATTCAATTCGAAGCAAGCGACTTGTACGATCAAGTCCAGTCGATTGCTCGGGCAATGAAGTTGGGTAGCTACTTTTCACAATAAACGGTTTGAACTCTGAGCAACTGGAGCGGGCCCCGCACTGTCGTGGCTCCAAGACACCTGTGCACGGATCGTCCTGGCTGCAATGCGAGAGGGCTCTGGCTGCAGCGGGCGTCGGCCGCGCAAGAAGGTGACCGTTGCTTAGCGGCTCACTGAGTGACCTTCGTGCTGTTGAAAGTGATTGTCTCGTCACCAGAACCTGGCTGGCCCCCCAAAAAATTGCATCGCAGGGTCACCTGAGCTGTCCAACATACCTAAGCGCCAAAGCGCTGGCGTGATCTTGGCAACGCCCTGCTGACCCTCCTATACGAACACAGCAGGAGACTGCTAGCCACAGAATCAAATCCACGCAGGTGACTGCGTCGAACCCGCCCAACTGGCGGTCAGCTGACAGCACATTACCCAAGACAGCCTGCCCATCGCGATGACATCCTCGAGGCTGCCCTCGGCAGTCGCCGATGTGTTGAATGACTGCGCCCGCTCCTGGTAATGCAACTTGTCAAGAATCCACTGCCGTCCGCGATCAATCGCGACTAAAAAGGACAAACGTCACCTCCGTAAGCCTCGATAGCCGATAGCCGATAGCCGATAACAAAGCATATGCGTCTTGTAGAAGCCGGGGCACCTCAGCAGATGGATCAGCGCGACCGGCCTCTGATTCAGGGGTGGCGGTTGGAGTTTCTTGCACCGCGTCGTGGGCCATGCCCAAAGCAGTGCCAGCTCACCAGTCCCGTGCGTCCTCTACTCCCGATAAAAGGGCCAGCCGCTCGGCGTCCAGAGGACGACCCAGCTCCACTTCGAACTCATCCATGACAGAGGCAAGCGCGGCGAACAGTTCCTCACGCTCCTCTGTCTCAATGAATGGGGACCGCCCGTCGAGGCGGTTGAAGGCGCTAGCGTAATCACGCCCAACGTCCTCTAACCGTCCCAAGGTGGTCTCGTCTGGCTGGGCGGAGAGCGCTTCGAGCACATCGCTTCGAGTTTTCTTGAATTGCGCCACAGCTTTCTTGAACCGACCAGAACTTATGTGTTCGCGTCCATCCCAGTCGCGAAGCGGGTTCTCAAGATTCTCTTGGACCCATTCAGGCTTCCGCGCCTTGGTGATGCTGACGCTTGTGCCGTTGGCGGTCTCCGATCGCCAACGACTTCGCATCGCTGAGGCGTACTCATGAGGGACGCTGTATAGGTAGAGGTACTCGAGGTTTGGAACTTGGACAGGAAGCAGGCAGTCGGACTTCGTCATGCCGAACAGGTCGGATATAAAGAGGTCCTGGAGCAGGCCGAGCCTGTTAAGCATTCCAGCGTTTGTGACCTGTCCGAGGTTGCCTCCGAGAGTCAGTCTCTTCAGATTGGGAAACGTAGACGCTATCCGAAGACAGTCCACTTCGGACAAGCCGGTTGCCTTCAGGCTGCGCACATCACTTTGAACGGGTGCTCCCTCGGCGAGGGCACAGTCCAGGTCCGCGGGGGTCATTAAAAGTTCCCCTGGTTCGTTCCACTCACGTTCGCCCCTGTCCCAAGTGCGTTGCCGGGCCAGCTGATAACCAACTCTCCAACTGCTGGTGTAGCTATTCGACGGTTGGTCGTGAATCAGCGGCAGACTGCCAAGGACGCGAAAGCTTCGAGGAAGCACCCAGTCGCAATTGACGTAGGACAATCGGCCATTCCACGAATTGTGCGTCAATACAAGAGGCTCAATGACGTCCAAGTCATCGGTTGATGACGGCTCCGGACCTGACCAATCCAGGTCAAGGACACCAACCTTTTTCCAACTTGGATCGATACTCGTGACTTGCGCCCCCACCCACTCACCGACGAGATCATTCGGACCAACGACGATGTCTCCGACGCTCAACGGACGTGGCGGGACGACTGAAGTTCCATCTGACACGATGGCAATCCTACGGACAACCCAGGCACGCAGGAAGTAAGGCCAATAAGCACTTTCCCTCTCTGATCGTCGGCCTGAAATCCGGCGAAGGTAGTTTGCACGACTGGAACAACAAGCCGCCATGCAAAGCGGCGACACAGCAAAGTGCGTCCCTCTTGGTATCCCAAACCCCCACCTCCCCACCCACCCCCTTGACTCGCACCCCCACCTTCCCTAAACTTTTCATAAAGCAGAATCTAAATTCCATAAAGCGGAAACCGAAGCCAAGCACCACGGCCAACAAGAAGCACAGTGGAAGATAGATCAAAGCCCCTCCTCGGAAGGACCTACGATGACGTACACAGTGAACTGCTCCATCCTCCTGACGGAGCTGCCCTTGCTCGAGCGCCCCGCCGCCGCGAAGGCAGCCGGTTTTGACGCCGTCGAGTTCTGGTGGCCCTTCGAGACCTCCGTCCCCACCGACGCCCAAGTAACCGAGTTTGAAACAGCCATCAAGGACGCCGGCGTTCAGCTCACGGGCCTGAACTTCAACGCCGGCAACATGCCTGGCGGCGACCGCGGCCTCGTCTCCTGGAAGGGACGTTGCTCCGAGTTCAAGGACAACATCGACGTCGTCGCCGGCATCGGTGAGCGCTTGGGTTGCAAGGCCTTCAACGCCCTCTACGGCAACCGCCAAGACGAGTTCACCCCTGAAGAGCAGGACGAACTCGCCGCCAAGAACCTCGCCGCAGCAGCTGCCGGCGTCGCACGTATTGGCGGAACTGTCCTCCTCGAGCCGGTGAGCGGCGCACCCAAGTACCCGCTCCTCACCGCTGAAGATGCACTCAAGGTCATCGCCCGCGTCAAGGCAGAATCCGGCGCACAGAACATCAAGCTTCTCGCCGACTTCTACCACCTGGCAGTCAACGGCGACGACGTCGAATCCGTCATCGAGAACCACGCCAAGGACTTCGGCCACATCCAGATCGCCGACAACCCCGGCCGCGGCGCACCCGGCACCGGCAACCTCCCCCTCGGTGAGTGGATCGCCCGCAGCCGCGAACTCGGCTACGAGGGCTACATCGGTTTGGAATACAAGGAACCGCAGGAGACGGCATTCAGCTGGGCCATCCGCCAGCGCGCCAACGCCAACTAAGCACCGCCCACCCAACTAGGGGACAGCAAACGCTCCAATGAGCACCCGCTAGAACACTTACTGTCCCCTAGTTGGGTAAGCACACCTGAGCTAAAAAGACTTTAGAAAGAGAACCACAATGAGCAACGTTGCAGTCATCGGCCTCGGAATCATGGGCCTGCCCATGGCCATCAACCTCGTCAAGGCAGGCCACACGGTCACCGGTTTCAACCGCAGCCAGGACAAGATTGACAAGCTCGTCTCCGAGGGCGGCCAGGGCGCCAGCAGCATCGCGGACGCAGTCAAGGACGCCGACGTCGTCATCACCATGGTGCCGGACTCCCCCGATGTTGAGGGCGTAGTCAGCGGCAAGGACGGCGTCTTCGCCAACGCGAAGAAGGGCACCTTGTGGATCGACGCATCCAGCATCCGCCCGGACGTCGCTAAGCGCCTCTCGGAAGAAGCAGTAGAAGCAGGCATCCGCCCCCTCGACGCCCCGGTCTCCGGCGGCGAACAGGGCGCCATCGACGCAGTCCTCTCCATTATGGTCGGCGGCGACGCAGCAGACTTCGAGGCAGCACAGGATGTCCTCAACGCAGTGGGCAAGACCATCGTCCACGTCGGCCCGTCCGGCTCCGGCCAGACCGTCAAGGCAGCCAATCAGCTCATCGTGGCCGTCAACATCCAGGTCCTCGGCGAGGCCATCGCCTTCCTTGAGGCCTACGGTGTAGACACCGACGCAGCACTGAAGGTCCTCGGTGGCGGCCTGGCCGGCTCCAAGGTCCTGGACCAGAAGGGCCAGAAGATGCTCGACCGCAACTTCGACCCCGGCTTCCGCCTCGCCCTCCACCACAAGGACCTGGGCATCGTCACCTCGGCAGCCCGCGAGGCCAACGTCGCCGTCCCGCTCGGCGCCGTCGTCGCGCAGCTTGTCGCCGCAACCGTCAACCAGGGCGACGGCGGCCTGGACCACTCGGGCCTCTTCAAGCAGGTCCTCCAGCTCAGCGGCCGCAACTAAGGCCCTAAGCACCAAAAACAAGGGAACCCGCCATCGTAAATTACGACGGCGGCTCCCTCACCACACCCTTTTTCCGCCCCGAACGCGGGGCGAACCCAAGATTTCAAGGAGCACACCATGGCAAAGATGCGTACCGTTGATGCGGCCGTAGCCATCCTGGAAAAGGAAGGCGCCACAGAGGCGTTCGGCCTGCCAGGCGCAGCAATCAACCCCTTCTACTCGGCAATGCGTGCCCACGGCGGCATCCGCCACACGCTGGCCCGCCACGTTGAAGGCGCCAGCCACATGGCCGACGGCTACAGCCGCGCAGCTGATGGCAACATCGGCGTCTGCATCGGCACTTCGGGCCCCGCCGGCACCGACATGATCACTGGCCTCTACGCAGCCCAGGCCGACTCCATCCCGATGCTCTGCATCACCGGCCAGGCACCCGTTGCCAAGCTGCACAAGGAAGACTTCCAGGCCGTGGACATCGAGTCCATCGCCAAGCCGGTCACCAAGTTCGCCATGACCATCCTGGAGCCGGGCCAGGTTCCCGGTGCTTTCCAGAAGGCCTTCCAGGTAATGCGTTCGGGTCGTCCGGGCCCGGTTCTGCTGGACCTGCCCATCGACGTTCAGATGGCCGAGATCGAGTTCGACATCGACGCCTACGAGCCCCTGCCCGTGGAGAAGCCCAAGGCTTCCCGCAAGCAGCTGGAAAAGGCCCTGGACCTGCTGACCGCCGCCAAGCACCCGCTGATCGTTGCCGGTGGCGGCATCATCAACGCCGGCGCTTCGGCCCAGCTGGTTGAACTGGCCGAGATCCTGAACGTTCCTGTCATCCCCACCCTGATGGGCTGGGGCGCCATCCCGGACGACCACCAGCTGATGGCCGGCATGGTTGGCCTGCAGACCTCGCACCGTTACGGCAACGAAACCTTCCTGCAGAGCGACTTCGTCATCGGCATCGGCAACCGTTGGGCCAACCGCCACACAGGCGGCCTGGACACCTACACGGCAGGCCGTAAGTTCGTGCACATCGACATCGAGCCGACCCAGATCGGTCGCGTTTTCTCCCCGGACTTGGGCATTGCGTCCGACGCCGGTGCGGCGCTGGACGGTCTGTTGGAGCTGGCACGCGAGCGCCAGGCAGCCAAGACCCTGCCGGACTACTCGGGCTGGGTTGCCGAGTGCCAGGAGCGCAAGGGTTCCCTGCACCGTAAGACCAACTTCGACAACGTGCCCATCAAGCCGCAGCGCGTGTACCAGGAGATGAACAAGGCCTTCGGCAAGGACACCACCTACGTGTCCACCATCGGTCTGTCCCAGATCGCCGGTGCTCAGATGCTGCACGTGTTCGGTGCCCGCAAGTGGATCAACGCAGGCCAGGCCGGCCCGCTGGGTTGGACCGCACCGGCAGCCCTGGGTGTTGTACGCGGCACCCCGGACGCCACCGTTGTTGCCCTCTCGGGTGACTACGACTTCCAGTTCATGATCGAAGAACTGGCCGTGGGCGCACAGTTCAACCTGCCGTACATCCACGTTGTGGTGAACAACTCCTACCTGGGCCTGATCCGTCAGAGCCAGCGCGGCTTCAACATGGAACAGAACGTTTCCCTGGCCTTCGAGAACATCAACTCCCCGGAGACCAACGGCTACGGCGTTGACCACATCAAGGTTGCCGAAGGCCTGGGCTGCAAGGCCATCCGCGTTGAGAACCCGAACGACCTGCCCGCCGCCTTCGACAAGGCCAAGGCACTGGCCGGCGAATTCAAGGTTCCCGTGGTTGTTGAAGTGATCCTGGAAAAGATCACCAACATCTCCATGGGCGTTGAGATCAACGGCGTGAACGAGTTCGAAGAGCTGGCCGAGACCGCGGCGGACGCACCCACCGCGATCCTGACCAAGGCCTAAAGAGAAACAGTAAGGAGGCACCGGAATGCGTGTTGTCATCGCCCCGGACAAATTCAAGGGCTCGCTGTCCGCGCCCGAGGTCGCCGAGCACCTGGCAACAGGCCTGCTGGCGGGCTTCGGCCAGGGCATACAAGCAACCCGCATTCCGGTGGCCGACGGCGGCGAAGGAACCATCGACGCCGCCATCGGCTCCGGCTTCACCCGCCGTACCACCACCGTCACCGGCCCGCTCGGCGAACCGGTCAAGGCCGACTTCGCCATCCGCGGCGAGGAAGCTGTCATCGAAATGGCGGCAGCTTCCGGCTTGGCCCTCCTCCCCGAGGGCCCAACGTCGAAAACAGCCAAGACCGCCAACAGCATCGGCACGGGCGAGCTGATCCGCGCCGCACTGGACCTCGGCTGCCGGAAGATCATCCTCGGCGTGGGCGGCAGCGCCAACACCGACGCAGGAGCGGGTGTCCTGCAGGGCCTCGGCGCCGTCTTCCTGGACAAGAACGGCAACGAGCTCCCCGGCGGCGGCGCCGCCCTCGCCCAGCTCGACAGCATCGACTTCGCCAACTTCGACGTACGGATCGAAGCCACTGAGTTCGTGTTGGCGTCCGACGTCGACAATCCCCTTTTGGGGGCCAGCGGAGCCCCAGCCATCTTCGGTCCGCAAAAAGGCGCGACGCCGGACGACGTAGCCGAACTGGACGCAGCCGCGAGCCACTTCGTCGACGTCCTCGCCGCAGCGACCGGGCAACACGCCAAGTTCGCGGCCAAAGCTGAAGGCGCAGGCGCGGCGGGCGGCGTTGGCTACATTGCCATAGCGGCACTGAAGGCAGAGCGGCGGCCGGGTATCGACGTCGTACTCGAATTCACTGAGCTGGAAAACAAACTGAAGGGCGCCGACCTGGTGATCACCGGTGAAGGCAGCCTGGACGAACAGAGCCTGCTCGGCAAGACCCCCATGGGTGTCTCAAGGGCAGCCACACGGCAGGGCGTTCCCGTGATCGCAGTCTGCGGCCGGAGTACGCTGAGCCGGGAACAACTGAACGACGCCGGTTTCCACACGGTCCACGCACTGACCGACCTGGAAAAAGACGTCCAAAAATGTATCGCTGAAGCAGGTCCGTTGCTTGAACAATTAGGTAAGCACATAGGCGTGTACCTGGCGGAACGGACCGAAAACAAGGAGTACCTAAATGTCTGAAGCAATCGGCGCCTATGACCTCGTCATCCGGGGACAGCGCATCCTGACCACTGCCGGCCTCGCAGCACGCGAAGTCGGTATCCGCGACGGCGTCATCGTCGCCATCGAACCCCTGGGCAACGGCCTGACGGGCAATGAGGTCATCGAACTCGCGGACGACGAAACCCTCATCCCCGGCCTGGTGGACACCCACGTCCACGTCAACGAGCCCGGCCGCACCGAATGGGAAGGCTTCGCCTCCGCCACCCGCGCCGCTGCTGCCGGTGGCGTGACCACCATCATCGACATGCCGCTGAACAGCATCCCGCCCACCACCACCGTGGACGGCCTGGAGCAGAAGCGTGTTGTCGCCAAGGACCAGGCCTTCGTGGATGTCGGATTCTGGGGCGGTGCCATCCCGGGCAACAAGGCCGACCTCCGCCCGCTGCACGACGAAGGCGTCTTCGGCTTCAAGTGCTTCCTCCTCCACTCCGGCGTGGACGAGTTCCCGCACCTGGATGCGGACGAGATGGAAGAGGACATGAAGGAACTGAAGTCCTTCGACTCCCTCATGATCGTCCACGCCGAGGACTCCCACGCGATCGACCGCGCCCCGCACCCGGGCGGCGACCACTACGAAACCTTCCTCGCCTCCCGCCCCCGCGGCGCCGAGAACAAGGCCATCGCCGAGGTCATCGAACGCGCCCGCTGGACCGGCGCCCGCGCCCACATCCTGCACCTTTCCTCCTCCGACGCGCTCCCCATGATCGCTTCGGCAAAGCGCGACGGCGTCAACCTCACCGTTGAGACCTGCCCGCACTACCTGACGCTCATGGCCGAAGAAATCCCCGACGGCGCCACGGCCTACAAGTGCTGCCCGCCCATCCGTGAGGCCTCCAACCGCGAGCTCCTCTGGAAGGGCCTGCAGGACGGCACCATCGACTGCATCGTCTCGGACCACTCCCCCTCCACATTGGACCTGAAGGACCTGGAGAACGGTGACTTCGCAGTGGCCTGGGGAGGCGTGTCCTCTCTCCAGCTGGGCCTGTCCCTGATCTGGACCGAGGCCCGCCACCGCGGCATCCCGCTGGAGCAGGTTGTCTCCTGGATGGCCGAGAAGCCCGCCGCACTGGCCCGCCTGCACAACAAGGGCCAGCTCGCCCTGGGCTACGACGCCGACTTCTCCATCTTCGCCCCGGACGAAGCCTTCGTTGTGGACGTCACCAAGCTCAAGCACAAGAACCCGATCACGCCGTACGACGGCCGTCCGCTGGCCGGCGTCGTCCGCAAGACCTACCTGCGCGGCACCCCGATCGACGGCCAGAACCCCGGCGGCAAGCTGCTCCGCCGCGGCAACGTTTAGGCCCACCACCATGGCAGTCAATGCCTATGGGCCACCGCCCGCACGGTTCCCCCGGCGCTCCAGCAATGGAGCGCCGGGGGCCGCGCGGCAGCAAGGCCTCACAGCACACGGCCTCGCGCTCTGGGTCAACCCGGCCGGGGGCGACCCCGTGGATCCTGAAATTTGGGAGCGGGCAGCACGCCTTGTGCTGGCCCGCGCCATGAAACTTGCCCCGGAGGCGGAAGTCCGCATCTGGCCCGCCATCGGGGCACAGCACTCCGGCGTCGGCGACACTTCCTGGGGCGGCACTCCGCAGGAAGCCGCCGACGCCGGTACCAACGGCTCGCTTTCACTCGCCGATGCCCTCGCTGAGGCCCGTTCAAAAGCCAATTCCGACGGCGGCGACGGCACCCAAGCGGGCGGCAGCACCGCCGTCGAGCCCGTAACGTTGGCGAGCCGTCGCAGCCGACTTGCGGTGGACCTCGCCGCTGAAGTAGTCCTGCTTGATGGCGAGCCGGTTTCCTTTACTGGCATGGAATACAAGCTGCTGCGCTACCTGGTGGTGAACTGCTCGCGGGCCATCAGTCGTGAAGAATTGCAACGTTTCCTGGAGTCATTTGACCTTCCCGGCGCGGCTTTTCGATCGATCGACGTTTATGTTGGAAGGGTGCGGCGGAAGCTCGGCTCCGCGCGCCACACCGTCTCCACCGTCCGTGGTGGTGGCTACCAGTTCGTGCCAGGCCCCTATGCCACAGTGCGCGGACCCGCGGAATACAGCATCTAGGTTCGCTGTTCTACATCTCGAATCCGCTTTTATGAATGACCAAACGCCGGTGCACACCGGTTGAATGTAAAGGATCGCCATGACCCAGAAACTCATCGTCGGAACGCAAGCACCTGACTTCACGCTGCTCGACGCCGACGGCACCAAGGTCTCGCTGTCCGATTACCGCGGACGCAACGTCATTGTGTACTTCTACCCGAAGGCAGCCACCCCCGGCTGCACCACCGAGGCTTGCGACTTCCGCGACAACCTCGCCAGCCTGCAGGGCTCCGGCTACGAGGTCCTCGGGATCTCCCCCGACGGCCCCGAGGCCCTGGCCAAGTTCACCGGTGACTTCGCCCTGACCTTCCCGCTGCTCTCCGACGAAGACCACGCCGTGGCATTGGCTTACGGCGCATGGGGCGAAAAGCTGGTCGACGGCGAGATCGTCGAAGGCCTGGTGCGCTCCACTGTCGTCGTGGACGGCGAAGGCCTTGTCCGTCTCACCCAGTACCAGGTCTCCGCGCAGGGCCACGTCCAGGCGCTGAAGGAAGAGCTGCTGGGCGTCTAACCCTCGCTCACATCCCACGCGCTTGAGCCGGACGCCCGCTCACATCCCACGCGCTTGAGCCGGACGCCCGCTCACATCCCCCGTGCTTGAGCCGGACGCCCGCTCACATAACTGCACAAATCTTGTAACGCCCGCTCATCAAAAGTGAGCGGGCGTTTCATTTGACGTGACTAAACGTGACAAATACCCAGCAGCATTAGTTAATGGAGCCATGGTCTCAACCTCGCCCCCGCGCCATGCCGTCGTTGTCGAAGACGACGCCGACATTCGCGGCCTCCTCGTCCTGGTCCTTGAGCAGCTCGACTTTGTGGTGACAGAAGCGCCAGACGGTCTTTCCGGCGTCGAGGCCGTCCGCCGGACCAACGCCGAACTGGTGACCCTGGACATCAACCTCCCGGACATCGACGGCATGGAAGTCTGCCGCCGCCTCCGCGAATTTTCAGACGCGTACATCTTGATGCTCACGGCCCGCGCCGACGAAATTGACCGGCTTAACGGCCTGGATACCGGCGCGGACGACTACATCAACAAACCCTTCAGCCCAAGGGAACTCCAGGCCCGCATCCGTGCCCTGTTCCGCCGGGCCCGCACGCCCGCCTCACCTGCGGAAGACCCGCGCCAGGTCGACGAACTTGAGCGGGCGGCCGTCGTGCAGCAAAGCCTCCTCCCGCGCGAGACAGTCCGGTTGGAAGGATACGACGTCGCTGGCGCCTTCCGTCCGACGCGCAGCGTTGGCGGGGACTTCTACGACTGGTACCAGACCCGCGACGGCATGCACCTGACCTTCGCCGACGCGATGGGCAAAGGAATGGGCGCCGCGCTGATCGCCGCCACCGTCCGGGCCGTGATGCGCTCCGTGGCCGACACCCCGGCCATCGCTGATGCCTTCGCCTCGGCCAGCCTCACCATCGCCTCCGACCTGGACCAGTCCGGCTCCTTCGCCACCATGTTCCACGCACGCCTGGACAGCGCCTCCGGGAAGCTCAGCTACATCGACGCCGGACACGGGCTCGCGCTGCACATCCCGGCAGAGGGGACCGCACAAAGGCTCATCTCGGCCGGCCCACCCGTCGGCATCCTCGATGGCCAGCACTGGCCGGCCTCGGAACTGGAACTTGAGCCTGGCGATTCCCTGGTGATCGTCAGCGATGGGGTGCTGGACGCCCATGAGTCGTTGGAGGACTTCGTGCGGAACGTCGAGAAAGCGGCGCGCACCGGCCCTACCTCGGACGACGTCTGCGCTGCCCTGCTGGAGCTGGCACCAGCGGCAACAGCCGGAGACGACGTGACCGCCGTCGTCGTTCGCCGTAAACCTGACGCAACGCACTAAAGCCACAAAGGGGGGATTGTGACACGTTTCTGGACCCGGTTGATCGTAGTCCTGACAGTAATTCTGGGCGTCAACTATGTGGCCTGGCGTTGGATGGCGTCGCTGAACTGGGATGCCTGGTGGATCGCGGTCCCGCTGGTGATGGCCGAGACGTACAGCCTGATCGACGTGATGCTGTTCGGCCTGACGGTGTGGAACATCAAGTTCCGCAAGCCACCAGCCCCGGCACCATCGGATGCAACGGTGGACGTCTTCATCACCACCTACAACGAGCCACTGGATCTCGTCCTGACCACGGCCCTGGCTGCAAAGAAGATCACCTGGCCGCACAGCACCTGGATTCTCGACGACGGCAACCGGCCTGAGATGCGCGAACTCGCCGAAACCCATGGCATCGGCTATGTGACGCGCACAGCGGACTGGACACCTGACATGCCCCGGCACGCCAAGGCGGGCAACCTGAACAACGCGCTCATGATCACCTCGGGCGAGTACCTGTTGATTCTCGACGCCGACCAGATCCCCGAGCCGGACATCCTGGACAAGACGCTGGGCTACTTCAACGACGACCGTGTAGCCCTGGTCCAGACCCCGCAGTACTTCATCAACGTCCCCGCCGACGATCCCCTGGGCAGCCAAGCACCCCTGTTCTACGGACCTATCCAGCAGGGCAAGGACGGCTGGAACGCCGCGTTCTTCTGCGGATCCAACGCCATCCTCCGCCGGGAAGCCCTCATGCAGTTGGGCCTGGTGGGCTATGTGAAGGCCACGGAGAAGAGCGTCCGCCGCGCCCTGGCGGCCTCGCGCACCGCCATCAAGAAGGCACGCCGCTCCCCCGAGGCCGAAAACCCGCTGGTAGAACAGATGTTGAACGAGGTGGAGGCCGCCACCGAATCAGCCCAGAAGGAACTCGACGCCGGCGCCTCCCTGAGCGAGATCACGTTCCGGGTGCGCCGCAAAGTGGACGACGCCGTTCGCACTCTTGTGGCCGCGGACTTCTCCGCGCTGCAATCGGACCTCGAAGAAATCGCCGCGATGGAGCTTGCCCACGTCGGGGAGTCGGGCGTGACCACTGTGGCGAGTGACGCCGTCGACCGTATGTCCGGACGTGACTGGTCGCCGTTGGGTGCCCTCGAATCCGTCCACGCGGTCCTGGACGCCATCTCGGTCGAGCGCACGGACGAAGCCCAGCCGATCATGCCGCTGGCCACCATCTCCGTCACCGAGGACATGGCGACCGCGATGCGCCTGCACGGGCTGGGCTGGAAGAGCGTCTACCACCATGAAATCCTGGCCAACGGCCTTGCTCCCGAGGACATCAAAACCATGCTCACCCAGCGCCTCCGTTGGGCCCAGGGTACGATCCAGGTCCTCCTGCGCGAGAATCCACTGGTCCAGCGCCGGCTCACGTGGGGTCAGCGGCTCATGTATTTCTCAACGATGTGGAGCTACCTCAGCGGTTTCGCCGCCGTCGTGTATTTCGCCGCGCCCATCATCTACCTGACGCTCGGCATCCTCCCGGTGAGCAGCCTCAGCTACGACTTCTTCATCCGCTTCATCCCGTTCATGGTGGTGAACCAGTTGCTGTTCCTGGTGGCCGGGCACGGTATCCCCACCTGGCGCGGGCAGCAGTACAGCCTCGCGCTGTTCCCCACCTGGATCAAAGCCTGCACGACGGCGGCACGGAACGTTTGGTTCGGCCGTCCCCTTGGGTTTGCGGTCACCCCCAAAGCCCGGCAGAGCGGCGGACCAAGTTGGAGCCTGATCCGGCCCCAGATCATCGTGGCGGTGCTGCTGACAGTGGCGTTGATCGTTGGCCTGATCCGCTTGCTCGCCGGAATGTCGGAGCCCTTGGGCACCCTGGTGAACGTAGCGTGGGTGGCGTTCGACCTCGTAGTCCTGAGCGTGCTGGTCAAAGCAGTTTTGTACAAGGGTTTTGAGCCTCAAAGTGGGCCTGAGCACCAAGAAGAAAGGAATGCAGATGCAGTTTAGCTACGAGGTCAAGGACTCCTACGCGGAGGTCAAGAGCGTGGGCCGGCTGAACATGGTAGCCGCGCCCAAGCTTCGCGAAGTGGTGGCTGAAGTTGTTGCCGGCGGCTCGTGCCGCGTGGTGGTCAATCTGGCTGAGACGGACTTCATGGACTCCTCGGGGCTTGGGGCGCTCATCGGTTGCCTCAAAGCTGCCCGCCAGGCCGGTGGTGACCTGCGCATCGCCGCCGTCCAGCCGCAGGTCAAGATGGTCCTGGAACTGACCAACATGGACCGGGTCCTGACCGCCTACCCCACGCCCGAAGACGCTTTCGGCAATGACTGATGTAGTCGCCCGCCGGGGATTCCACGGGCCCTCCAACGACGAAGCCATCGAGTCCATCCATAACGAGCTGGACGCCCTGTGGGACGACGCCTCCTTTGTGCCGGACATGGACCGGATGACGTTCGCTACTGCGGTCATTGAAGCAGCGGCGAACATCGTGCAGCACGCGCTCCCTGCGGCAGAGAAGCCGGTGGAGATCGACGTCGACATCAGCGTGCGCCCTGCCCGCTTGGTGGCCCGGGTCAGCGCACACAATGCCCGGGAACCGTTCGCCGAAGACATGCAGGCATCGATGCCGGATTCCGATGCCGAGTCGGGGCGTGGGCTGGCGCTGATCGAGGCGTTGGTGACAACTGTGACGTTCGAGCGCCAGGACGGCACCAACACCTGGATCCTCACCCGCGAAACCTGACCCTCGCTCACATCCCCCGTGCTTGAACCGCACCCTCGCTCACATCCCCCGGAACGTGAACGAGCGTCAGGCCTTCGCGAGCGCTTCCTTCAGCGCACCCAGCACCAAAGTCACCGAGGCACTGTTGGCATTCGGGCCCATCATGCCGATGCGCCACACAGTGTCGGCGAACTCCCCTACGCCGGAGCCAATCTCGATACTGAAGTGCTCCAAAAGGTAAGCGCGGACGGCTGCCGAGTTGACGCCGTCGGGCACTTTCACCGTGGTGAGGCTCGGCAGTCGTGAGCCTTCGGCGGCGAACAGTTCCAGTCCCATCTCCTGAAGCCCGGACTGAAGAGCAGCCCCGGCCGCACGGTGCCGGGCCTGCACGTTCTCCAGACCCTCGGCGAGGATCCGGTCCAGTGCGGCCTCGAGCCCGGCGATCATGGTGACGGGAGCGGTGTGGTGGTACGTCCGCGCGCCTGAAGCAGCCCCGACATACCCACCGAGCAGCCCAATGTCGAGGTACCAGGAGCGGGGATCCTTGATGCGGCGCTCGAACGCGCGGTCTGACACGGAAAAGGGCGAGAGTCCCGGCGGGACACCCAGGCACTTCTGGGTGCCGGCGTATCCGACGTCGATACCCCAGTCGTCTGCCCGAAGTTCCAGCCCGCCGATGGACGTGACGGCGTCTGTGATCAGCAGAGCGTCGCCCTTCCCTGCTCCGAGGGCAGCGATGTCCGAGAGCACGCCCACGGACGTCTCAGCATGGACGGCCGCGATGACCTTGGGGTTTGGGTGCGCGGAGAGGACACGGTCGGCGTCCACCGGCTGTCCCCATTCGTGGTCCACCCGGATGACTGTCGCCCCGCAGCGCCGGGCGACCTCACACATGCGCGCCCCGAAAAGTCCGTTGACGGCGATGACTGCCACGTCGCCGTCGGACACGGTGTTCACGAACGCCGCTTCCATACCGCCGGAACCGGTGGCGCTCAACGGAAGGGTTCGCGCGTTGGCCGTGCCCCACACTGTCCGTAGCCCCTCGCAGGTGTGGTCGAGGCGGTCAATGAACACCGGGTCAAGGTGGCCCAGCACCGGGTAGGCCAGAGCGGCCATGGCTTCGGGGTAGCAATTGCTCGGACCGGGACCGAACAGGAACCTGGATGTCAGAATGTCGGGCATGCGAACTCCTTCAGTTGAGGTCATTCTGCCCGAGGCGGCCCTGCGAAGCGAACCACCAAAGGTGAATTTACCGGCGACATAATCCGCAGAATAGCGATGGATTTCTCAAGCAGATGGCATCATGGCCTTAGTTTGGGGAATACCACAATGCCGGTATGAACCAGGGGTGTGGAAAGCCGAGACTGTGCTGCCCGCTTGGAGAAAAGGGGATCTTTTGAAACAACGTATCGCGGGCCTCAAAGCTGTCCTTATCATTGCCGCGGCTGTGGCAACTTCATCCTGCGCTGCCCCGGCCGCACCGGCGCCGACAACCTCCGAGCAACCGGAGTCCACTACGCCCAGTCAAAGCGCAACCAGTCAGTCAGCTTCTGCTTCTGCGAGCTCCAGTCCTTCGCCTTCCAAGAGCCAGTCGTCGACGCGTCCAACTGCCACGAACTCATCCAGTGCGGGCGCTTCCTCAGGGGCCCTTGCCACTGAAAAAGCAGGCTCGTCATTGTCGTTGTCCAACTTCTTCGAACCGGAGAGCAGCTGGACTGAGAACCGTTATGACGTCGCGGACAAATCCGGGGTCAGCGGAATCGCCACGACCATCAGCAGCTACGGAAGCCCGGAAACCCTTGAACTGCGCTTGGCGAATAACTTCAACAGCTTGACATTCAACGTAGGCCAGGCAAACGATTCCAAGTCTTCGGACAAGATTCTTCTGGTCCGGGTTGTCGGCAACGGCAAGCAACTCGATGTGCGCAAGGTTCCTTTCAACACCATTCAGGAAATCTCTGTACCGGCCAAGGGTGTTAACGCACTAAAAATTGAATTGTCCTTGGATAACACCCAATCCAGTGATTCCAAGTCCATTCTGGCTGTGGTCTCTGACGTCGTTGTCGACTGACGCCTATGAACATCCCAGCCCCACCTGAGCGTCCTCCCGCCAAGAAATCGTGGCTGAATCTGGGGACAATGGCCGCCCTCGCAACAATTGCTGCTCTGATAGTGGCGGTTGCCACATTTGTGCTCCAGTTCTTCGGACCATCCTCGGGTCTGGGGGCAGCGAGTGTACCTGCGCAAAGCACAGCCGCGTCGAGCCAGGCAAGCGTTCGAACCGAAACCTCGAAATCCGCGGATCCTGGCCCGACTGCTGTTGAGGGACACTGCCTGGATGGATCGTGGGCGTCCGCATCCTGCGACCGGACGCATGCGGCCGAGCTGGTTTCGGACGCTGGTCCTTGCGATCTTCAGGCGCTGACCCAGTTCGCGGGAGGAAATGTCCCGGCCGACACCTTGCGGCATGACCTTGTTCCCACAGTGCAGGACGGCGTGGGGTGCGTGGTGGCTGTCCCCCCAGGTCTTACCGCCACCATCCAGAATGGTCTATCCGGTCAGGAGCACGCCGCGCTCAGGCAGTGCTGGGACCGTTTTGCGGACCGTGATGTCAGCTGCGACCAACCGCATACTGCTGAAGTGGTGTACACGGGCCCTGGCGCCGAGGCGGGGAACTGTCATTCGCAGGCCGATGCTTACACAGCAGATGCCTTCAGCCGCTATGAGGCGAAACTCGAACTGCTTTCACGAGACGCAGACGGCGGCGTGAGCTGCCTTGTACAGATCAAGGGCAGCAATGTGCTGAAGGGCTCCTTGCGGAACCTGGGAACCAAGGCACTCCCTTCCTCTCCGCGTAGTTAAGCCCTTTACATCGCCGAAGAAGTGCCCGAAAACCCAAAAATGCTAAGGTTACTCACTAATATCGAAGCCGCCACGATAGGGGACGAGAGTGACGACTGAAGGAACCGGGCCCGCGGAAAAGGGCGTACGGGGTGAGGTAAACCAGGACCGCTTCGTCGCCGGGCAGGACCTGACGCGGTGGAAGTCCCCGGCGGGCCGGACCTTGGCAAAGGGCGCGGAGCGGGTCACCAAGTTCCTGGGCCCTTACGCAGCCCTCATCATCACACTCCTGGTGGGCCTCGGTGTCACGCTGGCGCTGGCATGGGTCTTCGGGGAGGTGTACGAGTCCGTCACAGAGGCCAACGGCGTTGCGAATTTCGATCACCCCGTGCTGGAAGCTGCCAAGTCTGTCCGCTCCCCTGCTGTAGATGCGGCCATCACGGCCTATACGAACGTAGGCGGCACCGTGGGCATGCCCTTGATCGCAGTAGGCATCATGATTTTCCTGGCAACCCGCAGGCGCTCGTGGACTCCGGTCATTCTGATGCTCGCAGCCGGCTTGGGTTCGCTCCTGATCACGGTGCTGGGAAAGCCGCTCTTTGGCCGAACCCGCCCGGACCTGGCAGACGCGATCCCGCCCTACGAACATTCGGCTTCATTCCCCAGCGGCCACTCCCTGAACTCGATCGTGATTGCCGGAATCGTGGCGTACTTGATTATCCTGAGGCTCAAAACCACCCGGGCCCGCGTCATCACGGTGGTCATTGCGGCCGTCTTCGCTGTGACCATGGGCCTCAGCCGCGTCTACCTCGGCCACCATTGGCTGACGGATGTACTGGCCGCGTGGGCCATTGGCATTGCCTGGCTGGCCTTGGTCATCACGGCCCACCGCCTCTATCTGACAGTGCGCACACGGGGTCATCACGAGGTAGTCTCTTGACACCAGCCGGGCGGCTCGGCTTAACTGAATTACGTATGCTGAAATAACAGTTCCATGATGCGGAAGCTAGAAAGCACATGCTTCCTCCCGAAAGCGGGAGTTCCGCATAGCCCACACCATGGATGCCAGCATTTTGCACGAGGATGACAAGCATGGAGCTTGCAGTATTCAACAGCGTCGACCGGGACGAGGCCATCAGGATCCTCACCCCTTGCCTGGATATCAGCCGCTGGGTGGAAACCATCGTCGACGCGCGCCCCTACGCCAGCGTCGATGAACTCCTGGCGCAGGCCCACCGCGCCGCGGAGCCCTTCACCGCGGCCGAGGTGGAATCAGCCATGGCCCACCACCCCCGCATCGGTGAACGCCCCAAGGCACAAACCACCGAGGCGGCCATGTCGCGTTCGGAACAAGCCGGCGTCGACCCCGGGGACAACCAGACGACAACCGCGCTGGCAGAAGGCAACCGGGCATACGAAGAGAAGTTCGGCCGCGTCTTCCTGATCCGCGCCGCCGGTCGCAGCGCCCAGGAAATCCTCAGCACGCTGCAGGAGCGCCTCAACCACACCCCCGAAGAAGAAGACACGATTGTGGCCGGACAGCTGCGGGAGATCGCGCTGTTGCGTCTCTCCGGTCTGGTCAGTGAAGGAGTCAACGCATGAGCGTTTCACAAGTAACCACGCACATCCTGGACACCGGTTCCGGCCGCCCGGCAGCGGGGGTCGCCGTCGTGCTTTACGTCCGCGAAGGCGACGAATGGACCTTGGTGGCCAAGGGCGAAACCGATGCCGACGGCCGCATCAAGACCCTTGGCCCCGAGCGCATCCCGGGCGGCGCCTACCGCCTGAACTTCGCCACCGGCGCGTACTACGAGGGCCTCGGGACCGAGACCTTCTTCCCGGAAGTCGACCTCAACTTCACAGTTTCCGACGCCGGCGAGCACTACCACGTGCCGCTCCTGCTGAGCCCGTTCGCCTTCTCGACGTACCGCGGCAGCTAACCCACCGAGTTTTCGTACAGGTAATGCCCCTAAGGAGTCTTCTTAGGGGCATTATCTGTACACAAACTCGGAAAGGTACGCTTGAAGGCATGGCTTCTGAGGACCCCACCCCCAACACCGCCCGCCGCGAAATCACTGTTCGCCGGGCGCCCAAGTTCGTTCCCTTCATGATTTTGGGCGCGGTGGTGGGGGCAATCGTGGCCGCAATCATCGCTTACGGCCGCCCGGCAGATCCCGCCTTCGACGCCAGCACAGTCTTCGGATTCTTCCTCACCGTGTGCGCCGGCGGCGGCGTCATCGTCTTCTCCATCCTGGCCCTGGTCCTGGACCGCATGAGCGTTAAGCGCTCCGAGCGCGCTGTGGTGGAAGCCGTTCCGGACACGGTTCCGGATGAGGGACCAGAGAACGACGGCGTCCGCTAAGTCACGCACTCGGCCCACCCTTCGCGGGGGAGCCGGTGTGAGACACACCGCATTTTCGGCCCGACACGCCTGTTCTCCGCCTTTTCTGTAGGGGTTGGCGGGGTCATATAGGCTGCGGGGGAACGTACCACGCCCGCGACATGAGACAATCGACCAGTGGCACGTGGCGACGGAAAACTTTCTCATGATCTTCTCCCCGGCGAAAAAGGCCCCCAGGACGCTTGTGGCGTCTTCGGGGTTTGGGCTCCCGGTGAAGAAGTAGCAAAACTCACCTATTACGGGCTGTATGCGCTGCAGCACCGCGGACAAGAATCGGCTGGTATTGCTACCAGTGACGGCAAGCGCATCAATGTCTACAAGGACATGGGCCTGGTCTCCCAGGTGTTCGATGAGACAACCCTGAACACCCTGACCGGGCACCTGGCCGTGGGCCACTGCCGGTACTCCACCACCGGTGCAAGCCACTGGGCCAACGCGCAGCCGACCCTCGGTGCGACAGCAACCGGAACGGTTGCGCTGGCCCACAACGGCAACCTGACCAACACCGCTGAGCTCCGGGAGATGATCCTCGAGCGCAACGACGGCCAGCTGACCGGCGAAATGAAGCAGGGCAACACCTCCGACACCGCACTGGTGACAGCTCTCCTTGAAGGTGAAGAGGGCAAGACCCTGGAGCAGACGGCTCTGGAGCTGCTGCCCAAGATCAAGGGTGGCTTCTGCTTCGTCTTCATGGACGAGGGAACCCTCTACGCAGCGCGTGACACGTACGGCATCCGGCCTCTGTGCCTCGGCCGCCTGGAGCGCGGCTGGGTCGTCGCCTCCGAACAGGCCGGCCTGGCCACCGTCGGTGCCAGCTTCATCCGCGAGATCGAGCCCGGCGAGTTCATCGCCATCGACGAGGACGGCGTCCGTTCGCAGCGCTTCGCCGAGCCGACCCCGGCCGGCTGCGTATTCGAGTACGTTTACCTGGCACGTCCCGACGCTGCCATCGCTGGCCGCTCGGTCTACGAGTCCCGCGTGGAGATGGGCCGCCAGTTGGCCCGCGAAAACACCCACGAGGCCGACCTTGTCATTCCGGTGCCCGAGTCCGGCACTCCCGCCGCTGTGGGCTACGCCGAACAGTCCGGGATTCCGTTCGCACACGGCTTCGTCAAGAACGCCTACGTTGGCCGTACCTTCATCCAGCCTTCACAGACGCTGCGCCAGCTCGGTATCCGGCTTAAGCTCAACGCCTTGGAATCCGTGATCCGCGGCAAGCGCATCGTGGTGGTGGACGACTCGATCGTCCGCGGAAACACCCAGCGCGCCATTGTCCGTATGCTGCGGGAAGCCGGTGCCAAAGAGGTCCACGTCAAGATCTCCTCTCCCCCCGTGCAGTGGCCCTGCTTCTACGGCATCGACTTCGCCTCCCGTGCGGAGCTGATCGCCAACGGCGCCACTATCGACGAGATCTCCCAGGCCATCGGCGCCGATTCGCTGGCCTACATCTCCGAGGACGGCATGATCGGGGCAACCCAGCAGCCTCGCGAACGCCTGTGCACTGCCTGCTTCACCGGCAAGTACCCGATCGAGCTGCCGCACGCGGACAAGCTGGGCAAGAACCTGCTGGAGCGCACCGACCTGGGTGGCCTCACCCCTGCTGAAGACTCCGTTGAAGAAACCGAGGATCCGGCCGAAAAGCCGGGTGCCACGGGCTGCGATCCAGGACCTGACGCCGAATTCGAGAACCTCCTGACCGACGCTGATCGATTGACCGACGCCGACAAGAAAGAGTCTGTATGACCTCCGCAACCCCCGCCGCTGACAACAACGCCGGCATCACCTACGCTTCGGCAGGTGTCGACGTCGAAGCGGGAGACCGCGCAGTTGAACTCATGAAGGGCGCCGTAAAGGCGACCCATAACTCGTCGGTGATTGGCGGCGTCGGCGGTTTCGCTGGCCTGTACGACGTCTCCAAGCTCCTCACCTACAAGAAGCCGCTCCTGGCGACCTCCACCGACGGTGTTGGTACCAAGGTGGCCATTGCACAGGCCATGGACATCCACGACACCATCGGTTTCGACCTGGTGGGCATGGTTGTGGACGACATCGTTGTTGTGGGCGCCGAACCGCTCTACATGACGGACTACATCGCCTGCGGCAAGGTTGTTCCCGAGCGCATCGCTGACATCGTCCGCGGTATCGCTTCGGCTTGCTCCGTGGCCGGAACCGCCCTGGTGGGTGGCGAAACCGCCGAACACCCGGGCCTCCTGGGTGAGCACGAATACGACGTCGCAGGTGCCGCCACCGGTGTTGTCGAAGCTGACGCCCTGCTCGGCCCGGACCGTGTCCGCGCCGGCGACATCGTGATCGGCATGGCGTCCTCCGGCCTGCACTCCAACGGTTACTCACTGGTCCGCCGCGTCATCAACCACGCCGGCTGGGCACTGGACCGCCAGGTTTCCGAGCTTGGCCGCACGCTGGGTGAGGAACTTCTGGAGCCCACCCGCGTCTACGCCGCCGACTGCCTGGACCTGGCCCGCACGTTCCCGGTTTCCGCCGGAACAGCTGTTCACGGCTTCAGCCACGTCACCGGTGGTGGCCTGGCCGCCAACCTGGCACGCGTCCTCCCGCAGGGCCTCGTCGCCACGGTTGACCGCGCCACGTGGGAGCTCCCCGCGATCTTCAAGCTGGTTTCCGAGCTGGGCAACGTCCCGTTGGCCGACCTGGAGCGCACGCTGAACCTCGGCGTGGGCATGGTTGCGATCGTTTCCCCGGAAGCTGCCGACGCCGCCGTTGCCCGCCTCAACGAGCGCGGCCTGCCGTCCTGGGTCATGGGTACGGTTTCGGAGAACTCGGACTCGATCGACAAGACCGGCCCGGATTACGTCCAGGGCGCCAAGGGTGTCGACGGCGGTGCGGTCCGTTTGGTGAACGCCTACGCCTAAGCGTCCTCTCGCTTGAAAAGCGGCCCGGCAGTTGGGATCAACTGCCGGGCCGCCTTGTCGTTAACTCCCCAAGTTCTCCACTAACTCCCCATCTAGGGGACAGCACATGTTCTTATGGGGGCCCATTAGGGCATGTGCTGTCCCCTAGTTGGGTACTAAAGCTGGATCAGGCTCAGGATTCCACCCTGGGGGTCCATGATGGTGGCCAACGACCCAGCCTCGGGTTGGTCCTCAGGTTCCACCAGAAGCTCTCCCCCCGCCGCAACAGCTGCGTCGGCGGCCTTCCGGACATCGGCCACCCCAAAGTACACCTGCCACGCGGCGTCCTCGCCCTCCTCGGCAGGGACAATGCCGGCCACCTCATTACCACCGACCATCAGCGTGCTGTAGCTGCCGCCGTCGTCCTGGGGGTATTCGGTGACCTCGTAGCCGAAAAGCTGCTGGAAAAACGCGACGGCGGCCTGGGGCTCAGGAGTGAGGAGTTCGGCCCATGCCAACGCACCGTGCTCGTTGTAAAGGTGGCTGCCGATATGCGTTCCCGCCTGCCAGATCCCCGTGGTTCCTCCGCCTGCTGCCTCGATGAACGCCAGCACTCCCGTATCGGCAACGGCCTCGGGGCCGAACTGGAGCTTGCCGCCTGCGTGGGCAGCGTCCTCGGCTACTTCTTCCGTGTCCGTGGCGGCCAGGTAGATGTTCCACTGTCCATGCGTCCCGGCGGCTTCCTGCAGAGGGTTCTGCGGGGCGATGACGGCCACCAACTGATCCTTTACAAACGCCTGTGCGTAACTGCGTCCGTCCGGAGTGGGCAGGTCCTGGTACGACCACCCGAACACCTTCTGGTAGAAATCCTTGGCCGCCGCGACGTCCCTGGTCTGCAGGTCCGCCCAGCATGGCTCTCCGCTGGCGTAGTGCTTTCTCTCCGTCATGCCTTTAATCCTGCCACGGCCAGGACTTCAGCCTCAGCAAAAAGGGCCCCCAGGGTACGCCAATGTGCGGCGTGCCCTGGGGGCCCTTTTCAAAAGATATACGGCATCCGGGGATGCGCGATGACCTGATGTACGACGGCGGTACGCAACTCAGTGCCAGCGGCACCTGTTGGTTGCGACAGCTATCCGATACGGCGGGTGTCTACCTCGTCGTCATCATCTTCCGCGTACTTGTCCTCGTAGGCCGAGTAGTCCGGCTCCGGAGGATCGTCCGGGAAGTGGCTCTTGACACGACTGGATGGACCCGTGAGCTCACGCTCAAGTGCCGAATAGTCAGTGTTCGGGGAGTAGTACTTGATGTCCCGAGCCTGCTTGGTAGCTTTTGCCTTTTGACGGCCGCGCCCCATGGCGTGACCCCCTTTTGTACTTGGACCGGAGGTGGTCACCTTGGCTATCGGTGAGGCCCCGGAATGTTTGGTCAATTTGTCGTATGTCTAGATTACATGCTTTCAGGGGTGCCTGTGCGCCACATGGGCCCCGAGTCCGGACCCCACACCGTCAAAACCAGCCATATGCACCTCCAAGCACCGGGAAAATTGGGTAGAGTCGGCCTCAATGCGGCTCCACAGCAGGAAGGCACACCCGGAAATATGAGCCAGGACAACACCTCACCGCGTGATGGATCACCACACGATCAGGGCAAGGAGGGTGCGTCCCCCGTGCCTGAAACACCTCGCCCGGCACCTGGCGAACAAGCTGAAGCAGCGCCGCCTACGCCGCCGTCGGGCCTCCAGCCGGATCCCGCACCTGAGCTCGACCCTGACTTCGTCCCCAACCCGGCGGAGCAGCCTGATCCGGCGCTGCCCCCGGAAAACGGTGCGGCAAACACAGACCCAGTTCCCGGCGGCGAGCCGAAGTACCCGTGGCAGCTGCCGTATTCGAACCAGCAACAGCCGGGACAGCCGCACGCAGGACAGCCCTACACGGGCCAGCCATACCCTGCCCAGCAAACGGCCCAGGAATGGCAACCCGAGCCGCACGGCGACCCGGTCAAGCGTCAACGCCTGGTCATTGGCGGAATCGTTGTCGGTGTACTGGTTCTCATTGGCGTGGTGATTTGGGTTCTCCTCAACCTGCTTGGCAACCGGCCGGAAGCCAGTGTGGCGAGCCCCAGCGCCTCGGCAACGCTTGGCCCGCTCCCCCGCGACACGAACGCGAAGGACTTCCAGATAGGCGATTGCTTCGCCAGCTTCGACCCCAAAGCCAGCGAGGCCAGGGCGGTTGCCTGCGACACCGAACATTCAGCCCAGCTCGGCGCAGTGTTCAGCTATGGCGCTGACGAGTCCTTCCCGGGCGCCAATGCCCTGCGGGACAAGGGCAGGGAAGTGTGCAAGACCGTGAAGCTCAACGATGCGGCCGCCAACTACGTGCTGCTCCAGCAGAACGTGTACCCCAGCAGTTCCAGCTGGGACCGTGGCGACCGCCGCGTTGATTGCTTCATCGTGGTGGACTCCGGCAACACCATCAAGGAAGACCTCCTCGAGAAGTAGCGCCGGACCGTCCTACTTCCGGCGGACGGTGAGCCCCGTACCTGCGGGGGTTCCGCCGTCGGCGTTTGACAGCGCTTCCAAACCGTCGATGGTGAGCTCGTCCACGTCCGCTGCAGTATCGACCAGCACGGTGTCCCCGTCGACGATTTCGCCGGCAAGGATCTCCTTGGCCAGGCGGTCGCCGATCTCGCGCTGGACCAGTCGACGCAGCGGCCGGGCACCGTAGGCGGGATCGTAGCCGGACATGGCCAGCCACGCGCGGGCACCATCGGTGACCTCGAGCGTGAGCCGCCGGTCCCGAAGCCGCCTGCTGAGCTCTTCGACATGCAGTTCCACGATCCGCGCCAGTTCCTCAACGGACAACGGATCGAACAGCACGATCTCGTCCAAGCGGTTCAGGAACTCGGGCTTGAAGGAGGCCTGGACCACGGCCATGACGGCTTCGCGCTTGGCTTTGGCATCCAGCGACGGATCCACCAGGAACTGGCTGCCCGAGTTGGATGTCAGCACCAGGATGGTGTTCCGGAAGTCCACGGTGCGGCCCTGGCCGTCGGTGAGGCGACCGTCGTCGAGCACCTGCAGCAGGATGTCGAACACCTCAGGGTGGGCCTTCTCAACCTCGTCCAGCAGCACCACGGAGTACGGCCGGCGTCGGACAGCCTCGGTGAGCTGGCCACCCTCTTCGTAGCCCACGTATCCCGGAGGGGCACCCACCAGGCGGGCCACGGCGTGCTTCTCGCTGTACTCGGACATGTCGATCCGGATCATGGCTCGTTCGTCGTCAAAGAGGAAGTCAGCCAATGCCTTGGCCAGCTCTGTCTTACCAACGCCCGTGGGGCCCAGGAACAGGAACGAGCCTGTGGGCCTGTTGGGGTCGCTGATGCCGGCACGGGCACGGCGGACGGCGTCGGACACGGCCTGTACGGCCTTGCTCTGCCCGATCAGGCGCTTGCCGAGCTCCTCTTCCATATGCAGCAACTTCTGGGACTCACCTTGGAGCATGCGGCCTGCCGGGATACCCGTCCAGGCGGAAATGACCTCGGCGATGTCGTCGGCAGTGACTTCCTCAGCCACCATCAGCTCCGGCTTCGATTCGCCGCGAGCTGATTCCTCCTCGGCGGCGGCACTCAGCTCCCGTTCCAGGGCCGGCAGCTCGCCGTACAGGATCCGCGACGCCGATTCGAGGTCGCCTTCCTGCTCATACTTTTTCTGCGCCGAGCGCAGTTCATCGATCTTGGCCTTCAGGTCACCCACACGGTTCAGTCCGGCCTTCTCGGCCTCCCAGCGCGCGTTGAGGGCGTTGAGCTCTTCCTTCTTGTCCGCCATGTCAGCGCGGAGCGCAGCAAGCCGCTCGACGGAGGCGGGATCGGTTTCGTTCTGGAGGGCGAGCTCTTCCATGGTCAAACGGTCGACGGCGCGGCGGAGCTGGTCGATCTCTTCCGGCGCCGAGTCGATTTCCATGCGGAGCCGGGACGCGGCCTCATCCACGAGGTCGATTGCCTTGTCAGGCAGCTGGCGCCCCGAGATGTAGCGGTTGGACAGCGTGGCGGCAGCAACCAGCGCCGAGTCGGCGATGGCTACCTTGTGGTGCGCCTCGTAGCGCTCCTTGAGGCCTCGGAGGATGCCGATGGTGTCTTCAACGCTCGGCTCTCCCACGTAGACCTGCTGGAAGCGGCGCTCCAGGGCGGGGTCCTTCTCGATGTTCTCGCGGTACTCATCCAAGGTGGTGGCACCGATCAGGCGGAGTTCCCCGCGGGCCAGCATGGGCTTGAGCATGTTTCCGGCGTCCATGGCGCTCTCGCCCGTGGCGCCGGCGCCAACAACGGTGTGGATCTCGTCAATGAAGGTGACAATCTGCCCGTTGGAGTTCTTGATCTCCTCCAGGACGGCCTTCAGGCGCTCCTCGAACTCGCCGCGGTACTTTGCGCCAGCGACCATCGATGCGAGATCCAAGGCGATGAGCGTCTTGCCGCGCAGGCTCTCCGGGACGTCGCCGGCCACCATCCGCTGCGCGAGGCCCTCGACGACGGCGGTCTTGCCAACGCCGGGCTCACCGATCAGCACCGGGTTGTTCTTGGTACGGCGGCTCAGGACCTGGACGACGCGGCGGATCTCGCTGTCACGCCCAATCACGGGGTCCAGCTTGCCGGAGCGCGCCACCGCAGTCAGGTCCGTGCCGAACTTCTCCAAGGCCTGGAAGGTGTTTTCCGGATCCGGGGAATTGACGTTCCTGTCACCGCGGACACCAGGCAGGGCGGCGAGAAGCGCCTCATGGGAGGCACCGGCGTCGCGCATTAACTTCCCGACGGCGTCACTTCCGGCCGAGAGCCCCAGCAGCAGGTGCTCGGTGGAGACGAAGGAGTCGCCGAGCTTGTCCGCCTCGTTTTGGGCGGCCTGGATGGCCTGCAGCGACTGTCGCGACAACTGCGCCTGCTGCACCGAGGCGCCAGACGACGACGGCAGGGCCTTGATGGCCGAGCTCGCCTGAACGCTCACGGCATCGGGATCGGCTCCCGTGGCACGCAGCAGAGCAACAGCGACGCCCTCCCGCTGGTCCATGAGGGCCTTCAACAAATGGGCAGGTTCCACTTGGGGATTGCCCGCGGTTGATGCGTTCATGGCGGCCGCAGAAAGGGCCTCCTGGCTTTTGGTAGTGAATTTGACGTCCAAAGAGAGCTCCCTTTCTGGAGAGTGACCAATACTTTCAAAGTTGAGTCTACTACGCTCAAGTTTGATTTGGCGGTCACTTGTTCCATGTTTGCCCACGGCGAAACCCATGTCCATAGCTGCGCGGTTAGGCTGGGGCCATGGACACGATTTCCTCCGCCGCTGAACTCGAAGACCTGATCGGATTGCCCCTCGAACGGGTGCGCAAGAAGGTCCGGACCTCGCTTAGCGACTTCGACCGGCAATGGCTCGCTGCCAGCCCCTTCTGCGTCCTCTCGACGACGGATGCGCAGGGTCGCGTGGATGCCTCCCCCAAGGGCGATCCGGCAGGCTTCATCCACGTCCTTGACGAGCACACCATCGCCATCCCCGAGCGACCCGGCAACAAGCTCGCCTTCGGCTTCCACAACATCCTGGAGAACCCGAACGTCGGGATCCTCTCCGTGGTCCCGGGCCGCAGCGACACCCTGCGAATCAACGGCACAGCTCGAATTGTGCGTGACGCCGACTTCTTCGATCAGATGGTGGTCAAGGGGCACCGGCCGCGTGCCGCCGTCGTGGTTTCGGTGGAGGAAGTGTTCACGCACTGCGGCAAGGCCTTCATGCGCAGCGGCCTGTGGCAGCCGGAAACGTGGGAACCCGAAGACCTTCCCAGCATCGCGGTGCTCGCCCAGGCGTACACCCAGCCGGAGACGCCGCTGGAAGATCTCGAGACCTACTACGGGCCGTCCTATGCGGAGCGGATGTACCGGGAGTAGCGGGGAACCTGCCCTGGGCTTGCACCATCAGGCAACAGCCTGCTGTGCCGTTAACGAACGAAAGACCCGACTGGCATCGGGTCTTTGTTCTGAGCGGTTCGCTCATTGGTGCGGTAAGAGGGCCATAGAACCTCAAACGCCACACTTTGAGTCTATGGCCCTACGCCGGGTACACCGAGACCAGCGCGGACTTCACCACGAACCGCACCTCCATGCCGGGAGCCAGGCCGAGGTCCGCCGATGCCGCTGGGGTGATGTCGGCAGACAACGTGCCGTCCGAACCGGCGCCTGCCCGGACCCGGATCTGGTCGCCGTGCGGCTCAAGGTCCGTAATGGTCACCGGGAAGGAATTGCGGGGGCTTCCGTGGACATCGCCGAGGAAAACGGAAACGCTCGACGGCGGGAACGCCGCCACGCCTGCCTGGCCGGGCACCGGCGCCCAGTCGGCATCGTGTTGTCCGGCGAAAACCCGGCCACCCGGCGTCGTGATTCCCTCCCGGCTGAGGGCGCCGGTGACGAGATTGAGGCCGGCGAGTCCGGCGGCGAAGTGGCTTCTGGGGCGTTCCAGGACCTGGCGCGTCGGGCCCTCTTCGTCAATGCGGCCGCTTTCCACCACTATCACCCGGTCTGCCAGCATGTAGGCGTCCAGGACGTCGTGCGTGACGATGATGGCCTTCCTGTCCTGCAGAACCCGTTTCAGGACCCGGCGGAGCAAGGGCGCGGCGTGGATGTCCAGGGCAGACATTGGTTCGTCGAGGAGCAGTAGTTCCGGCTCGGCTGCCAAAGCCCGCGCCACGGCCACGCGTTGGGCCTGGCCTCCGGAAAGCTGGGCCGGCTTCCTGCCTGCCAGCGTCAACGCGTCAACTTCGGCCAGCCAATGCCGGGCAGTTTCCCGGGCAGCGGCCCTGGAGCCACCTGCACTGCGGGGGCCGAACGCGACGTTGTCCAACGCACTCAGGTGCGGAAACAGCAGTGCCTCCTGGGCCAAAAGGGCGATGCCGCGAAGGTGTGGCGGGTCCCATTGGCGAGTACCGGCGTCGAGCTTGAACAGCTGGCGCCCGTCAATCGAGGCGGAGCCGGAGTCTGGCCGCAACAGTCCGGCGATCACCCCCAGCAACGTTGACTTGCCAGCGCCGTTGGGACCAAGAACGGCCACGGTTTCACCGTCCCCGAGACTGAGGGACATCTCGAAATTCCTGGTCTTCAGGCCGGCACGCATCTCGAAGCTCACGGCTGGACCGCCTCCGGTGCACGTCGCCGGCCGCCATAACTTAGGCCCACCACCGCGACTGCCACGGCAACCAGGACCAGGGACAGCGCGACGGCGGCATCGGCGTCGGTCTCGCGCTGCAGGTAGATTTCCAACGGCAGCGTACGGGTGACACCTTCCAGGCTGCCCGCGAACGTCAGCGTCGCACCGAACTCACCCAGACTGCGCGCGAACGACAACACCGCCCCGGACGCCAACCCAGGCAGCACCAAGGGAAGGGTGACGCGGCGAAGCACCGTGGTGGGCTTGGCTCCGAGCGTCGCAGCCACGGCTTCATACCTGCTGCCCGCCGACCGCAGGGCACCCTCCAAACTAACCACCAGGAACGGCAGGGCCACAAACGTTTGGGCCAGGACCACCGCAGTGGTGGTAAACGCGATCTGCAGACCGGCCAGCTCCAGCGACTTCCCCAAGAGGCCCTGCCGCCCGAAGGTATACAGCAGCGCAATCCCGCCAACCACCGGCGGGAGCACCAGCGGGAGGAGCACAAAGGACCTGAGGAGTTTCTGGCCGGGGAAGTCACCCCGGGCAAGCACCAGAGCCAGCGGAACACCCAGCACAATGCAGAGAGCCGTGCTGGCGGCAGAAGTCCGCAGGCTCAGGCCCAGGGCTGCGAGGGACGACTCGGACGTGATCAGGGGGATGAACTGGGGCCAATTCACGCGCAGCAGCATCGCCGCCAGCGGCAGGATCACCAGGAGGCCACCCACTGCTGCCACGGCATGGATCCATCGCGGAATGCCGTGATAGCCGGTGGTGGTCTTCATATTCTCCCTAGGGTGTGCCGAAACCAGCGTCGCCCAGGACCTGCTTGCCCTTGTCCCCGGTAACCGTGGCAATGAAGGCCGCCGCCAGCGCCTTGTTCTTGCTGGAGCCTACCGTGGCGATGGGGTAGGTGTTGACCGCCTTGTCCGATTCGGCGAACGGGATGCCCTTCACTTTGTCGCCGGCTCCCTTCACATCGGTGACGTACACCAGGCCCGCGTCCGCTTCACCGGAGCTGACCTTCCCCAGGACATCCGTCACGGACGACTCCTCGCTGACCGGGCTCAGCGTGGTTCCGGAAGCTTTCTCGACGGCGTCAGTCGCGGCGCCGCACGGCACCTGGCTTGCGCAGGTGACCACTTTGACGCCCGGCTTTGCCAGGTCCGCGAAAGAAGCGATCGACGCCGGATTGCCGGGTGGGACAGCGATCTCCAGGACGTTGGTGGCGAAATTGGTGGCAGCGCCCTCCACGAGGTTCGCATCAGCCAGTTTCGACATGTTCTTGGTGTCGGCGGAGGCAAACACATCCGCCGGGGCGCCTTGGGTGATCTGCGTGACCAGGTCGGAGGATCCAGCGAAGCTCAGCTTCACTTTTGTGCCCGGGTTGGCCGCCTCGAAGTCCTTGGCCAGCTGCGTGAAGGTTCCTTTAAGGGACGCAGCGGCGAAGACGGTGATTTCGCCTGAGGGTGAGGTGCTTTGTTGCGACGTTGGGCTCGCGCCCGGGGCGCATCCCGCCACGCTCGCTGCCAATGCCCCGGCCAGCAGCACTGCGGTAAGGGGTTTGCGGTTCATATGATGCTCTTTCCCTGGGGTGTTTCGATGATGACAGTGGTGGCCTTGACCACGGCGGTAGCCACTGAACCAAGCTCAAGCCCGAGTTCCCGCACGGCCTCGCTGCTCATGAGGGACACCACGCGGAACGGACCACACTGGAGCTCCACCTGCGCCATGACCTTGTCCGCCGTAATCCCAGTGACCAAACCGATGAAGCGGTTCCGGGCTGAACTGCCGGCGCGGGAGGGGTCGTCCGGGAGGTGCGACTGGTCACGCGCAAGGGTGGCCAGCTCCAGGCCGTCCACAGCCAGGCGTCCGACTGCATCCTTCTGCGGCGTCAGCGTCCCGTTCTCCGTCCAACGTCTCACGGTGTCGTCGCTGACGCCGAGGAAACGGGCGGCCTCGGATATACGTATTTGCGGCATGGATTGAGTGTAGTTCCGTATTTGCGTCTGGAAGAAACGTCTGCACCCGCAAACGCAATGTGACTTTCGGTTGGTGAGTGGGCGTCGGATGTGGCCGGAGTCGTGGCATGGTGGTTGCGTTGGCGCACCTGGTGACGTCTGACGCACCCTTTCCGCGCATGGGGCGCACCCTTACCCGCGGAATGCACCCGTAAGCTCTGGCGCGCAGGGCGGAAAAGGGTGCGGGCCGCAGCCGAAGATGCGGCCCGGCGTCGACTTGTCCTCCGCACCTCGGACGAACTTGCTCCCCCACCAGGATGAACCCGGGCCAAAGAGCGCCAAAGCCCGGGCAGCCCACCCTAGGGTTGAAGCATGACCCCACGAATCCGGGCGCTCCGCCCCGCAGCCGCACCGCTTGCCGGCCTTGGCATGCTCGTGGCCCTCCTGATTCTCGAGGAGCGCAGCTTTGATTCAGCGAGCGCCTTGCTGGTGGCGCTGACTGCCGCTGTTGCCGCCGCGGAACTGATCCCTGTCCCGGCCGTGATCTTCGCGTTTGCAGCTCTGGGCTTGCAGGCATTCGGCATCTTTCCGGATGTCATGTTGTCCGGCGCCACCCCCTATGTTTGCCTGCCCGTGCTCTTCTTTTTCGCGGCTCTCGGCTGGTTTGAACCTCAACGTTGGCCCCTGCCCATAGCTACTGTGGCCGCAGCTGGCCTGATCACCGTGAACTGGTTCGCCGACGCTTCGTGGATCAACTTTGTATTCGGCAAGCAGCTCTCCGATGCCGGCCCGTTTCGTGTTGCTGTCTACGCCTTCCTGGTGTTCGCGGCATTCTCTGCCCTCAACCTCGCAGGTTGGGCTGCTGCTGCGTCGGTCCGCCAGGCCGCTGCCAACCGGCTGGCCAAGGAACGGGCTGAGACACGGCTCGAATTTACTGCCAGTGCCTTGGTGATCGAACAGGAGCGCAACAGGATCGCCCGCGAGTTGCACGACGTCCTGGCGCATTCCCTCGCCGTCATTACAGCGCAGGCCGAGGGTATCCGCTACGTCCACAGGAGCGAACCGGACCTCGTGGAGGAAGCGGCGCAGGTCATTGCGTCCTCGGCCAGGAGTGCCCTTCAGGAAACCCGGCGGCTCGTTCAAAGCTTCGGTTCCGAACTGGAAGGCCCAGCCCCGGGAGCCGCTGAGCTACCCGTCTTGGTCCACCACCTGCAAAGCAGTGGCATGCCCGTTGAGCTGCAGACGAGCGGGCTGGAAGAGTTGTCGCCGGTAGAGGATCTCACCGTTTACAGAATCGTGCAGGAAAGCCTGACGAACGCGTTCAAGCACGGCGACCGGACCGCCGGCGCGGTGGTGACCGTCGCCCGCGGCCCCAGCGGCCTACGCCTCAAGGTCCGTTCAAGGCTGGCCGACGGCGGCGCTGAAGTGCCGCCGTCGGGAACCGGACGCGGCATCCCGGGGATGCGGGAACGCGCGACGGCGGCAGGCGGGCAACTCACGACGGCCACTAACGGTCAGCTCTTCGAAGTGGAGGCAATCCTGCCATGAATGAAACACCGATCCGCGTTGCTTTGGTGGACGACCAACCCCTGTTCAGCGCCGGTCTGAAGATGATTTTGCGCAGCCAGCCGGATCTCGACCTGGTAGGTGAGGCCACCGACGGTGAGCAGGCCGTTGAACTTGCGGAGGCCGTGGAGCCGGACGTCATGCTGATGGACATTCGGATGCCGGTCATGGACGGGATCACGGCCACCCGGCGCATCACCGAAGGCAAGGGCAGGACCAAGGTCATAGTGCTTACAACGATCCAGCACGACGAAGCCGTTGTCCGCGCCATCCAGGCAGGTGCCGGTGGTTTCCTCACCAAGGATGCGACACCGGAGTTCCTGCTGGCCACCATCCGCACCGTTCACTCGGGCCATGCGGTCATGGCGCCTTCGGCCACCAATGAACTGCTCAGGGACTACACCACTCCCGCTGAGTCGAACACTGCCGTCCTGGCGCCATTGTCAGCCCGTGAGCAGGACGTGTTCATGCTCGCGGCGCAGGGTCTGGCCAATGGGGAGATCGCCGCGTCCCTGGTGCTCAGTGATGCCACTGTGAAGTCCCACATCGGGAACATTTTGTCCAAGCTCAACCTCAAAAACCGTATCCAATTGGTCGCGTTCGCTTACCAGAACAAGCTGATCGCCTAATTTTTCCAGCTCCAACCAGGCCCTGGAAGCACCAGGGTCAGCCACCGCATTGCCAAAAACCCACGATAATTCGTCATGAAGGAGAAACAGTGAAAAAGAAATCCATTGGGGCACTGATCCTTGCCGCTGGCGCAGCTGCAACATTGGCGGCCGCTGCCACTCCGGGAGTTTCCTCCATGCTGACCAAGCCCGCGGACCATCCTGTATCAGGGACCACCCTCGCCGCGGAGCAGTTTGCCTCGGCGGACCCGGTGGCCGAAAAGGGAGTGGCCGAAGCCGTCCGGCGGTGCATGGCCAAGGCCGGTTACGATTACACGCCTGTATCCGCAGGGCAGCAGTCCGTGGATCTCAAGAACTACGTGGGATTCGATACGCTCACGGTTGAGGCTGCACGGATTTCCGGCTACGCCTCGTCCAAGCCCAAGGGGCCAGGCGAGCCAGCCCCGGACACCACTCTGGGAAAGCTCATGGCCGATCCCGGCTTCCAGCAGGCGCTGCACGGCGGCGGCAACCCCGAACAGAATGTGGTCCAGTCCTCAGCAGGTACGGGGATGCTGTGGGGAGGCTGCACGGCCGAGGGAGTCACCGCGATCTATGGGAATGCCGACAACTACATGAGGGCCACCGGGTTGGCTTTCAACTCCCTGATGGTCGCCACCAACGCTGCCGGCCAGGATGCAGAAATCCAGGCGGCTGTGGATTCTTGGAAGGAATGCATGTCCACCACCGCGTTCCCCTACAGCCACCCCGGTGAAGCCGTATCTGCCGGTCTCGAGGCAGGAGGCCAGAAGGAGCTGAAGATCGCCGTCACGGATGCCACTTGCCGCCAGAGCACAGGGTTCGATGAAAAGATCACCGCAGTGCTGGATAAATACCTGACAACGCGGATGAAAGAGCTGGAGCCCGAGGTGGAGGCTGTCAAGCGGATCCGCGCCGACGCCTCGGCCAAGGCGAAGGTTCTGCTGGGCTGATCCAGGCGCCGAAAGCATTCCGTAAGCTCCAGCCATGGCCCGCCGGATGAGGCCGCAGTACCCTGTTCCAGGGAGAGAGTCTCAGGCGCGAAGGAGCGTCCCATGGAATGGATTCGACCGGACAACCCGAACTATGACGAGGCCCGGAAACTCTTCAATGCGATGATCGACCGAAAGCCGGCCGTCATTGCCAAATGCGCGGATCCCGGCGAAGTAGCCGAGGCCCTCCGCTACGCCCACAACCACAATCTGGACGTAGCCGTGCGGTCCGGCGGTCACTCGGTGGCGGGCATGTCCACCAACGACGGCGGACTGGTGGTTGACGTCCGCCCCATGAAGACCATCAGCGTTGACCCCGAAGCCAAGACGGTTACGGTAGGCGGCGGCGTTACCTGGGGCGAGTTCGACCGTGCCACCCAGCAGCACGGGCTGGCGGTCACAGGGGGACGGGCGTCCACTACAGGTGTCTCCGGCTTCACCCTGGGTGGAGGCTCAGGGTGGTTGGAGCGATGCTACGGATTCGCGTGCGACAACCTGGTATCCGTTGACCTCGTCACTGCTTCGGGGGAGCACGTGACCGCCAACAAGGATGAGAACCCGGAGTTGTTCTGGGCGCTCCACGGCGGGGGCGGCAACTTCGGCGTAGCAACGTCCCTGACCTTCGCGCTGCACGACCTCGGTCCCACTGTGATGGCCGGGCTCATGTTGTTCCCGGGGGAAGACGCCCTTGATCTCTCCCGGGCGTTCCGCAGCATAGCGCTGGAAGCGCCCGACGCCGTCGGGACTGCTTTGGTCTATCTCACCGCTCCCCCGGAAGAGTTCGTCCCGGAAGACATGGTGGGCAAGCTGGCGGTGGGTATGGCCTACCTCTACGCGGGCTCCGTGGAAGCAGGCGAAGAACACGCAAAGCCGTTCCGCGAGCTTGGCCCTGCAGTGGATCTGGTCTCGCCCATGGGATACGCGGACTTCCAGTGCATGATCGACGATCCCCCGGACCACTACAACTACTGGAGCGCCGATTACCACGACGAACTCGACGACGTCGCCTTGGACCTCTTGGTCGATTCCGCTCAGCGCCTCCCGGGCCCACATTCGCAGCAGCTGGTAGCGCGCTGGGGTGGTGCCGTATCCGGACCCGCCGCGGCCAACACTCCCTTGCAGAACAGGGGCGCGGCGTGGGTCAGCCACCCGTTCGGGCTCGCGGAAACCCGGGAAGGCGGGCAGGAAGCCAAGGCCTGGGTCAAGCAGTTCCGGCATGACATCGCACCCCACACCACGGGCGGTGTCTGGCTGAACTTCATCGGCGACGAGGGCCAAGACCGGATCATGGCGGCCTACGGTGAACAGAACTACCGTCGGCTTTCCCTGGTGAAGGGTCAATTCGACCCCGACAACGTATTCCGCGGCAACCAGAACATCCTGCCGGCGGAACACTGAGGTCTCCCAACTCCTTCCCAGTTGCCACGAACGGCAAGAGCACTGGCGCCCCTGTCTCCGGGACGGCAAGCACGGCGGTAGGCGTCCCGACGGGCGGCAACTGGGAAGGATCGCCGGGATTACACTTTGGCCATGGCTATCTACGTCGATCCGCCCCTGTGGCCGGCCCACGGTACGGTGTTTTCACACTTGGTGTCGGACACGTCGTTGGATGAGCTGCATGCCTTCGCAGCGGCCGCGGGCGTACCCGAGCGGGCCTTCGACGGCGACCACTACGACGTCCCGGAACGCCGCTACGACGACCTGGTGCAGGCAGGGGCCATCCCTGTGGAAGCCCGCATCCTGGTCCGCAAACTTATTGCCAGCGGACTGCGCATCCCCGCCCGCGAACGAAGCAAGGCACTGACCGTTCCCCTGCTGGAGCGCTGGAACACCATCTACCCAGGACACGAAGAGCTTGGCTTGGAACTGCTGGAACGGTGGGGCGAAAACGGCCGGAAATACCACAGCCGGACCCACCTGCTGGCCGTCCTTGAAGCCTTGGACACCCTGACTGAACCGGCGTTGCCCGCCCGAACTGTGTCGCTCGCGGCCTGGTTCCATGATGCCGTTTACGAAGGGGTCGCCGGGCAGGATGAGGAAGAGTCGGCACTCCTGGCCGAAAACCGCCTGACCTTGGCCGGCCTGGCTCCCGCTGATGTAGCCGAGGTCGCCCGGCTCGTCCGGCTCACGTCCAAGCACCAGCCCGAACCCGGTGACCACGCCGGGGCCCTGCTCTGCGATGCGGACCTCTCCGTCCTGGGAGGGGACGAACAGTCGTACGCACGGTATCTGGCCGCCGTCCGCGAAGACTACGACCACGTCAGTGACGCCGATTTCGCCAAGGGGCGGGCCGCCGTCGTACGTCACCTCCTGGACCTGGACCCGCTGTTCCATAGCGAACGCGCACAAGGCCTCTGGCTCGCCGCCGCGCGCCGGAACCTCGCCGCCGAATTGGCGTGAGCACCGTGCTCAGCGAACCAGGGGCGGCGCAGCGGCAACTTCCGTACTCGGTGCGGTTCGAATGGGGGCTCGACGGCGCACGTGCGGTGGTGCCGGGAGCCGACCTCGCGGTGGTGGTTGACGTTTTGTCGTTCACCACGTGCGTCAGCGTTGCGGTTGACCGCGGGGCGCAGGTCTTCCCCTATCCCATGCGCGATGCCGGGGCCAGCGAATTCGCGGCGCATCGCGGTGCTTCACTGGCGGGTCCGAGAGGCTCCGAGGGGTTGAGTTTGTCGCCCCGGAGTCTTCGCGCGGCCCACACCTTGGACCGGGTGGTTCTGCCCTCCCCCAACGGCGCCACGATCAGCCATGAGCTCATTTCCTCGGCGCGGAAGGTGGTTGCGGTCTCTCTGCGGAATGCCGCTGCAACTGCCGACTGGGTGCATTCCGAGTTGCCCGCTGATGCCGTAATCGCCGTTATTGCGGCGGGTGAGGCCTGGCGTCATGGCGCGTTGCGGCCGGCGCTGGAGGACGAACTCGGAGCGGGCGCGTTTCTCGCCGGACTGGCAGCAGCTGGGCGGCACAATTTCTCCCCCGAGGCCGCAGCTGCCGGGGCAGCCTTCGACGCAGCAGAACCCCATTTGGACGCTGTTTTACGGGGTTGTTCGAGTGGGCGCGAACTAGTCGACGCCGGGTACGCGGAGGATGTTGCGATCGCGGCGGAGCTGGATGCCAGTTCAGTGGTGGCTGTGCTGGAGGACGGTTGTTTTAGGGGTTTTCCCGCGAGCTAGACTAGGAGGTGTGACCTCCTACCTCTTCGCGGATGATCCGTACCCTTTGGCCGTTCCCACCGCCGAGCATGTCCTGGCCGTTCGGGGAACCGGCGGTTACCGGCAGTACCGGATCCCTGCCCTGGCGGTCAGTACGGGAGGCACCGTGCTCGCTGCCTACGACGGCCGGCCCAACCTGGATGACCTCCCGAGCCCCATCGATCTCCTTCTCCGGCGAAGCTATGACAACGGGGCTACGTGGGAGCAGCAGCAGGTGGTCCGTACGGGCACAGGGCTGCAGGGCTTCGGCGATCCGAGCCTCCTGGTGGACACCCAGACCGGGCGCATCTTCATGTTCCACGCTGCCGGTACCCACGCGGGCTTCTTTGAATCGGCCACCGGCTTGGAGCCGGAGGACGACGTGCAGCATGCGGACGTCAGCTATTCAGACGACGACGGCGGGACCTGGCACCACCGTCGGCTCACCGCACAGCTCAAGAACCGAGGGATTGCCGGGCTTTTTGCCGCCGCCGGGCAGGGCATCCAGCTGCACACCGGCCCTTTTGCGGGCAGGCTGGTTCAGCAGTATGTGCTCTTGGTGGACGGCTCCATCATGGCTGCCTCTGCCTACAGCGACGACCACGGAGAGACGTGGCAGCTGGGTGAGCTGATAGGTCCGGGCCAGGGAGGGGTAGGGCCGAACGAGAACAAAGTTGTGTGCCTGGACGATGGCCGGTTGCTCCTGCATTCCCGGGCCACGCCGTGCCGTCTGGCCGCCCTTTCCGAAGACGGAGGTCAAAGCTGGAGCGCGCTGGAAGCCGTTCCGGATCTTCCGGACCCCAGCGACAACGGCGCCGTGGCCCGTTTTGACGGACTGCCTGGGGTAAACGTGGGGAATCCCGGGTTCAGGGCGACGTGGCTGCTCGCCAGCAACAACCACGACCCTCACCTGCGTCGGAACACCGTCTTGAGCCTCTCCACGGACAACGGCGCCACCTGGCCTGCCAAGCTTGTGGTGTGCCCCGGCAGCTCGGCGTACTCCACGGTGACACGGCTGCCGGACGGCAACATCGGAGTGGTCTACGAGCGGCAGGGTTACAGGGAAATCGTGTTCGCTTCAATCCCCGCTGAACAGCTCACGGGGCAACTTTCCGCGCCGCCTTCAACGGCTCCTCAGCTCACGGGCTTGGTCTTCGACATGGAGCTGCGCTCCGTAACCCCAGGCAGGCCCGATTCGTGGCGGAACGCCGGCGAAGCCCACGTGATCCCTTCCTCCGGCGGAGATCAATGGGACGTCCAAACGTGGAAGGAGATCGGGCAGGGCTACACCGGCGATCAAATTCTCGGCACCCGGGAAGCCCAAGACCTCAACTACGGCCCTATCATCCCGGGCTACAAAGCCGGAGACATCCTTGCCTTCACCGGACGCGCCCGCAACTGCTCCGGCAAGGCGATGACCGGCGTCGAACTTCATGGGCCGCACCGCAACCCGGCCGACTTCCCGCCGGCGGAGCTGCAGCCCGGTGAATATGCGCTCTACTTCACGCCGACGTACACGATCACCGCTTCAGATCTCGCTCGGGACGCGTTGGAACTTTGCTTCGCGGTGGAGGCCGACGGCGGGTCGGTACGTCGGGCGCGGAAGTTCCAGTTTGATCTGCGGACGGGATCGGTGGTCGTTTCCTAGCGGTAAGAGCTGACGAACGGCTGGTTGGTGGGCACGATCTGCTTTCCGAGGGGCATGAGCGATACCGGGATCAGCTTCAGGTTGGCGATGGCCAACGGAATTCCCACGATTGTGATGGCCATGGCGAACGCCGTGACGACGTGTCCGATGGCAATCCAGATGCCCGCCACGAGCAGCCAAATGACGTTGCCCAGGAGCGCGAAGACCCCGGATCCGCCAGGCTTCTCCACCACCATCTGTCCGAAAGGCCACAGGCAGTATGCGCCGATCCGGAACGATGCGATGCCCCATGGGATGGTCACGATGAGGACGCAGCAAATGATTCCAGCCGCGAAATAACCCAAGGCCAACCAGAAGCCACCGAAGACAAGCCAGATGATGTTGAGCAGCGTTTTCATACTCTTCATTCTGCCCTGTGGCCCCGACAAAAGGGCTCGGGGTCTGCCCTGAAATTCCCCTGACTTTGCCCCGCCAACCCTCCATCACATCCCCGCACCATCACGCCAACCCTCCATCACATCCAATCGGGATGTGAGCGAGGGTCAGGCTTTGGCGGCCCGGACGAACGCGCGGATCTTGGCCAGGTCCTTCACACCCCGCGACGATTCAACACCCGAGGAAACATCCACGCCCCAGGCCCCTGCAGCCGCGGCGGCGAACGCCACGTTGCCGGGCTCCAAGCCACCGGCGAGCAACCATTCACGGCCGTCGAGACCCTTTTCGCGAACGGACGCGTAGTCCCAGGACTCCCCCGACCCCGGCACGGCGGCATCGATCAGGAACACGTCCTCGCCCAGATCAGCGAACTCGTCCGGGGAGGCACCCATGGTGACGGCCCTGATAACCCGCATCCCGGCGTCGTGCACTGTTGTGACGTCGTCGGCAGTGCGGTGACCGTGAAGCTGGACCCATTCGAGGCCGGCGGCGCGGGCAGTATGCACGGCATCGGCGGCTGACTCGTGGCGGAAAACCCCCACGGGTTTCACCGACGCAGGCACCAACGGAAGCAGAATGCGGACCTGGTCCGGGCTGACTTCGCGGGGACTGGCGGTAAGGACGAAACCGACGGCGTCCGCACCGGCGTCGACGGCTTCGCGCACGGATTCGGGGGTGCTCAAGCCGCACACTTTCACGAACATCCAGCGCCTCCAAGCAATCCCCGCAACGTTTTCCACATATGACGTTAGCAAGCCGCGTTGCCACCGGAGAAACGGCGTCCACCACTAGGCTGGTCGAATGGAGATTATCCGTTTTGCCGATGTCCGTCCCGAACCGTGGCGCAATGGGGGCGGGGTGACGCGCGAGCTCGCGAGCCATCCCAAAGCCGCCTCCGCGCAGGACGGTGCCTGGGATTGGCGGGTCAGCATCGCGGATGTCTCCACAGCGGGCGATTTTTCCGTGTTCCCGGGCATGGAGCGGGTCATCACCATCATCGACGGCGAACTGCTGCTCCTGACCGTCGACGGCTCCGAGCACCCGCTGGAGAAGTACCGCCCGTTCCGCTTTTCGGGCGAAGCCGCGTCCTCGGCCACCCTGCCTACCGGCGATATCCGGGACCTGAACGTCATCGCACGCGCAGGCGCCTTCAAGGGCTACACATCCATCGTGGAGATCTCCAAGAAGCGCCCGCATCCGGTATTCGAGGGGCAGCTGGCGGTGCTGTTGGAGGGCAAAGCGAGCGTTGCGACCGGTGCCGTAACAGAGCCTGACGACGGCGAAGCGGCCACCAGCGCGGGCGAACCCGTTGAGCTGTCCCGGTATGACACCGTGGTTGGTTCAGATACCCGCAGTCCCGAGATCTCCGGCAGGGGTTTCGTTGCCGTGATCTCGATCGACCACGTCGGGTGACCTTCGCCACCACAAGTGGCCACCCCACGCGGGAGTTGCTAGCCTGAAATGAAGGTTCCGCTCTGGAACCTCCGGACGACGGTTCAGTACCCGGCACGCGACAAGACTGGCCAAAGGAAATGTCATGTCGTGGTTAATTCTCATTCTCTCCGGTGCGCTTGAGGCCGTCTGGGCCGCAGCCCTGCACCGGTCCAAAGGCTTCCGCAGGCCTGTTCCCACAGTTGTTTTCCTGGTTGCAGTCGTCGCGAGCATGGGCGGCCTCGCAATCGCCATGCAAACCATCCCGACCGGCACGGCGTACGCCGTCTGGGTTGGTGTGGGCGTCGTGCTGACGGCGGCGTACGCGATGGTCACCAAGGTTGAACCCACGACGACGGCCCGGCTGCTCCTGCTGGCCGGCATCGGCGCGTGCGTGGTCGGCCTGAAGGTGGTGGCGTAGCCATGACTGCACAGGCTAGGAAAGCACAGAACACCGGAATCTTTTGGGTCATCCTCTTGGCTTCGGCACTGCTCGAAGCTGTGTGGGCCACGGCCATGGGACTCTCCGACGGCTTCACGCAACTCATGCCCACCCTGGTGTTCACCGTAACAGCGGTATTGAGCATGCTCGGACTGGGCATCGCCGTGAAGCGCATCCCGCTCGGCACGGCCTATGCAGTCTGGGTGGGTATCGGTGCTGCACTGACCGTTGGCTGGGCAATGATCACCGGCGTGGAATCGGCGAGCCCGCTGAAGCTGCTGTTCATCGCGGGAATCGTGGGCTGTGCTGCAGGTTTGAAGGCGTTGCCCTCCGGAAAAACCCCCGCAAAGGCCAACTAGAGCAGGGAATACCCTCCGGCACCCTGGAGTTGCCGCCTTCAAGAGCACCCAAAACGCGCGCATTGGAGACGTTCATGACTGCAGTTCAGCTCGGAGATGGCCTCACCGTCAGCCCCCTCGGCTTCGGAGGCATGGCCCTTACCCCCGTTTATGGCGGGATCGACCCTGAAGAAGGCCTGCAAACGCTCAGGCATGCGGTGGACGCCGGGATCACGTTCATCGACACCGCGAATGTGTACGGCGCAGGCAGCAATGAGGAACTCGTGGGCCGTCTCCTCAAGGAACGCCGTGACGAGATTCAACTCGCCACCAAATTCGGGATTGAGGGCAACCCCGCGGACGGCTACTCGGGCGTCCGCGGGGATGCCGCCTACGTCAGGCAGGCAGCAGAAGCGAGCCTCCGCCGCCTGGACACTGATGTCATTGACCTCTACTACATGCACCGCCGTGACCTCCGCGTTCCGATTGTGGAAACCGTGGAGGCCATGGCGGAGCTGGTCCGAGAGGGCAAAGTCAGGCACCTCGGCTTGTCCGAAGTGACAGCCGAGGAGCTCAGGCAGGCCAACGCCGTCCATCCCATTGCCGCGGTCCAGAGTGAATGGTCCATCTGGAGCAGGGATGTCGAGCTCAATGTCGTGCCTGCAGCGAAGGAGCTTGGCGTTGGGTTCGTGCCGTATTCGCCGCTGGGCCGCGGGTTCCTTACGGGAACCGTCAGCGCAGGTGACCTTGGCGAGAATGACTTCCGGCACAAGATCCCGCGCTTTGGCGAGCAAGCACTTGATGCGAACCAGGCTGTGGTGGCCGCAGTCCGCGAGGTAGCCAGCGGGCTGGATGCAACTCCGGCCCAGGTAGCCCTGGCTTGGCTGTTCGCCCAAGGTCAGCGCCTTGGGATTTCCGTGGTTCCCATCCCCGGCACGCGCAAGGCGCACCGGATCGACGAGAACCTTGGCGCACTGTCCGTGCAACTGGGAACAGCGCAGCTTGAGGTGCTCGACCAAGCTGCAGCCGCCGTCGTCGGTTCACGATCCGCCGACCCCAACTGGGTCTCGCAAGGCCGTGAAGCCAACCACGTAGGCTGACATCATGGATTCGCTTATTCATTCACTGCGCGACGTCACTATCCGCAGCATCTCCGTCAGCGAAATGAACAACAACGTCTACCTGGTGACCTCCAAGTCCACAGGCGAACAGGTGTTGATCGACGCTGCCGACGACCTCCCGGCCATTCAGCAACTCCTGGCGGACTCCACCGCGGACGCAGCCGAGCCCACCAAGCTGGCCAGGATCGCAACCACCCACCAGCACTGGGACCACGTCCGAGCATTGGCGGAGCTGGTGGAAGTGACCGGGGCCACCACCTCAGCAGGAGCGGACGACGCCGATGCGCTGCCGGTTCCGGTGGACATCCGGCTTGGTCACGGCGACGTTGAGCGGTTCGACGGCTTCGAGCTCACGGCAGTCCACTTGCGCGGACACACCCCGGGCTCGATCGCGTTCGTGTACCAGGATCCGGACGGGCCCGCCCACATTTTCAGTGGCGACTCGTTGTTTCCGGGTGGCGTCGGCAACACACAGAACGATTCCGCACGCTTCACGTCACTGTTGAACGACGTGACGGAACGGCTGTTCGACGCCTACCCGGATGACACCGTGGTGCACCCGGGACATGGGCTGCCCACTACCCTCGGAGCCGAGCGGCCACATCTGGAAGAGTGGCGCGCCCGGGGCTGGTAGTGCACGCGTTGCGGGGCCTACTCTGCGCGCCAAACCTACGGAATACGACGCAGAGTGGGCCTCACAACGCGGGCTGTCAACTTGCGGGGCCTGCTCTGCGCGCCATCCCCAAGGAATACGACGCAGAGTAGGCCTCACAACGCGGGGAACGGGACCTTAGCGGCCGCGGCGCTCGTTCGAGGCCGGAGCCGAAGCGCGACGGGGACCGCTGCGGGCCGGACGACCCGAGCCGGAACCACCGCGGCCGGAGTTGCCCGAACCGAAGGATCCACCTGACGTGCCGCCGGTGTTCGAAGACCAAACAGCCTTGTTTCCGGTGCCGCGCGTCGTGGTGGCCGACGCCGAACGCGGAGCCGAGGCCGAGCGCTGCCCGGTAGCCGGACGGCCACTGCGACCGCCCTGTCCCTGCGAACCCGGCACGTCGTTGCGGTGCGTGGCACCCGACTTGCCGCGACCGCGGGAGTTGCGGGCGACGTCGTCGTTCATTGCTGCGCGACGCTCGGCGCGGTTGACGTCGGTGCGAACCGGCTCGGCTGCGACCTTGCCACGACCACCGCGACCGCCACGGCCACCAGCAGTCGGAGCAGCCTGGCCGGAACGGCGGGCGCGCTTACGCTGGGCGTTGGCACCGGTGGAGGTGCCGCCACCCTGCTGCGGAGCCTTCGCGGCGAGCAGCGCCGCACGGGTGCGGGGATCGACCTTGTCGGCGATCTCGCCCACGAGTTCGGCAACCAACGGGGAGTTCGCCGTAACACGCTCGAACGAAACGTCCACGCCGGCAGCCTTCATGAGCTTTTTGACGTCCTGCTGCTGCTCCGGGAGGGTCAGCGTGACCACGGTGCCGTCGGAACCTGCGCGGGCCGTACGGCCGGAACGGTGCAGGTAGGCCTTGTGCTCTGTAGGCGGGTCGACGTGGATGACGAGTTCGACGTCGTCAACGTGCACGCCGCGGGCCGCGACGTCGGTGGCCACCAGGACGCGGACGTCGCCGTTGGAGAACTCGGCCAGGTTGCGGTCGCGGGCGTTCTGCGACAGGTTTCCGTGCAGGTCGACGGCGGGGATGCCGGCGTCCGTGAGGGTCTTGGCAAGTTTGCGGGCGTGGTGCTTGGTCCGCATGAACAGGACGCGGCGGCCGGCGCCGGAGGCCAGTTCCACGATGAGCTGCTTCTTGACGGTCTGGTCGTTGACCACCAGGACGTGGTGTTCCATGGTGGTGACAGCGGCCTGGGGATCGTCCACGGAGTGCGTCAGCGGGTTGGACAGGTAACGGCTGACCAGCTTGTCAACACCGTTGTCCAACGTCGCGGAGAAGAGCAGGCGCTGACCCTGCTTGGGGGTCATGTCCATGAGCTTCTTGACCACCGGGAGGAAGCCGAGGTCTGCCATGTGGTCGGCCTCGTCCAGGACGGTAACCTCAACGGCTTCGAGGGTCAGGATGCGCTGTCGGATCAGGTCCTCGAGGCGGCCCGGGCAGGCGATGACGATGTCGACGCCGGCACGCAGCGCCTTTTCCTGGCGTGCCTGGGAGATGCCGCCGTAGATCACCGTGGTGTTCAGGCCCATGGCTTTGGCCAGCGGCTCGATGGTGGCGTTGATCTGGGTTGCAAGCTCGCGGGTCGGTGCCAGGACCAGGCCCATGGGACGGCCGGGCTTGCGGAAGTGCTTGGCTTCGCGCTCGGCCAGGCGGGCCACAAGCGGGATGGCGAAGGCGATGGTCTTGCCGGAGCCGGTGCGGCCACGGCCCAGGACGTCGCGGCCGGCGAGGGTGTCCGGCAGGGTCTTGACCTGGATGGGGAATGCTTCCTCAATACCGTCTGCGGCGAGGGATTCAGCAATTGCCTTGGGCGTGCCAAGGGCAGCAAAAGTAGTCATTACTTCATGTCTTTCGGGCGGTGTCCAGTTGCGGACATCGGCCCCCGACGCCGGTTGGGCCAGGGGTTCGCCGAGGAAAAGTCAGGTGGTCTACCGGTTCGCTGCAACAGCGGTGGCCGGGACCAAATGGAACGCGTTCATCGACGCAGGATGTGCCTCTCACATGAAAAATGCCCTGCCGCGCAGCCTTTCAGGCCACCTGCTTCAGGGCGTCACCGCACATCAAGTGTCTCCATTCTAGCAGTGTCCCGGGCCAAGCCTTGCATCGGGCAGCGTTGCGCCCGCTTCCGCCCGCCCAACTGGGGGACAGCACATGTCGTAATGAGCGCTCATTGCGACAAGTGCTGTCCCCTAGTTGGGTTGCGTCACTGAGAGCTCGGGTTCGGTGGTCCGGGCCTCGGGAGCGGAGGCGCGAGTGGCGACCCTCGGCGCAATGACGACCCCGACGACGGCGATCACCGCCGTCAGCGCGAAGACCCCCGCAAACGGGTTCGTCGTCGTGAATGCCGCGAAGACCAATCCCGTGGCGGCCAGTGACAATGCTCCACCGAGGGAATCGGAGATGGACATGGCCGCACTGTTGAAGCCTTGGTTTTCCTCGCTGGACAGCGCCAGCGTCATGACGGACAGCCGCGGGTACATAAGCCCCATCCCTCCGCCCGCCAGGATCCAGCCACCGATGGCCACGGCTGCCGGCAAGGTAAAGCTTGCCGTCACCAAGGTCAGGACAATTGCCACCAGTACCAGCGAGGCCCCGGTTTTGATGGCGCGCTGGTCGGCCAGGCGCGACCCCAGCCGCCCCTGGATCGCCGACGCGCCAGCCCACGCGAGTGCAGCTCCGGTCAGGGTCAGCCCGGCAAACGTAGGGGTGAAGGCGTAGCGCTCGGTCAGCAGGTACGGCAGGTAGACCTCGGCCCCGAAGAACGCCGCAGAGGCCAACCCGCGGGTGAGGATCACGCTGGGCAAACCCCGCCCAGCGGTCAGGGTTCCGCGCGGAACCAGCGGTCGCAAAGCCACCAGTGCAAGGACAAGCGCGACGACGGCAATCACCCCGCCAACGCCCGGAACCTCTGCGGACAGGTTCAGTCCCAGCACGGCAAGGGCCGCGAGCGCCGCCCATCCCATGCGCCCAAAGGCCCAAGGAACCGTCTCGCCAGCGGGTTCGGCATCCATCCCCCGCACGGCAGGCACCACCATCAGCAACGCGGGAACAACCAGGCCCACGACGCCCAGGAACACCCAGTGCCAGCTGCTCAGCTGGGCCACCACGCCCGCGGCAAAGGGGCCCACCAGGGACGGGACCACCCAGGACGCGGCGAACGCGGCAAAGATTTTCGGGTGCAGCACGGGCGGGTAGACGCGGGCCACCAAAACGTAAAGGGCCACGGTCATCGCGCCGCCACCCAGGCCCTGCACCAGGCGCCCGAGCACCAGGACCTCCATACTTCCCGCCATTCCCGCGATGAGCAGGCCCAGCACGAACAACCCCACTGAGGAGTACAGGGGCGCTGCGGGACCTCGCCGGTCGGACCAGTTGCCTGCCGCCACCATCCCCATGACGCCGGTAGCCAGCGGCCCGGCGAAAGCCAGCGCGTAGAGGCTGGCCCCATCCAGGTCCCGGCTCACGAGCGGCATGATGGTTGTCACCGCGAGGGATTCGAACGCGCTCAGGAAGACCAGTGCGCAGGCTCCCACGGTCGCCAGGAGGTAGGGCCGGCCCAGAATTCGGGCCGTTGAGGTGTCAGGGGTCATGGACGCCAGCCTAAAACCTCAACTAATGTTGAGGTCAATCCAGCACACCCAACCGGAGGCAGTTCCATGTCCGCAGCCCCCGCACACCGACCCCTGACCATCGGTGAGCTGTCCGAGCGCAGCGGAGTGTCGCCGTCGGCCCTGCACTTCTACGAACGCAACGGGCTCATCGAAGCCGAGCGGACGTCCGGAAACCAACGCCGGTATCGTCGCGACACCCTCAGGCGCGTGGCATTCATCAAGACCTCGCAGCGGGTGGGCCTGCCGCTGAAGGATATCCGGGACGCCCTGGATTCCTTGCCGCAAGGTCGCACGCCCACCAAAGGCGACTGGAGTAAGTTGTCGCTGCGCTGGCGGGAGGAACTCGATGCGCGGATCGCGGCGCTGCAGCACCTTCGCAACGATCTCGATGGGTGCATCGGATGCGGCTGCCTGAGCTTGAAGTCCTGCACGCTGCAGAACCCGTCGGACGAGCTCGGCGCTTCCGGGGCCGGAGCCCTGCGATGGAACGCGCCGGCGTAGCGCAACTTGCCGATCTTGCCGAAACGGCAACAGGCATTGCCTTGCGCTGTAGCCTCTTGGCACGCTTGGGTCATGACTGAACACACGCACGACGCCGTCACTCACCAACACGGCGACCAGCACGACAGCGCCCGCCATGAAGGTGCCCAGCAGGGTGGGCTGAACCTCCATAAAGACGCGGACAACGCAGTGGACATGTGGGATGGCATGTACCGGGAGCGGGCCAAGATCTGGAGCGGAAATCCGAACCCGCAGCTGGTGGCCGAAGCCCAGGACCTGAAGCCCGGCAGTGCCCTTGACCTCGGCTGCGGGGAAGGCGGCGACGCCATCTGGCTCGCGAAACAGGGCTGGACGGTGACCGCCTTGGACGTGTCCGCCGTCGCGCTTGAACGGGCAGCAGCCCATGCGGAGGAAGCGGGCGTCACCGACCGGATCACGTGGCAGCAACAAGACCTCACCGAGTGGGAACCGCAGCCGGACTTTGACTTGGTCTCGGCGCAGTTCCTGCACTCGCCCCTGCTGCCGTGGCGCAATTCTGTCACTTCAGCTGCCGCGGCCGTCGCACCCGGCGGCACGTTGCTGGTGGTGGGTCATCACCCGCACGGCCTCCCTTCCTGGAGCCAGCACCACCACGAGCCCGGGATGTTCTTCACTCCTGAGCAGCTGGCGGGAGCTTTGCGGCTGGACCGCGCGCCGTGGTTCGTAAACGTCCTGACGGACAGGAAACGAATCGTATCGGGCCCGAACGGCGAATCCGGCACCACCCTGGACACTGTCCTGAGGGCGACGAAGCGCGCCTAAATACCCGCAGGCAGCAGCTCACCGTACGGCGGGACCACTGTTCCCGTGGCGGTCGAATCGGGATTCAGCATCCATCCCACACGCTTGGCGGTATTGAGCATCACTACGCTTTCCACCAGTTCGATTCCAGGAATCCGCTGTTGGATGGTGAGTTCCATTTCCATCACGTCCGCCAGCGAACGCAGCCACATGATCATGGTGAAGTTTGTCCGGCCCGTGGTGGACGCGGAAAAGCGGATGTTGCGGATGGCCCGGAGTTCGGTGGCGGCGGCTTCGTGCTGCCCGGGCGGGACGTTGGCGAACCACTGGACGGTGATGGGGAACCCGGAGAACTGCTGGGCTATTTCGCAGCGGAAAGACAGCATCCGGCTGGCCAGTACGCGCCCTAGTTGACGCTGGACCGTAGCCGGGTTGCGGCCCAGGGCACGGGCGATTTCCGCGGCCGTGGCGCGGCCGTCGCGGGCAAGGAACGGGATGAGCGCCAGGTGTGTTTCGGGCAGGGGTGCCACCACCGTATCCAGGGCTGAAGGATTGCCGGCCTCAGGGCCTGCGAGCGCCCGCAAAGCCTGTTGTTCGGCTTTGCTGAGCACGTTCAAACGCCAAGCGTAGCCACTGGTGTGGATCCGCGTACACAGGGCCGTGTGGTACTTCGTGAGTCCGCGGATTTCCTTGAGCCGGGGCAATACGTGGGTGCTGAACTGCTCGAGGTCCTGGGTGATCACCGTGAGGGTCAGGTCACGGTTGCTGGCAGCCTCTTCCACGGTGATGACTTCGGGAAGTTGCGCCACCGCGGCCGTGACGTCCGGCCGCAAGTGCATTTCGCAGTCGATGTCCACCATGGCGAGGCACATGTCCTTGGGATCGCCCATCAAGTGTGCCGTGGTCCAGGCGGCGCCGACAGCCCGCAGGCGGTCCCAGCGCGAGGCCAGAGTGGTGGCGTGGACGCCCAGGACGCTGCCGGCGTCGGACCAGCTGATCCGGGGTGATATCTGCAAGGCGTTGACCAAGCGCAGATCTTCTTCGCTGAGCTCCATGAGCTGATTATCCCAAAGTGACGCATGATTCCTGCTAAATCAGACCCAGCCATGCATATTTACAGTTGTTTTGGAGCGTGTGAAGCAGGTCACCCCACAATGGCATGAGGAACCCATCACCGGATAGATCCAGGAGAATCATGACCATCGTCGCCGACGCCAAGGAACTGCAGGAGGACATCGTCCGCCTCCGCCACGACCTCCACCGCGAACCGGAGATCGGCCTGCAACTCCCCCGCACCCAGGAGAAGGTGCTCAAGGCGCTGGACGGACTCCCGTACGAAATCACCTTGGGCAAAGAGACGACGTCGGTCACCGCGGTCCTGCGCGGCGGTGCGTCCCACGCGTCGGCCGAGAAGCCCGTGGTGTTGCTGCGGGCGGACATGGACGGATTGCCGGTGCAGGAGACCACGGGCGTCGACTACACCTCACGTGTGGACGGCGCGATGCATGCCTGCGGCCACGACCTTCACACGTCCATGCTCGCCGGAGCCGCCACGCTCCTTGCCGAGCGGCAGCACCAGTTGGCCGGCGACGTGATCCTCATGTTCCAGCCCGGAGAAGAAGGATTCGACGGCGCCAGCTACATGATCAAGGAAGGCGTCCTGGATGCTGCCGGCCGCCGCGCCGATACCGCTTATGGCATGCACGTCTTTTCCTCCCTGGAACCGCACGGCCGGTTCGTCACCAAGCCCGGCGTCATGCTCAGTTCCTCGGATGGACTGGTCGTAACTGTCCTGGGCGCCGGGGGCCACGGCTCAGCCCCGCACTCCGCCAAGGACCCTGTCACGGCCGCCGCCGAAATGGTCACGGCGCTCCAGGTCATGGTCACCCGGCAGTTCAACATGTTCGATCCCGTAGTCCTGACCGTGGGAGTCCTCCACGCTGGAACCAAGCGCAACGTGATCCCCGAGACCGCCCGGATCGAAGCCACCATCCGGACCTTTTCCGAAGAGTCCCGGCGGAAGATGATGGAGACAGTACCCCGGCTGCTCCACGGCATCGCCGCAGCCCATGGCCTGGAGGCTGACGTGCATTACCAAGAGGAATACCCCCTCACCATCAACAACGACGACGAGACCACCACCGCGGAAAACGTCATCGCCGGGCTGTTCGGCGAGTCCAGGCACACCCGGATCGCCACTCCCCTGAGCGGCTCGGAGGACTTCTCCCGTGTCCTCGCCGAAGTCCCCGGAACCTTCGTCGGACTTAGTGCCGTCGCCCCCGGAGCCGACCACGCGACGTCGCCCTTCAACCACTCGCCGTACGCAACGTTCGACGACGGCGTCCTCACCGACGGTGCGGCGCTCTATGCCGAACTCGCCGTGTCCCGCATCGCCACCCTCGCCGGCAACTAACCCCTGGAGAACCCCATGACCACCACCGTTGGAACGTCCCCCGACGCCAAGGTCCACACATCGCATGTCCGCACACTCGTCGGCACCGGCATCGGTAACGCCGTTGAATGGTACGACTGGGCCATCTACGCCACGTTCTCGCCGTTTATCGCCAGCGCGTTGTTCAGCAGCGCCGACCCCACGTCAGCAGTACTGTCCACCTTGGCGATCTTCGCCGTCGGCTTTGTTGCCCGTCCGTTCGGCGGGTTCCTCTTCGGCTGGATCGGTGACCGGATCGGCCGCAAGACGTCCATGACCATCGCCGTTGCCTTGGGCGCTGTGGGCAGCTTGTTGATCGGTATCGCCCCCACCTTCGCGGCCGTCGGAGCCTTCGCATCCGTCATGCTGCTGGTGGCCCGCCTCATCCAGGGCTTGGCGCACGGTGGTGAGTTGCCGTCGTCGCAAACGTATCTGTCCGAGATGGCACCCAAGGAGCGCCGCGGCTTCTGGGCAACCCTCATCTACACCTCCGGCACCGCCGGCATCCTGGCCGGAACGCTGCTGGGCGCGATCCTCACGGCCGTCCTGAGCAAGGATGACATGAGCGCCTGGGGCTGGCGCATTCCGTTCCTGATTGGCGGCGCGCTGGGTATCTACGCCCTCATCATGCGTTCCAAGATGAAGGAAACCGAGGCGTTCGAAGCCGAGGCGCCCAAGGAAAAGCGCGCCCCGATGTGGCCGCAGATCGTGAAGTACCGCAAGCAGGCGCTGCAGGTCATCGGGCTGACCGTAGGTCTCACGGTGGTCTACTACATTTGGGGCGTCGTGGCCCCGAGCTACGCGGCAACCGCCCTGAAGATGGACCGGGGAGCAGCGCTCTGGGCAGGCGTCATCGCCAACGTGGTGTTCATCGCTGCCTTGCCGTTCTGGGGCAAGCTTTCGGACCGCATCGGCCGCAAGCCCGTCCTGATCATGTCCTCCGCGGGTGCAGCGCTGTTCCACTTCCCGATGACGTGGCTGCTGAAGGATTCCCCGTGGCAGCTCACGGTGTCGATGTCCGTGATGCTGTTCTTCATTGCAGGCAGCGCCGCGATCGTCCCTGCTGTGTACGCGGAGTTGTTCCCGACGCACATCCGCACCGTCGGCGTCGGGGTTCCGTACTCCATCTGCGTCGCTGCCTTCGGTGGAACAGCGCCGTACCTGCAGACGTGGCTGGGCACCATCGGCCAGGGGTACTTGTTCAACGTGTACGCCGTGATCCTGCTGGTGATCAGCATCGCGTTCGTGTTCACGATTCCCGAGACCAAGGGCAAGGACCTGACCGTCTAACCCCTCCCCCAACTAGGGGACAGCTAACGGCCCACTGAGCGCTCACTGGGCCGTTAGCTGTCCCCTAGTTGGGTTAAACGAAGCGGTCACGGCCGGCCCGATAACCGAAGAACGCTGCCAGCAGACCAACCACCAGGAACAGGATCCCCGCCGCAGCAAAGCCTCCCGTTGCCTGATGCAACTGGCCCACCATCAGCGTCCCTGTGGAGCCCAGCCCATAGCCAACCCCCTGCATCATCCCGGAAAGGTGCGCGGCAGTATGGGCATCCCGGGTGCGAACCATGATCATCGTCAGGGCGACCGCCGTCAGCGACCCCTGCCCCAGCCCGTTCAAACCGGTCCACACCCAGATGAGTTCCGTGGGCCCGAATATAGTGAGCGCGAAGCCGCCACCCGTCATCAGGGCCACCACCATATTGATGATCCGCTGATCCTTGAAACGCGTCGCCAGGGCCGGGGCAAACAGGGAGCCGAGCATCTGCAACACAATAGACACCGACACAATGAGCCCGGCAGTTGCCCCGTCAATGCCGCGGTCACGCAGGATGGGTGCCATCCATGCGAACACGCTGAAGGACATCATCGCCTGCAGCACCATGAACATCGTCACCTGCCAGGCCACCGCCGATCGCCACACATTCACGCCACCGTGGACGGCTTGGTGCTTCGTGGACGGCTGGCGGATTGCCAGCGGCAGGAACAGCAAAAGTACGACGGCGGCCGGCACCACCCAGAACCACAGCGCCGACGTCCAGTGGCCGGTCGCCGTAAAGACGGGGTACGTGAAGCCTGCCCCGAGAGCGGCTGACGCGCAGATCGCCGTCGTGTAGAGGCCGCCCATCAGGCCAAGGCGGTGCGGGAAGTCCCTCTTGACGACGCCCGGGAGGAGCACATTGCAGAGGGCAATGGCAGCACCGCACGCGGCGGTTCCGGCCAGAAGTGCGGGGAGATGGCCCGCTCCGGGGATCTCCAGGGGCCGCAGCAGCAAACCCGCCGTGAGAACTGCCATGGCCCCCAGGAGCACCCGTTCCGCACCGAACCTGCGGGCCAGGATAGGGGCAAGCGGCGCGAACACGCCCAACAAGGTGACCGGCACCGTGGTGAGGACCACCAGCGACCAGCCCGGCAGACCGGCGTCGGACGTTATTTCCGGAAGGACCGCTGAGAAGCTCGAGAAGACCGTTCGCAGGTTCAGGCCGATGAGGACAAGGCAGACGCCAAGGTAGGCCAGGCCCCTCTTGCCCCGGAGTTGCGTCGGGTCCGCAGGGGGTTCTTCATCGATCTCCGCATCCACGGCAATCTCGGGCAGGACGGAGTTCTCTGTTGCGGTGGGCTTCTGGGAGGAGGTCACACGTCCTATTCTGTCAGCCGCCCGCCAAGCGAAGACTCCGGGACATGCCCTCCCGTCGTGTGCGGCCTTCGGTGCTAAATGAGAGTGTTGAAGATTCCCCAGCCAACACCGATATGCATGTTTCCGAACAAGCCTTCCCCGTATTCAGAATTCATGTAGAGCCGCATATCGCCCGTCTCGTCGATCGCCACAATGTCATTGATCGGCTTGAGGGCCGAGAATCGGCCTCCGTAGAGCCTTTCGTAGACTCCGGCGCCGCTGATTTCGGCCATCAGTTGCCACCCATGGCCCGCGACGGAGGGCGACTTCCAGCCCCCGTTCCCGTCTGCAGGGTACTGGTACAAAATGCCATTGCCGTCGCGGGCGTAGATGTCCACAGCGCCGTCGCCGTCGGTATCGCCAGGGGTGACGATCTTGTTCATCACGCCCCAACCGGTACCCACGCGTGATGGTGCAAGCCATCCCCCCTCACCGTCTCCCGGGTAGAGGTACAGGTCTCCGGCTGAATCCCGGGCCAGGACATCGTTGTTTCCGTCGCCGTCAAAGTCCCCGGGCCCTGCAACGGCGTCAAAAATATTCCAGCCCCAGCCAATCGGCCTCGGCGGGAGCCAGCCGCCCGCCCCATCTCCCGGATAGATGTGCAATGTTCCAGCCCTGTCGCGGCCCAGGAGATCGTTGTTGCCGTCGCCGTCGAAATCACCAGTGGAGAAGACGATGTCGAAAATGCCGAAACCCCTGCCCACCACTCTCGGCTCTTCAATCGTGTGGTTGTAGAACGTGCAGCCGGCACCCGAAGGACAAATTCGGTATTCGGGCGTAAATACATGCGGATAGAGGACCAAGGTGCCATCGTGTCTGCGGCCCAGGAGCTCAAAATTGCCGCGACCGGTCCAACCCATGGATCGGTTCGAGGCGGCGATGGGGGCCGTCTCTTCGCTCTGAAACACCTCTGCCGGGGAGCACACGCCGTGAACGTTGAAAGAAATGCGGTTTCCACGGTCTTCGGGGAGGAGTTTCAGGGTTTCGCCTTGGCGGCCGGCGGGCAGGGGATCGCCGTTGCTCAGCCACTCCATCACGAAGCCATGCGGGGCCCCGGCGGTCGGGGGACAGTCCTGCAGGCCGTAGTCGGCCTTGCCTATGGTCAGTTCGGAGCCCACATAGGGCATTCCCAGGATTGGCGGGACCCAGTCTTGGTAATCAGCAGCAGCGGGAGGCACGGCCACCGCCGTCGAGCCCAATAGTAAGGCGCCCAAAGCCGCAGACTTGAAGGCGAACGACCGAAAACTTCCCATGCTTCCCCCAAATGACACATCGGCGTGATTGCAGCCGAGCCTAACAGTTCCGTGACTGTCTCAGGACCCTTTGCCACCTCCGTGCCTGCGGACCTGATCCCGCAACCAAAGTATTCTTGAATGGACATGAGTGAAACCCCAGATACACCGCGCCCTATTACTCCCGGCAGTCAGGCTTCCTTCGGAACCTATGGCGGCCGTCCGGTCAGTTTCGTGCGCCGCGGCACCCGCCTCCAGGGACGCAGGCAGGCGGCGTGGGAAGAGCACGCCGAGCGCTGGGCTGTCCAGGTTCCCCGTCACGTAGCCAACACGTCCGTGCATCCGGAGTACACCTTCGACGCCGAGGCCGTCTTTGGCCGCAAAGCCCCGTTGATCGTGGAGATCGGTTCCGGCCTGGGTGACGCCGTTGTTCACGCGGCCGAGCAGAACCCGGACAAGGACTTCCTTGCCGTCGAGGTCTACACCCCGGGCCTGGCCAACACCATCATCAAGATCAATTCCCGCGGACTGACAAACGTGCGGGTAGTGGAAGCCAACGCACCCGAGGTCCTCGAATCCATGCTTCCCGCAGGCTCCGTCAGCGAACTCTGGGTCTTCTTCCCCGACCCCTGGCACAAGGCCCGCCACCACAAACGTCGCCTCATCCAGCCGGCCTTCGCCTCTGTTGCCGCCAAGGCGCTGCAAAAGGGTGGCTACTGGAGGATCGCCACCGACTGGTCCAACTATGCGGTCCACGTCCGGGAAGTCCTGGCGGGGTCCACGGAGTTCGAGAACATGCACGAAGGCGAGCGCAGCGGCGAGGAGAGCCCGCTGACGCAAGTCTGGCAATCCGGCGTCGAATCCGTTGTGGGTGGCGCGCCTGTACGCGAGGGCCGCGCGCCCGTCAGCACGGAGCACACCGGACCCAACGAGGGCGTGGACCAGGAAGGCGGCTGGGCGCCGCGTTTCGAAGGCCGTATTCGAACCAGCTTCGAGAACAAGGCGCATGAGGCCGGCCGCATGATCTTCGACCTTACGTACCGCAAGCTTTAGCCGACTGACTTTGGGGGAATCATGAGTTATCAGCCGCCGATGGGCTACTACCAGCAGCCGCAGAGGCAACGCACCCCAGGGTTGGGGGCCGGCATTACGAGCATTGTCGCGGCAGTCCTGTCGCCCATCGCCGCGGTGGTCAGCGTTCCTTTGGGCCTCGCAGCCATCGCCTCGGCAATGACCCGGTACAACCAAGGCAACGACGCTTGGTGGTTCGGTGCCTTGATCCTGGCAGGGATCGCTGTCTTGCTGTCGATTGTGGCAGTGATCAGTGGGCTGGTGGCAGTTTTCCGGGCCGGAGGAATGAACGCAGGCCGCATCACTGGGATCATCGGGCTGTCCATCATGGCGGTCAACGTCTTCGGTATTGCCTTCATGGCGTTCCTGGTGCTTGGCTCAGGGCAAGGATTCTGATGCCCCAAGTCCGCGCCGAACGATTCATTCGCCTCGACCCCGAAACAGCGTTCGCCCTCTCCCAAACCACCGGCGCGTTCCGGCTCAAGTGGGACCCCTTCATCTCCGCCCAGTCCTTCATGGATGGCGCCCGAGCTGCGGGGAAGGGTGTGCGGACCCGGACGGTTTCGCGCATGGGCCTGAAGATGGTCAGCGAATACGTCTCCTACACTCCCCCGCGCAACGTTGGCATGACGATGGTGTCCGGTCCGTGGTTCTTTCAGAACTTCGGCGGCGGCTGGCGGTTCACCCCCGACGACGGCGGCACCCGGGCAGTCTGGAAGTACACCTTTTCGTGCCGCCCGGCTCTCATCAGACCAGTGGCTGAGAGAATCGGCGGCTGGCTGCTGGGCCGGGAAATCGAACGACGGATCGAAGCCTTCGCCCGGGCCTGCGAGGATCCGGCGCTCGTGGCCGAGTTGAAAGCCCAGGTCAGGGAAACCTGAGCCACCACGGCACTGATCATCAAGGCACTGACTTTCACGGCACAGAGATCGAAGCCACGGTCTTGTCGGATTCGTCCCTCAGCTCCACACCGGCGATGCCCGCCAACTGCACCGGGGTGGCACCTGTGATCTTGATGCGCCCGCTCGGCGTGGCGGTCCACCCGCACGTACGTTCCTCCGCCCCGTCACGGCCCTTCACCCAGAGGTAGAGCGTCCCTTGGAGCGGCATGCTGCGTCCTTCGACGTCCAACTCTGTGCCCCAGGTCTTCTTGACCATGTCCACAGTCAGCTGCAGCCCACCGTCCGACTGCACCGAATAGCTCGCATCCGGCTTCGGAGGCTGGTTCAGCAAAGGACCGCCCAGGAACCCAAGTGCCAGGCACGCGGCGGCGACGGCACCAACAACAGCTGCCCACCGGCGTCGTGATTTCCGTCTGCGGACCGCAAGATCAACCAGGACCTTTTCCGGAAGCGGCTCGGGTTCCGATCCCAAGGGCACCAAGTCCGCGGTGCCGCCTGAGGTGAGCGCCACGGCGTCGGCAGCAGGGACGGCGTCGAGCAGCGCGGGGAGACTCTCAAGCTCTTCCAGTTCCCGGCGGCATTCGGGACAACGGGCGAGGTGGTCCTCGAAGGCACGGGCTTCCTCCGGCTCCAGGCCACCCAGCAGATAGGCGCCCAGCAATTGGTGGACGGACTCGCCGTTCATCGTTCCACCCCCATTTCATCAAGGATCGTTCGGAGGGCCTTCACAGCGTAGAAAGCCCGGGATTTCACAGTTCCCGCAGGAATATTCAGCTGGAGGGCCGCCTCCACCACGGTGAACCGTTGGTAGTGGAGAGCCACCAAAACCTCGCGGTGTTCCACGCTGAGCCGCAGCAGCGCTTCCTCCATGAGCACGCGGTTGAGAAGCTCGTCCACGCGTTCGGTGGCGGCATGGTCCGGGAGGTCCTGCTCGCCGGTTTCACTCGGGCGGCGCTGGGATTTCCGGTAATTGTCGATGATCACGTTCCGCGCGGTCCTGAACAGGTAACTGCGCAGGCTTCCCGTGATCTGCGGGGCGTGCTGCCACACTTTGAGGATGGTTTCCTGCACCACGTCGTCGGCCAGGTTGGCGTCGGGCGTGCAGCTGAGGACGAAGCGTTTCAGGGCTACGCCGTGGTCGCGGTAGATCGCTGCCACCACGTCCTCGTCCAACGGCATAGCCACCTCCTTCGCTGTGTCACCCGATACGACGACTTACGTCCCTAAAAGGTTCACTTGAACCATTCTCGCGCGACCGGCGTCGTACGGGTTAGCGCCGACCCGCCCGGCCGGCTCGTCGAAGGAGCTAGGGATGAAAAAGCAACTCAGCATGGGAATCGGGGCTCTGGTCCTGGCCGCCGCGTTGGCAGGCTGTGGTGGCAGCTCTGGAACATCCACGTCATCGTCAGCACCGCCTGCAGCATCGTCTTCCGCGGCCTCGTCCTCTGCAGCCTCCAGCCCTGCCGCCGCGGCCGAGATGAAAACCGCGTCCTCCAGCGCTGGCCAGATCGTGGTAGACAGCAAAGGCATGAGCCTCTACTTCTTCACCAAGGACGTGAAGGACTCAGGAACCAGCGCATGCACCGGCGCCTGCCTCACGGCGTGGCCGGTATTCACGACGACGGCGGCCACCCCGAGCGTTGATGGCGTCACCGGCACAGTGGGAACCATCGCCACCCCTGATGGGAAGAAGCAGGTCACCCTCAACGGCATGCCCCTGTACTACTACGCCAAGGACAAGGCCGCCGGGGATGTCACGGGCCAAGGCGTTGGCGGTGTTTGGTACCTCGTGAGCCCGAGCGGAGAAATGGTCAAGGGGGCTGCGGCTTCGGGATACTGAGGGCTTTTCCGTTTCCCTCCCCCGGTGCCTGCCACGCCGAGTTCGCGGGAACCCTGCCCTCTGCCACGCCGAGTTCGCGGGAACCGTGCCCCCTGCCACGCCGAGTTCGCGGGAAGCCTGCCAATACCCCCGCAAATTTGCGGCGAGCTCGCAGCGTTCCCGCGAACTGGGCACAGCCGCCATCAGCCGAGCGCCCGGAGGATGCGTTCCTTTAAGGCCCGTTCCTGGAACAAGTCCTTCCATTCGATTCGAATAAAGCGCCAGCCATCTTCCATGAGCGCCTTCTCACGCCGGCGTTCCTGGAAAATGACCTCCTCCGTGGGCTTGTAGTCGAAGTACTTGGTTCGCCCGTCAAACTCCAAAGCCAGCATTTCTTCTTCCCACGCAAAGTCCATGCGATGTCGGCCAATCCGGGTTTGAACCTCAAATTGCGGCTGAGGGGACTTGATGCGCAATCTCTGCATCAGGTCCCGGGTGAGCGTCTCCCCAGCGGACTCGGAGCGCGGATCTGCGTTCTCCAGTGCCTTGCGCAGGGTGCGGATACCCCGTTTGCCGCCGGAGGCCGCCAGCATACGGGTAAGCGATTGGATGTCCGCGCCCAATCTCAGCCCATGGTCCATAACCACCAAGGCCTTTGGATAGCTGAGCATTCTTGCGCAGTCGAACATGGTGCGTTCCAACGAAGTCGCCCGCAGGCCCCGAACCACCACGACGTCGTCCTCGGTGAAGCTCTCCGTGTGTCCCGTGACATCCTTGCCCCACCGGTCCGAAGAAGGCCTGACTGGAGAAAGCACGTGGACCTTGTCATCAACACCCCACACGAACAATCCGTGGAGTCGTGCAGCGGAGAGGTGGCTATAAACGAGACCGCCCGACGACGTTGTCAGCGTGCCATGGGCGTGCGCCACGATGCGCGCCATCGCCTTCCGCCTTGGACCCAGGGCGTTCCACTTGCTGGACCTGATGTAGCAGCCGTACCTCAACCGCTGCAATTCCCCGGCGTCTACCAGCGCCCTGATTTTTCGGGCATTCAGCCCGAAGCGGAGCAGTTCATCGGTCCTCCACATGTGGCCGCGCGAGGGTAACGGCAAGACGGGGATGACGGGAGTTGCTGACGTTGATTCCATCGGCCCAGCATCACCGGGCCCGATCCTGCCGCAGAAGGGCCGGCCCTCGCTATGTGGAAAGCCCGGGCCGAAATAGCGGAAACGCTGCGAAACCGCCCGCAACCTTGCGGCGACTGCGCACGCTTCCCACGAAGCGGGGAAACAAGCAAAGCGCCGGTCAGCCAGCTAACGCCTCGCACTCCCGTAGAGCTGCCTCACCAGGTGTTCGATGTCCGGCTCGTGCAGGGACAAGTCAGCTACATCAGCGCTGCGGGAGATGGCGGCAAGCACTGTGGCGGCGGAAAGCCTGCGGGGATCGAACGACACACTGTGCCGGATCCCATCGGCCTCAATGCCCTCGTGTACCGCGCCGGCGGGCAGCGCAAAAAGATCAGCCGAGTGGACGGGGGCGGCGAGGTCCACCACCATGGTGCGCACTGCTCCGGCGACCTCGGCCAAACCGGTAAGCGGCCCGTCATAGGCGATGGCGCCGTCGTCGACCACTAAAACGCGTTGGCACAAGCGCTGGATGTCACTCATATCGTGGGTGGTCAACAGCAGCGTGGTGCCGTTCTCCCGGCGCTCCGCATCCAGGAATTGCCGCAGTTTCTCCTTGCTGATCATGTCCAAACCAATGGTCGGTTCGTCCAGGATCACCAGGTCCGGGCGATGCAGCAGGGCAGCGGCAACCTCGCCACGCATGCGCTGTCCCAGCGACAGCTGACGGACAGGCGTGGTAAGAAACTCCCCCAAATCCATCTGGTCGGCGAGCTCCCGGAACCTGCGCTTCCAATCTGCCTCAGGCATGCGGTGCATGGCACCAAGGATCGGGTAGGAGTCCTGCAGCGGCAGATCCCACCAGAGCTGGGACCGCTGGCCGAAAACGACGCCGATCTTCCTCGCCAGCGCTTTTCGGTCGGGCACAGGATTGAACCCGCAGACCGATACGCGACCGGAGCTCGGCACCAAAACGCCTGTGAGCATCTTGATGGTGGTGGATTTACCGGCACCGTTGGCCCCGATATACCCCACCGCCTCACCCGGTTCCACTGTGAAGTCGATCCCCCGGACCGCGGACACGCTCTTCTTGCGGCGCCGGAATCGACCCGCGGGCTCCAGGACGTGGAACTCGCGGCTTAGATTTTCCACTTCAATGATGGGCATATCAGCCTCCTGCGCCGGTGTACTTTTTGATGCCCGCCCGCCAAAGGAGCAGCATGAGTCCGCTGAGGACGACGGCGGCAGGCAGCCCCAGCCAGCCCGCCCAGGCCGGGATTCCGGCTGGCCCGGTGAGATCAAGGATGAGCAAGCTGGGTGCGTAGGCCACCAGAGTTGCGGGGATGACAAAGGTGAAAAAGACCTGGAGCGGGAAGAACAGGGCCGCACCGGGCATGGAGGCCACGTATCGGCCACCGTACGTGAACGCATTGGCGAATTGCCTGCCGTCGAGGATCCAGAACTGCATCGCTCCGGCGCCAAGGAAGAGGGCACAGAAGATCGCCGCTCCGGCCAGAGGCGTCATCGTGGCCAGCAGAACTTTGGCCGGGTCCCACTCGACATCGGCGAGCAGCAAGGCCACCGCCAAGGCGACAACTCCAAACAACAAGCGGCCAACCCTTCGCAACTGGAAATCCGACGTTGCGAGCTGAAGAAGGACGGGAAGCGGACGCACCAGCAACACCTCAAGCTTTCCCGACCTGATGGTCTCCGCCATGGAATCGGTCTCTCCCATGAGCAGGTCCCCGAGAGCGAACGCAACTGACGCAAACCCGAACACCAAGAGCGTCTGTGCCAGGGTCATTCCCCCGAACGTGGAGATGTTGTGGACGATCGCATAGAGCTCCACGAACTCGGCCAGTCCCAACAGGACCTGACCAGCGACATCGGAGAGGAAGCTGCCACGGTAAGCCAGTTGGGAGCGCAGCCTCGCAGTGACGAGCAGCTTGAGGAGAACCACGTTGGTGACCGGCGCATGAGGGTCACGGGTGGAGCGGACGCTAGCCACCTTGCACCACCAACCTCCGCGACCCAAAGCGGACCATCACCTGCACCAAGACCAGCAGCACACCGAGCCAAAGGAGTTGCACACCGACCAACGCGAAGCTCTCGGCCCCTTCGGTTCTCCCCGCGAGGATGTCTACAGGGGTCTGGAGCATCGACGGGAACGGTGTAGCCCTCGCGAAGTCCAGCAGCCATGCAGGGAACCACGTCACCGGTACCAGGAAGCCGGACAGCAGATTCATCACCACCATGTACAGCATCCAGAAACCGCGGATTTCAAGGACCCAGAACGACAGGAGGTTGATGGCGAAGAAGCCCAGGAAGTTCAGGGACACCGCAGCCAGGATGGACACAAAACCCAAAAGGTACGGTCCAGGCGTGCCGGGCATCGCCAACCCGGTCACCACGCTCCCGATGATGAGCGGGGGCAATCCGCGCGGCAGGACATCGAAAGCGGCGCGACCCAGGTCCTGTGCCCAGTAGGAAGCGGTCAGGTTGACCGATCGGGAAAGGTCGACGGCGATGTCCCCGGACTTCACGCGGTTGGCCAGCTCAGCTGAGCCAAAGAGTCCCAAAGGCGCAAGGAGCGCCTGGCCCAGCCACACATAAGTAGCCGCCTCCGTTGCCGAGTATCCGCCGATGGCGCCACCCGCCGTCGTAATTGCGCTCAGCAGCAGGGAGGCGCGGATGAGGCCGAAAACGGAGTTGGTGAAAGCACCGGCGACGGCGGCAGTGCGGTACGTGGAATGGCGGCGGAAGGCTGATTTAGCGAGTTCCCAATACGCACGCACTGGACGAGTCTAGTACGGCAAACAATCCCCGAACCCGTACGACGTGATCTCGTCGGCACGGCCTGTTCGCGGCCAACGGCTGGACGGCAGGCATCCGGAAGCGTGCGTCAAAGCGACGAAGGAGCAGCACGCGGAGGATGTCTGCCGCTCAGCCGCGGCGAACGGCCTACGCCCCCACGAACTCGTCGGACTCCTCGAACTCCACAGCCGCGATGATTTCCTTGGTCTCTGGGTGGATCATGAAGGCCTCCTCGTCGTCCTCGATCATGAGGTAATCCCCGTGGTCGGTGGAGAAGTGCCAGGCGAGGGTCTTCACGCCGTCGTGCTCGTAGTTCGGATCGCCCATGGTGATCTTCTTCAGCGCAAAGCCGGCCACATCGCACAGTTCGCGGATGATGACCTCGAACTCGGGAGCGTTGGCGAGTGCTTCCTCCTCAGCTTCGGCCTGTCGCTCGGCCAGATCCGGGATGAGGGCTACGCGCGCGGCGATGTGTGCTTCGATCTCTTCGTCGGTGAGGACAAGCAGCTCGGACTGGTCGCCGAGGTACGCGGCGTTGAGGTCGATGATGTCCTCCTCTTCGAGCAGGGCTTCGAACTCAGCGTCCAACTCGTCCAGCGCCACAACGGCCGAAACGGGCGTCTCCGCCTCATCCAGCTCGCCGTCCAGATAGGCCTCAGCTTCGTCCTCCGTCAACGCATCAAACGCCGAAGCAGTGCGGTCGAAGAGCTCCAGGTGCCGGGTTGCGCCCATGGCTTCGAGGCCCGCGCGGACATAGGCATCAACCTCTTCACGCTCAGGAGCAGTGAACACGTACTGCGCGAACCCACCCGAGAGTGCCTGGGTCAGGTAGAAGTCCACAAAGTAGCTGTTGAGGGCTGCGGGGGCGATCTCGTCGCTGTTGAGGAGTTCGGCGTACATATGGTTCACGACCGTGACGTTGGAATCCACTACTTCCCCGTTGCCTGCTGCGAAAGCGGTCTTGTTCAGGACGACGGGGTATTCGTTGGTAGTCATGGGAAATCCTCACTGCTGAAAGCTGATGGTGCTCCGGACACCTACAACGTACGCGTGGCAATGGCGCCGCAATCGAGGTGGAGGTGAACGGTGGGCGAAGTTTGGGGGCCGCTGGGGGCTGACTAAGATTGAGCAGATAACCTCCTGCCGAAAGTAGCCCGACGCATGCCGTCCCCCACAGACGAATCCTGGGAACTGGCCATTCAGACTCCAGCCATCAACGACCGCTCCCTGGCGGCCGGACTGGCGTATGCCATGGGCAGCCGGGTGAGCGGCATTTCCTTCGATCCGGCTACCGGGCTCCTCCTTGGCAAGGTCCGTGGCAGCGGCCCGCAACCGTATTCGACGTCGGCCAAACTGGTCCGCAAGCCCGCCGGCTGGAGCTGCACTGTGGGTATCTGCAGCTGCCCGGTCCGCAAGGACTGCAAGCATGTAGCGGCATTGCTCTTCACCGCGGAAGACCACCCCACCATCCGCGCCCAGCTCCTGTCGCAGGCACCCGGCATCCAGACCGCCAGGCCGTCGGAGATCGGCGCAGCGCGTCCCGCGTGGGAACAAGCCCTCAACAGGCTGATCGCCAAACCCGGCACCACGCCCACTGCCGCAGGAATCCCCCTTGCCCTCCAGTTCGAAGTGGAAGAACCCGCCGCACACTTCTCCTACACAGGACGACGCGACCCCATGCGCAGCGTCCGACAACTGAAGGCACGCCCGGTGATGATGGGCGCCAAGGGCAAGTGGATCCGCGGCGACGTGTCCTGGAACAACCTGAGCTACGTCAGTTTCCGGCGCGAATTCAACGAGGTCCACGTCGAATGGCTTCAGACTTTCCTGGCCGCCCACGGTTCCAGCAACGGACGGCAACAGCCCTCGGGCGCGATGTGGCTGAGCCTGAACGACTTCGCCGCCAAGAACCTGTGGAGCCTCCTCGATGAGGCGAAAAAGGCCGGCCTCCCGCTCGTCCACTCCGCTGGGAGCGAGCCCGTCCGCGTCGAGGCCCAGCCCGCCGTCGTCGGACTGAGTTTGGCGCGCCTGGACGCGAACGGTACCGAAAGCGCAACGCACGACGGCGGCCTTGAGCTCGCGCCGTCCGTCACCGTCGGCGGGGAAGCCGTGGATCCCGGAACCGTGGGTTTCCTGGGAAAGCCGGCCAACGGCATCTTCTTTACCCATTCCGGCGACACGCTCCCCGGCGTGCCGCAGCAGAAGAACCTGATCACCCTTGCCCCGATCGAGGGCGCCATCAGCGACGAGCTGCTCGAATTCGTCACCGATGGGCAGACGCTCCAGATCCCGGCCGAGGACGAGGGCCGCTTCCTCACCTCGTTCTACCCCAAGCTGCGGCAATCCACGCCCGTGCAGGCTGCCGACAAGTCCGTCGAGCTGCCCACGCTGGCCGTGCCGACGCTCTCGCTCCTGGCCAACTACGGCAACGACCACAAAGTCCGGTTGCACTGGGAATGGCACTACACCTCGGGCACGCTCGTCACGGCCCAGCCCCTGTGGCGGCACCCGGACGACCGCGGCTACCGGGACGACCCCGAAGAAGCCCGCATTCTGGAGTCACTCGGCCGGCCATGGGACGCCGTCCCTGCGCTCGCGGAGTCGGCAACGGGAGGGTGGGGCGCCCCGCGCCTGGCCGCTACTGCGGAACTGGGCGGCCTGGACACCCTGGCCTTCACCGAAGAGGTGCTGCCCGCGCTCAAGGAACTGCCCGACGTCGTCGTGGAAACCTCCGGCGACATCGCCGACTACCGCGAGGCTGAAGAAGCACCGGTAGTGTCCATCTCCACCAAGGAAACCGCAAGCGGCGACTGGTTCGACCTCGGAATCGTGATCACCCTCGAGGGCGAACCGGTCTCCTTCGCGGCCGTCTTCTCCGCGCTCGCCGCCGGCCAAACCCGCATGCTCCTTCCCAGCGGCGCGCACTTCTCCTTGGACCTGCCCGAACTGCACCAGCTCCGCGCCCTGATCGACGAAGCCCGCTCGCTGCAGGACAACCCCGACAACAAGGACGGCACCCTTCAGATCAGCCGCTTTCAGGTGGGGCTGTGGGACGAGCTGGCGCAGCTGGGGATTGTGGACGAACAGGCAGCCGCGTGGCGCGAGGCCGTTGGCGGATTGCTCGACGACGGCGTGACCGGGCTGCCGCTGCCGGTCGGCCTTAACGCTGAGCTGCGTCCGTATCAGCTGGAGGGTTTCAACTGGCTCAGCTTCCTGTACAAGCACAGCCTCGGGGGCGTGCTGGCCGACGACATGGGCCTGGGCAAGACTGTCCAGGCGATCGCATTGATGTGCGCGGCCAAGGAGCTGGCCGCGTCCAGTGGCAACGACAGGGCGCCGTTCCTCGTTGTGGCTCCCACCAGCGTTGTCAGCAACTGGGCGTTGGAAGCGCAACGGTTCGCTCCCGGCCTGGTGGTGCGCACGGTTTCGGAGACCTTCGCCAAGAGTGGCCTGCTGCCGTCGGAAGCCATGGCGGGGGCCGACGTCGTCATTACCTCCTATGCTTTGTTCCGGATCGATTACGAGGCCTACGCCTATTTCCAGTGGGCCGGGCTGATGCTGGACGAGGCCCAGTTCGTGAAAAACCACCAATCCAAGGCATACCAATGCGCGCGGAAACTGCCTTCCCGGTTCAAGCTGGCCATCACGGGCACCCCGCTGGAAAACAACCTCATGGAGTTCTGGGCGCTGACATCCATCGTGGCTCCGGGCCTGTTCCCAAGCCCCAAGAGGTTCGCCGAGAATTACCAAAAGCCGGTGGAAAAGAACGGTGACTCGGCGCAGCTGGACAAGCTCCGGCGTCGTGTCCGTCCGCTGATGATGCGCCGCACCAAAGAACAGGTCATCAAGGATCTGCCGCCCAAGCAGGAGCAGATCCTCGAAGTGGTGCTCAACCCGCGGCACCAAAAGGTCTACCAAACACACCTGCAGCGTGAGCGGCAGAAGATCCTGGGGCTGATCGACGACGTCAACAAGAACCGCTTCACGATCTTCCAGTCGCTGACCCTGCTGCGGCAGCTGAGCCTGGATGCGTCCCTGGTGGATTCCTCGCTTGCTGCCGTGCGCTCGTCCAAGCTGGATGTGCTGTTCGAGCAACTTGAGGACATCATCTCCGAGGGACACCGGACGTTGATCTTCAGCCAGTTCACCGGTTTCCTGGGCAAGGTCCGGGAGCGCATGGACGCGGAGGGGATCGAGTACTGCTACCTCGACGGCAGTACCCGGAACCGTGGAGACGTGGTTAGTGAGTTCAAGAACGGCACAGCGCCGGTGTTCCTGATCTCCCTCAAGGCCGGTGGTTTCGGTTTGAACCTGACCGAGGCCGACTACGTGTTCCTGCTGGATCCGTGGTGGAACCCGGCCTCCGAAGCCCAGGCCGTGGACCGCACCCACCGCATCGGGCAGGCTCGGAACGTCATGGTCTACCGGTTGGTTGCCAAGGACACCATCGAGGAGAAGGTCATGGCGTTGAAGGCCAAGAAGTCGCAGCTCTTCGCGGATGTGATGGAGGGCGATGCACTGGCTGGCGGGTCGTTGACGGCGGAGGACTTGGCGGCGCTGTTCGCTGAGTAGGGGTGGGTCAGGGGTTCTGCCCACTTGGCGGATCTGCGGTGATGTCAGGGCGCTCCCCGGCCTTGATAATAGTGATCGCCACATCCTCCTCGACGCTGAAAAGACGTTGCCCGACGCCGTTGACGTAGACCCAGACTCCACTGCCGTCCGGCATGACATTCACCACCACGCCAGCACCAAAGGCAGCGCCGGGTTGCCTGACCTCGACTTCGTCACCCGGCACGAAGTACTCCCATGCCTTGTAGTAACGCACCGGCAAATTCTCCGGATCCGACATCACGAACCCAGTGCTTTCTTCCATTGGGAATTGCCCCCTCACTTCCCCGCTTAATTAGCAGTGTGGGGAGGAGGCAGAACGTGACGGGTGGATCAGTCGTCCAGCCGAACACCCCGCAGCAGCAGCATCGTCCCGCCCACGGCAACCGCCGATGCCAGGAACACTCCGGCGGCACCCAGACCCACCGCGACCACGCCGATGGCACTGGGCAGCACCACTTGGCCCACGCGGTTTCCTGCCAGCCTCAGCGCCAGTGCGCGCCCGCGTTGACCGGCCGGGGCCTGCGCGGAAAGCCACGACATCGTGAGCGGCTGACCGATTCCCAACCCGAGGCCCAGGAATGCCATGACGACGAACAACAGCCACCCGGGCATCGGAATCGCCGCCACCGCAAGGGCGACCGTGGACATGGCCAAGCTCAGGACCAGCAGCCGCATCCGGCCGAGCTTGCGGGACATGCTGCCCAGGCCAATCCGGGACACCATGGAAAACAGTGCGCGGACGGTCAGCATGAGACCCACCGTGGCGGCGGACAGTCCGCGCTCGGCGCCAAGCGCGGGGAGGTAGACGACGGTCAGGTCGACGACGGCCAGCACGGTGGCGCTCGTAGCGAGGGCCCGTACGACGCCGGGCGTCTTCAGAAGCGCGATCGCGCCACCCTTGGGGGCATTCTTGGCCTTTGTTCTGCCTGTGCGGCCACTGACACTGCGTGAGATGACGAACGTGGTCAGGAACAGCACCAGGCTCATGCCAACGGACAAGATAAAGATCGCCTGAGTGTCGGGATGCACTGAGGCACCGCCCACCACGGAGATGGCCAGCGGGCCAAGAGCCTGCCCCAGCGACGCCGCGAAGGTCAGATAACCGAACGCCGTGTCCAGCCGGGACGACGCAGCATTGTTCGCCACCACCGCCTGCTGCCCCACCACACAGGCCAGCTGTCCCGCGCCAAGAAGGGCCGTCCCGGCCACCAAGGCTGCCACCGACGTTCCCCAGAAGAGCAGGAACGCGGAACAGCCAAGAACGACGGCGGACCCGATAGCCATGAGGCGACGCTCACCCAACCGATCCACGAGGCCTCCGATAGGCAGGGCCAGCAGCAAAGGGAAGACGGCGTAACTGGCGGCAAGCACGCCGAGGGCGAACGCAGGGACATCAAGCTCCAGAGCCCTGTAAGTCGCAGCCGGCCGGACCAGGAAAGTCACGGCCTGTATCAGCGCCGAGTGGATGAGCAGTGCGGTAGACGAGCGGCGCCCGAGCTCGCCGATCATGAGATGTCGAGACCTTGCTGGGAAATGACCCGCAAAGTCTCATCCCGGGCACCGATGACGTGATCGAAAGCGATCCGGGCGGCTTTTTCCGCATCCTTGGAAGCAATGGCATCCACGAGCAGCCGATGATTGGCAAGTGCTTCGTCGCGTCGCTCGGGAGCGTTGTTGGTGAAGTATCTGTAGCGCTCAACGTGGCTGGAGATCTGCCCGTGAAAGCGTTGGGCCCAGGAGTTGCCGGCGATCCTGGCGATGGCGGCGTGCAGGGCGACCCCGTATTTCATCGCTTCATCCGCGAAGTCCACCAGCGCGGCGTTGCGGGCCACGATCCCCCGAAGCTCTTCGAGGTCTTCCGCGGTGGCATTGGCGCACGCTTCCCGGGCCATCAAGGACTCCAAGGCAGCACGGACGTCGTACAACTCTGAAATGGCTCTTTCGTCGAGCACCGGAACCAGTACTCCACCGGTGGGTTGCTGCTCCAGGAGGCTTTCAGAGATCAACCGGCGGATGGCTTCCCGCAGCGGGGTCCGGCTGACCTGCAGCTCATTCGCCATGGCGGGTTCATAGATGCGCTCACCAGGTTTGAGTTCCAGGCTGAGGATTCGCCGCTTGAGTTCGCTGTAGACGAGGTGGGCGCCGGTGTTCCGGGCTTGTGGGTCTGTCAATTCTGCCGCCATGTAGAGAAGGTGTACTTGTATACATCTATACACAAACGGCTCCACCCAAGCAACGCGGGGTCACTTATGGCCCCTTTTCGGGTGAATCATGGGCCATAAGTGACCCCGCGTTGCAGGGCTCGGTTAGCTCCGCGCCCAGCGGTACGGCGTCGTCGTCGAGACCTTGAGCAAACCGGAGCGCTCCAGAATCGGGCGCGAGTATTCGGTTGAGTCGCTCTGGATGAAGGCTTTGCCCTTCGCGAGCGCCGACTGGGCGCGGCGCGCAGTGAGTGCACGGTAAATTCCGCGGCCTCGCCATTCCGGGCGGGTTGCCCCTCCCCAAATCCCGGCAAAATCGGTTCCGGCCACGGGATCCAGGCGGCCTGCGCTGACAACACGACCCTCCGCTTCAGCGACCCACAGCTCCATGCCGTCGTCCAGCGTCAACCTGTGCAGCAGCCCATCGGCCATCTCGTCCGACACAGGATCACCGAACACCTCGTCCTGCATCGCCGTCATGGCCCGCACATCCGGCTCGTCGACGACGCGACGCAACGTCACGCCGTCGGGAAGCGGCACGTCCGCACTGAGCGCCTGCGCCTCCCCGATCATGATCGATTCGGGCTCCTCAGCGGCGAAGCCGTTGGCAAGGAGCGCTTCGTGGAGGCCAGGGGCGTCGTCGTGCCCGCGGGTCTTCCACTCGACCTTGGTGATTTCAGGGTGGCCCTTGAAGTACGCAACGCTGTCAGCAACCAGGCCACGGATATCTTCCTCGTTGGCCCCGCCCAGGTCGCGGTAGGTGATGAAGCCGCGGCCGCCGAAAAAGGTCGCCAAACGCAGCGGCCCAAGCGACGTAACCGTCAGCGCATCCGACGTCTCCGCATCAGTACGTAGCTGCAGGTCGTAGGCGGCGAGAAGGCGTTTCTGTGCATCAGCGTGGCTCATTGTGGAGAGCCTACTGCACACGACAACGCTCCCCCACCCGCAATTCCGGAAGAGCGCGGGTGGGGGAGCGTCGGAATGTTTGGGGTTACTGTCCGCCGGTGCAGAGCTGACCGAACTTGGCTACGCTCTCCTGGAAGCCGGTGGTCAGTTCACCCAACCGGGCCTCGTCAGGGGTCTTTTTGGCTTTTTCATCCAGGTACTCCCGGATAGCGATGACCACGGGCTTCATTTCGTCGGACGCCACAGCTTCGATGGGCCGGACAGCATTGGCTGCACGGTTCGAAACGGTCTGGCTCGGGTTTTGTGAAATACCGGCTGCGGCGACGTTCACGCGGTCGCAAGTCTCCTGGGTGCTCAGCTGCTGCTGGGTGGAACAGGCGGAAGCCGAGACAAGAAGCCCGGCAGCAATCAGGACAGTGGTGAGTTTCTTCATGATTCCCTCAGTGGTCGACGTCCCTTTGATTGTAAACAGAGCAGGGCCAAGCCCACGCATCGGGCCTGCTTAGGGACAGGATGCGGGCTGCCCTAGGCTGGGTGACATGGCGATCATTCACAAAGCAACCCTGTCCCCCTCCAAGCTCGAACTCATCGCTGACTACCTGCCCACGCAGCCGTGGTTCATCCAGGACGGCACTCCCGAACTCATCGGCGCCTACCGCTTTGACGACCCCGCCGGCGAAGTCGGCCTTGAGACGCACGTCGTGGCAGCGGGCGAGCGGATCTACCAGGTTCCCCTCAGCTACCGCGGCCACGAGCTGGGCGGCGCCAATGAATGGCTGATCGGCACCATGGAACACTCGGTCCTGGGCAAGCGCTGGGTGTACGACGCCTGCGCAGACCCCGTCTACGTCAAAGCCCTCGCCACAGCCATCCTCACCGGCCAGGAAGAGGCGGCCTTGCTGGTCGACGGCGAGCCCGAACCCCGCCCCAGCAGCGTTACCGTGAAGGGCAGTGGAACGCTCGACGGCGGCCTGCCCGCCTTGAGTGCCTCGGCGCCGGTATCGGGGAGCGGCGTGACCATCATCGACGCCGGTGAGCTCCGGCTTAAGGTGATCCGGATTCTGGACGCAGCGGTGGACGCATCAGCTGCCACAGCCGCGGCACAGGAACTTCACCACGAGCTTGTCCTCAACGGACAGTGGGCCGGCCTGGACAAGCCGGTGGAGCTGGCCTCCGTGATCCGGAACTAGGTTCCGGGGGCCCTCCTGCGGGCCTGTTGCCTGTAAGGAGCACGGCGTAGGCTGGCTCACGGGGCCATCTACTCCGATAGGGGTGCACAATGTACAAACCGCAGAACATCTTTGCAGCGACCCAGGATCTTGCCCGGGAATGGGTAAACCACGCAGCAGAGGGTACCAGCTCACAGACCGATGCCGTGGTGCGGTGGGCCTTGGCCAGAATCAACCATGCGGATGTCCCCTCGGTGGTTCATGGCGTGATGCTGACTCTCACCGGCAACAAGAAGACTGCCAAAGAGGCCCAGCGCACCGCCGCCAAGGCCGTGAAGCGGGCAACACGCACCTTGTCCCGCCAAACCAGGAAGCAACCAGGCGGTCCGCGGGGTTTGGTGATCGCCCTGCTGGCAGCCCTTATCGGAGCCGGCGCCGTCCTGGCGTGGCGGACGATGATGCCCTCCGGCGAGCCTGAGCCCTCGAAAAGGCGGGATGGGTCCGTGCAGCCTCCTGTGCCGCCGGTCCCCTGAGACGCTGGCGCCTGAACAACTACCCGGAAGCGTCCCCGCCGCGCCTGCCAATGCGCCGCCGAAGGGAAGATCCGGTCAGAAGCAGATATGCCCCTGCGCTGGCCAAAAGAAATCCGACCACACCCAGTACCACCAACTGGGTGATGATTCCTGCTATCACCATCACAAAGCCGCAAATCACGGCAAGGATTCCCCCAGTGGCCCGGGCCATCGCTCCGCGAAGGCGGCCCGACTTCAGTTCAAGGGCAAGGTCCGGATCCGTCGCGACCAGGTCCCGCTCCAGCTCTTCCAAGCTCCTGCGCTCTTCATCCGACAAGGACACCGGAACCTTCCTCACCACACGAGCAGCACCGCATAGGCGGCATGCTGCCCAAATTCGGCACGGACGCTGCTTGCCGTACCTTGCCTTCATTATCTTCCCGATCCGGCCTTCCATCCACTGCCCTTCTCAGGGTCTGCGACAACTCTCCTTCACCAGCCGTGAGCCCGCGCGCATACTGGGTGTATGAGTGACAGGGATGACTTTTTGGCGTGGGTCAGGACCGCTTTGTACGAGGCAGAGTTGGCCCTCCATAACGGCGATGCGGCGCCACGCCGGGCGCTGTGGTCCCGGAAAGAACCAGTCAGCGTGCTGGGTGCCTTCCGCAATGCCTATGGGCAGCAGGAGCTCAATGAACTCTTCGAAGCACTTGGGGCGAGTTTTTCGGACTGCACATCCTACGAGTTCGAACTCCAGGCCTGCGACGTGAGCGGGGACATGGCGTACACGGCCGGCTTGGAGCACACCTCTGCCACGCTCAACGGGAGCCCACGGACTTACACGCTCAGGGCAACGCAGGTCTACCGCCGCGAGGACGGCGAGTGGAAGGTGGCGCACAGACACGGCGATACGGTGGCAGACTGAATGGGAGTTCTACCCTGTAATCGGACAACGAACCACTGATCGGAAGGTTACGTCTTCCCATGGCCCAAAAATCCACTGTCACGTCCAAATCCACAGGCACGTCCAATCCCGGAAAAACCGTACGCCTCCCCAAGAAACGTTCACGTGGGCGCACGCTCTGGCTCATCGCGGCAGGCCTCGTCGCCGGCATCGCAGGCGGGGTCTTCGCTTTCCGAATGCTGGTTCCGCCCGGAGAACCTGAACCGGTACGGACCCCGGAACCCCAACCCAGTGAGATCCTCCCCAGGGAGGAACCGGTGGAGATCTCAACGAGGATGCGTCCGGGCGAATGGACGGAAGAGTCGCTCCAGGCGCACGTTGAGGACTACCGGCGCCGGATCCGGGAGATGGGCGCCAGGGAGTCGCAGATCGTCACCAACGTGGAGCGGACGGAAACGGGAGCCGCCCGGGTGGTGGTCAGTTGGGACCGGACCCGGGACTAGCTCCCGTCACTACAGTTCTTCCCCCGGCCGCGGACGCCATACGACGACGGCCTGGGATCTTCCGCGCGGACGCTGGCCCCTGGCGAGGCTCACCACGTCTCCCGCAGCTCCCGCCGCGAAGATCCGCGCGTCCACCGTCGAACGGCGTCGCGACAGTTCCTCGGTCAGCTCAGCCACGCGGTATTGCAGCGCGGCTACCTGGTTTTCGAGGTCCAGGATGCGTTTGATGCCCTCAAGGGACACGCCGGACTGTGAGAGGCGCTGGACCTCACGCAGCTTGTTGACATCGTTTTGCGAATAGCGCCGGGATTTGCCCGGCGCACGGCTGGGCGAGACGATGCCCAGCCGGTCGTACTGGCGCAACGTCTGCGGATGCATGTCGGCAAGCTCCGCAGCTACGGAGATGACGAAGATCGGCTGATTGACGTCGATTGCCATGACCCTCTCCTTACAACCGGGCCTTCGCGGCCAGGTCGTGACGCGGATTGGCGTCGGAGGTGGCTGCAGCGAACGCCTTCACAGCTTCTTCAGCTTCCTTGTTCAGGTTTTGAGGAACGGCGATGTCAATGGTCACCAGCAGGTCGCCGGTCCCCTTCGATGTCTTCACGCCGCGGCCCTTCACCCGCAAAGTGCGGCCAGCGGGTGTGCCCGCCGGGACACGCAACTTGACCGTGTCGCCGTCGAGCGTTGGAACCTCAATGGTGGCGCCGAGCGCCGCTTCCGCGAACGTGACGGGCACGTGGATGCGGATGTTGTCGCCGTCGCGCTGGAAGAAATCGTGGGGTTTCACGTTGACCGTGATGATGAGGTCGCCGTTTCCGGCCGGGCCAACGTTGCCCTTGCCGCGCTGGCGTACCTTCTGCCCGTCCTTGATTCCCGCGGGAATCTTGACGTCGATGACGTTCCCGTTGCTCTCACGAAGGCTCACCGTGGTGCCCTTGATGGAGCCGGCGAACGAGATGGACGTGGTGGCCGTGCGGTCCGAACCCTTCTGGGGGGCCCGCTGGAAGCCGGTCTGGCCGCCACCACCGAATCCGCCACCGAACAGGTCAGCGAACTCCGGCGGAATACCTCCGCCCTGTGGCTGACGTGCGCCTGCGCCGCCGCCGAACAAGCCACCGAACAGGTCCTCAAACCCGCCGTTTGCCCCGGCACCGCCACGTCCGGCGCCCGGAGCGAACCGCGCGCCGCCACCCATGGCCCGGATGGCGTCATACTGCTGCCGGTCCTCGGGACTCGACAACACCGAGTAAGCCTCGGAAATGTCTTTAAACTTCTTCTCCGCGGCAGCATCCCCGGCGTTGGTATCGGGGTGGTACTGCCGGGCAAGCTTGCGGTAAGCCTTCTTGATGTCAGCGTCGGACGCGTCCTTGGCAACACCAAGGATCGCGTAAAAATCCTTTTCAACCCAGTCCTGGCTGGCCAAGAGCGTTTCCTTTCGTTGGTAACGAGATGGCAGTTCGTCCCAATGTTCTCTTCAAACACTGTCACGAACTGCCATCTCGATGAGTTGTTACGCGGGTACAGCCACAATCACCTGGGCTGCGCGGAGGACACGCTCGCCTGAGCGGTATCCGGAGCGCAGCACCTGGCTGACAGTGTCAACCTGGATGTCCTCGCCGGGCTGCTGGATGAGTGCCTCGTGGATGGTGGGGTCGAATTCGACGCCTGTGTCCGCGATGCGTTCCAGTCCGTACGTCTTCAGCGCATTCTCCAGCTTGGTGGCGATGGCGGCGAAGGGGCCGTCTTCGAGGTCACCGTGCTGGCGTGCGGCGTCGACGTCGTCCAGCACCGGGAGCAGGGAGTTCAGGACGCCGATGACGGCCATCTCCCCTGCTACGGCGCGGTCGCGCTCGACGCGCTTGCGGTAGTTGACGTACTCGGCCTGCAGGCGAAGGAGATCGTTGCGGAGCTCCGCTGCCTGGGCTTCGGCCGCCGCGCCCGAGGCCACCGACTCTTCAGCCGGCACCTCTACGCCGTTGAGGATTTCCTCAGCCTGGGAGAGGGCGTCGCCGTCCGTGGGAGCAGCGTTGCCTTCGGCACCCGCTTCGCCCTGGGGGTGGCGGGCGGCCCCGGTCTCCGGGTCGACCTTGCGGTTGTCCCGGATGACCGGCTTCTGCTGGCCCGATCCCTCGTTGGCGCCGCGCTCGTCAGAGTGCTCTGCTTCGTTGCCGTGATGAGGCATGGCTACTTCTTCGCTTCGTCTTCGTCGATGATTTCGGCGTCAACGATGTCCTCGTCGGCCGAGGCAGAACCTGCGCCACCCGCGGGAGCACCTTCTGCACCGGCACCCGGAGCGTCAGCTGCGGAGGCCTGCGAGTAGATGGCTTCGCCAAGCTTGGTCTGGGAAGCCTGGAGCTTCTCAAACGCCGTCTTCACGGCTGCGTCGTCGGTGCCTTCGAGCGCGGACTTGAGAGCGTCGACGTCGGCCTTGACCTCAGTCTTGACCTCTTCGGGCAGCTTGTCGTCGTTGTCGGCGATCAGCTTGTCCACCGAGTAGGCGAGCTGCTCAGCAGAGTTACGGGTGTCCGTAGCTTCGCGGCGGGCCTTGTCCTCTGCAGCGTGCTCTTCGGCTTCGCGGACCATGCGGTCGATGTCGTCCTTGGACAGTGCCGTGCCACCGGTGATGGTCATGGACTGTTCCTTGCCGGTGCCCTTGTCCTTGGCGGACACGTGGACGATACCGTTGGCGTCGATGTCGAAGGTGACCTCAACCTGCGGAACACCACGAGGGGCCGGAGCGATGCCCGTCAGTTCGAACGTACCCAGCGGCTTGTTGTCGCGCGTGAATTCACGCTCGCCCTGGAAGACCTGGATGGCCACGGACGGCTGGTTGTCGTCAGCGGTGGTGAAGGTCTCCGAACGCTTGGTCGGGATGGCCGTGTTGCGCTCGATGAGGTGCGTCATGACGCCACCCTTGGTTTCGATACCGAGGGACAGCGGCGTGACGTCGATGAGGAGAACGTCCTTGCGCTCACCCTTCAGGACACCGGCCTGGAGTGCGGCACCAACGGCCACAACTTCGTCCGGGTTGACGCCCTTGTTGGGTTCCTTGCCGCCGGCGAGTTCCTTGACGAGCTCGGAGACAGCAGGCATACGGGTGGAGCCACCGACGAGGACGATGTGGTCGATGTCGGAAACCTTGATGCCGGCTTCAGCAATGACGTCGTGGAACGGCTTCTTGGTGCGGTCCAGGAGGTCCTTGGTGAGGTCCTGGAACTTGGCACGGGTCAGCTGCTCGTCCAGGTGGACCGGGCCGTCGGGGGTGACGGACAGGTACTGGAGGGAGATGTTGGTGCTGGTGGAGGAGGACAGTTCCTTCTTGGCCTGCTCTGCAGCTTCGCGGAGGCGCTGGAGGGCGATCTTGTCCTTGGAGAGGTCGATGCCCTTGACCTTGAGCTGGCTCAGGAGCCACTCGACGACGCGGTTGTCCCAGTCGTCGCCACCGAGGCGGTTGTCACCGGCGGTTGCTCGGACCTGGATGGTGGAGAAGTTGTCTTCGTCCTTGCCAACTTCCAGGAGGGACACGTCGAAGGTACCGCCACCGAGGTCGAAGACCAGGATGAGTTCGTCTTCCTTGCCCTTGTCCAGACCGTAGGCCAGAGCAGCTGCGGTGGGCTCGTTGACAATACGCAGAACGTTGAGGCCTGCGATTTCGCCGGCTTCCTTGGTGGACTGGCGCTCGGCGTCGTTGAAGTAAGCGGGAACGGTGATCACAGCGTCGGTGACCTTTTCGCCCAAGTAGCTCTCGGCGTCGTTCTTAAGCTTCATGAGGATGCGCGCGGAAATTTCCTGCGGCGTGTACTTCTTGTCATCGATGGCGACGGTCCAGTCGGTGCCCATGTGGCGCTTGACGGAGGCGATGGTGCGATCGATGTTGTTGACGGCCTGGCGCTTGGCGATCTCGCCAACCAGGACCTCGCCGGACTTGGAGAACGCGACGACGGACGGCGTGGTGCGGCCGCCTTCTGCGTTGGCGATGACGGTGGGCTCGCCACCTTCAAGAACAGAGACCACGGAGTTGGTGGTTCCGAGGTCGATACCTACTGCACGTGACATATCTTGTTTCCTTTCAATGACCGATGTTGATGATTGCATCCGGCCAGCAAGGGTCCGCTGGTGCGGTCTTGCTGGTTCGGGAGCCTGCTCAACAATCGGCTAGTTGAGCGTTCTGCACTCAACTGTACTCAGCCTCGGAAAGATGTCAATCCAAAGTTGAGTCGAGTGCGCTCAACTTTCCCAGTTGGGCCCACTACTTCCCTGTGTTCGCGGGGATTTCGCGGTCCTTTTCGCTCAGCGTGAACTGATCCAAGGGCTCCGGTTTGTACACCCACGCCACCAGCACCACGGAGATAATCATCAGCAGGAACCACGCCAGGAGCTTGTCGATGGACACCGCCTGCCAGCCCGCCAGCTGGTTCGGATACAGCCACGCACGCGACCACGTGCCGATGTTCTCCGCGAACCAGATGAACAGCGCCACCAGCAGGAACGACACCAGGATCGGCATGCGGAAGCGCTTCCGGAACACCCTGAAGTGCATGACGCACCGTCCGTAGACAAGCACGACGGCGGCCAGCAGCACCCAGCGAAGGTCAAGGATGTAGTGGTGCGAGAAGAAGTTGACGTAGATCGCACCGGCAACAAGGGCAGTGATCCACCGGCGAGGGTAGCGGTCAAAGCGGAGATCGAACAGCCTGAACACCCGGACCATGTACGAACCCACGGCGGCGTACATGAATCCGCTGAACAACGGCACGGCACCGATCCGGAGCACACCGTCAGCATCATAGGCCCAGGACCCGACGTCCGTCTTGAACAACTCCATGACAGTTCCCACCACGTGGAACAGCAGGATCACCCGGAGTTCCCGCAGCGTCTCGAGCTTGAAACAGATCATCAGGACCTGGATGACGACGGCGGCGATGGTCAGGAAATCGTTGCTGGCCAAACCCGCGTCAGCGGGATACCAGAGCCGGACGCCGATGATCACAGCCAGCAGCAAGGCACCAAACACGCAAGCCCACGCCTGCTTCAGGCCGAAGACCACAAACTCGGTGAGCCGCGCGCGGAGCTTTCCCCCGGAGCGGTCCAAGTAGCGGTGGGCGGCCTGGTCGATCGCCTGCTCCACCGATGTGGAATTACGCATGGGGCACCCCCCTGTCCACAGCAAGTTGCCTCAAGTAGTAGTCCCGGGGCCAGTGCCGCACGCGCTGCGGCAGCCGCGGGTAGACACGCCCCACGGTCCTCATGATCCTGTTGAAGCGGCGCTCATGCCCGGCGCTCCACTCAAGGCCGTAGGCGTCCCGCACATGCTCAGGCAGCAGGCCGGCCGTCAGGAATCGGGCCAATGGCATGGCCAGTCGCAGCAGCTGCGGGCCACCTGAGGGGTGGAGCAAGTCCCGCGCAACGCCCAAGGCCTTGGCGTCCGGCTGAAGCGCGGCGACCTGGGCATTCCAATACTCCACGAACGCGCTCCGGTCCGCCGGCCACATGCTGGCCGGCAGCTGCAGGGCAGTCCCGATCCGCGCGTACTCGCGATAGATGCGGTCGGCGGCGTCGTCGTCGAGCGGTCCATGGACCTGCTCGTAAACGGTGACGGCGGTCTCGTACAAGGTGGCGACCACCCACAGCTGGGATTCGGCGTCGAACGCGCTGTAGCCTGCGGACGATTCATCGGCTCCCCGGCGAACCGGCGCGTGGGCACGGTTGACGGCTCGGCGGACGGCCTTCACTTGTTCCTCGGAGCCGTAAACCACCGCATAGACGTAGGTCATGGTGGCGCGGAGCCTGTCCATGGGACGCTCGGCGAAATTGCTGTGCTCCGCCACGCCGTGCCCCACGCGGGGGTTGGCGATTTGCAGGAGAATCGCGCGTCCCGCACCTGCCAGCAGGACGCCCTCCGCACCGATATCCGCCAATCCCCGAACCATCCGAATACTCTAGCGCTCCCGCCTTAGAGCCCGGCCACACCCTCCAGCACTGCCAGCTGGTGCTCGAACAACTCGTCGCGGGCTTTGAAGGTGTCCGGACCGTACTGGCCGAAAACTTCGAAGCTTATCGCGCCAAAAATGGAGGTCCACGCGAGCACGCCGCGCGCGAGGGACGAATCCGGGACCTCAAGGTTCAGTTCGGAGCGGATGGCGTCCAGGTCCGCGGCCAGCGCCGGAGGAATCACGACGCCGGGACCCACCTCCGCGTTGAGAGCCCCCGCCCGCTGGGCTGCGTCAAAGATGCCCACCAATCGGAAAATCACCCGGGTTCCAGGGACGGTGGTGCGCTCCCCGGGAGCCTGGTAGCCGGGCACGGGACTGCCGAAGAGGAGGGCGTAGCTGGCAGGCTCCCGGATCGCCCACTGCCGGACTGCACGGCCCAGAGCCCTGAATTGCCCGGGGAAGTCCGTCTCCGGAACGGCTGCAACGGCTGCATCCACCTGGTCACCGAGTTCGTTGTAGCCATTGATCAGCAAAAGGGTGAGGAGTTCGTCGCGGTTCTGGACGTAGCGGTAGACGGCGGAAGATACGACGCCCAGATCCCTCGCCACAGCACGCAAGGACAGGGCAGCAGCTCCATGGACAGCCAAGTGCTCCCGACCAATCCTGACAATGTCCACCAGCGTCCGGGCGCGGGCACGTTCGCGCGGAGTGGCTGCTTTGGCGTTGGAGGCTTTTGCGGGAGACATGGCAACAGCTTGCCACAAGAGAGAGCGCTGTCAGCATTCGAGAGCAGTGCTCTTGACTTTCAGCCCCATAGTCGCCATTCTGAATGAGAGAGCAGTGCTCTCATTCAATTCCGGCCACGTCAAAGCCACCACGAAAGAAGCCACCATGTATGTCGTTACGGGAGCAGGTCCTGTTGGATACACCATCGCCGAGCAACTTGCGGAGCAAGGGCACCGGGTGCGGGTGCTGACCCGCTCGGGAAGCGGCCCGGAGCATCCCCTCGTGGAAAGGAAGCGGGTAGACGCCTCCGAACCCGCGCAGCTCAACGAAGCGGTAGCAGGAGCATCGGCCATTTTCCACTGCATCCACGGATCGGCGTACCGTGCCGCAGCCTGGGCGGCCGAACTCCCCCGGGCCGAGCAAGTGGTGATGGATGCAGCGGCGGCCGCGGGCGCCGTCGTCGTCTTTCCTGAAAGCCTGTACTCGTACAGCGAGCCGGACCAGGTGTTGACGGAGGCCGGACCGCGGGCTGCCAGCGGCGGTAAGCGCGGCATCCGTACCGCCCTGTTGAAGGCCCGCGAGGCCCACGCGGCGAACACCGTGAGCGTGGTGGCAGGCGACTTCTACGGCCCGCTCGTGAAGATGGCCCACGCCGGCGAGCGTATGGTCACGCCGATCCTGGCGGGTAAAGGGGCGCAGGTGATCGGCAGCGCAAGCCAGCCGCATTCGTTCACCTATGTCCCCGATCTGGCCGCCGCCATGATCGCGGCCGCTGGGAAGCCGGAGCTTTGGAACACTGTGCTGCACGCGCCCACAGGTCCTGCCATCACCCAGCGTGAGATGGCGGCAGCGTACGCTTCAGCCGCCGGTGTTGCTGCGCCGAAGGTGGGCGCCGTTCCTGGTTGGGTGCTGCGGACGGCCGGGGTGTTTTCCACCGACATGCGCGAACTGGCCGAGCTGCTGTACCAGTTCGAGCGGCCGTTCATCATGGATTCCACCGAGAGCCAGCGACTCCTGGGACTCAAACCCACTCCCCTGCCGGAGGCAGCCGCAGCCACCGTGGCCTGGTGGCGGCAGGTTGCCCTGCACAAGGACCAGGCCGCGGCCTAGCCCTGGCTGATGTCGATGCCCGTCACGGGAGCACCGTTCCGTTCATAAGCCAGGAGGACGGCTCCATTGGGGAATGCCTGAGGCGGCTGGGCCAGCCGGAAGGCTGCCGGAACGCCCGACCCATCCGGGAATAAACGCTTGCCTGTTCCGAACGTGAGCGGATAGAGGTACAGGTTGAGCCGGTCCACAAGATCGGCTTCCAGGAGCGAGCGTGACAGCTCACCACTGCCGATGATGTGAACGTCGCTGAACTGTTCCCGGAGTGAAGCCACGTCGGCGGCATCCGCCAAAGCGGTGGTTCCTTCCCATTCCGGGTTGGCCACGGTCCGTGACACCACGAACTTGGGCATGGCGTTGAACTTATCGGCAATGTGGTCGCTTTGCTGTGGCCAGTACTCCGCGAAGATGTCGTAAGTCCTGCGTCCCAGGAGAAGCGCGTCCATGCGGTCGATGCCCGCCACGATCGCCGCACCCGCTTCCTCATCCGAGTACGCAGCCTGCCAGCCGCCGAAATCGAATCCGCCTGAACGGTCCTCGTCCGGGCCACCTGGCGCCTGGTAGACGCCGTCGAGTGTGATGAAGAGGTCCAAGGAGATAGTCCCCATGATGTGCTCCTGGTATGGATGGGTTTTGTGGGGTCATCCTAACCCTTGGATCCCAGTGACTACACGGAATTGCGGGAGTAGCCTTGTTCCAGTTGAAGTTGTGGATTTTTGTCCGGCTGGGGTTCTTCCGTGGGCCATGTGCATTCGTCGCTGTCCGACCTTCTGGGGGTACTTTCCAGTGCCGTCGCTCCCCAACATGTGAGGTACGACGACGGGTCCCCCACTGCCGGTGTCCCGCCACCTGACGCTCCAGTTACGGTCCGCGCCGTTGCGCTTAACCGGGTGGGAAGGTCCCGTCGGGACGGACCAGTGCTGGACCTCGAATTGAGGGTGGCGGTGGAATGCCATGGTCCGGAACAGCTGGACAACATGGAGCAACTCCTCTTGGCTGTTGAGCTCCACACGCACTACTCAGTGGTGTCCAATGGAGAGTTCCGGCTTGAGGAGTACTCCGATGCCATCCAGCAGGGGCTCGGATTCATGGTCCGTGTTCCAGTGGCGCTCCCCTTTGAGGAACCCTCGGCTCCTCCCTTCCGTGAGCCGGTTGCCGGGAACGCCAAGGCCGGGCGCAGGATCAGCGGACGGTTGGTGGACGCGCACAACAAGGGCATCCCTGACGCCTATATCCATGCGCATTCATCAGCCGTTGCAGTGGTCAGCGATGCCACGGGGCACTTCGAAGTCCTGGCCTCTGCTGACGACCTTCAGCATTTTGCCGTGGCAGTGGGCGGCACGGAACGGGAAGTCTCGGCGACCACCCGAAGCCTTCCCGTGATTATCCGCTGGGTTTAGGGGATCACTTTCCGGAATGGTTTGCCCGCCGGTGCCCATGCCATGAAAAGATCAACCATGCGTCCCATGCAGCACTCCAGCAAACTACAGAACGTCCGGTACGAACTCCGCGGACCCATCCTCCAAGCAGCCAAGGCCATGGAAGCCGAAGGCCACCGCATCTTGAAGATGAACCTTGGAGACACGGCACCGTTCGGGCTGGAGGCGCCTGAGTCTGTGGTGGTGGACATGATCCACCACATCCGGGGCGCACAGGGGTACAGCGATTCCAAAGGAATCTTTTCCGCACGCACGGCGATCTCGCAGTACTACCAAACCCGCGGACTGATGAACATCGGCGTCGAGGACATCTTCATCGGCAACGGTGTCAGCGAGCTGATTTCCATGACCCTGCAGGCCTTTATGGAGAACGGCGACGAGATCCTCATCCCGGCGCCGGACTACCCCTTGTGGACCGCCGCCGTGACCCTTACCGGCGGCAAGCCTGTCCATTACCTCTGTGACGAGGACGAAAACTGGTGGCCGGACATGGCCGACGTCGAAGCCAAAATCACCCCCCGTACCCGTGGAATCGTGATCATCAATCCGAACAACCCCACTGGCGCCGTTTATCCCCGGCACATCGTGGAGCAGTTCGCAGCCCTGGCCCGGAAACACGATCTGGTGCTCTTCTCCGACGAGATTTACGAGAAGATCCGCTACGTTGATGCCGCGCACATCCACACGGCCTCCGTCGCGGATGACGTCTGCGTGTTGACGTTCAGCGGCTTGTCCAAGGCCTACCGGATGCCCGGTTACCGGGCCGGCTGGGTTGCCGTGACGGGACCCTTGGCTGCTACTGCCGCCTACCGGGAGTCCTTGGAGCTGCTGGCTTCGCTGCGGCTGTGCGCCAATGTACCGGCCCAGCATGCCATCCAGACCTGTCTGGGCGGTTACCAGAGCATCGAGGCCCTCATCGCACCGGGCGGGCGCTTGCGGGAGCAGCGCGATCTCGCGTGGAAACTCCTCACCGCGATCCCCGGCGTGTCCTGTGTACCGGCTGCCGGAGCGATGTACCTCTTTCCCCGCCTTGATCCGGAGATCTACCCCATTGCATCGGACGAGAAATTCGTCCTCCAGCTTCTGCAGGAACAGAAGATCCTGGTCTCCCATGGAACGGCCTTCAACTGGCCTACTCCGGACCACTTCCGTTTCGTGATCCTCCCTGCGGTCGAAGACATCGAGGAAGCTGTGCGCCGGATCTCGCATTTCCTCGCTGCGTACCGCAACCGCCCTACGGAGGACTGACGCAGAACGCCTACAGTGCCCCTGTATCAGCGGCCGACTCCCGCAGCGCCTTCTTGGCGATCTTCCCGGTTGATGTCTTGGGGATCTCGGCAATAAGGACCACCCGTTCCGGGATCCACCACTTGGCTACCTTGCCCTCCAGATGCGACTGCACGGATTCTGCGGTGAGGACGGCGTTCTGCCGGGGAGCAACGTAGGCCACCGGCCGCTCACCCCACTTCTCGTCAGGAACAGCGACGACGGCGGCCTCCCACACCTGGGGGTGGCTGAGGATGGCGTTCTCCAACTCTGTGGAGCCGATCCATTCGCCACCGGACTTGATCAGGTCCTTGAGGCGATCGACTACGTGGACGCAGCCATCCGGATCGATCATCCCCACGTCCCCGGTCTTCAGCCAGCCATCGGCAGTAAAAGCCTCAGAGCCGTCCGACGCGCCGAAGTAACCTGCGGCGACAGTAGCTCCGCATATCTGCAGCTCCCCCGTTTCCTTGCCGTCGTGGGGGGCAAAGGTTCCGTCCGGCCGCTCGACGCGGAGCCTGACCAAGGGACTGGGATGGCCCGGAGCGCACATGAGGCTGAGCGCCTTATCTTCCCTGGCGGGCTGCTCCCCTTTGGCAGGTGTCCGTGCCGAGGTGAGCAGCGGACTTGCCTCCGTCATCCCCCAGGTTCCCACCAACGGCACATTCAGTTCCTCAAGATACTGGCGGGCCAACTCGACGGGCAGGGGACTGCCACCATTGGCCAGGCGCCGCAGTGCGGACAGGTTCCGCCCCTGCAGATGCGGCAACAGGCTCTTCCAGACCGTGGTCACGGCAGCGGACACCGTGACCTGCTCCCGTTCCATCAGGCCGGCAAGCTTTTCCGGCGCCGTAGCCCGGCCCGGCAGGACAAGGGATGCCCCGCACATGGTTGCGGCATAGGGAAGGCCCCACGCATTCGCATGGAACATGGGCACGATAGGCATCACCACATCTCCCTCGCCGAGGGCAAAGACGTCAGCGAAGAGCAGGGACATGGCATGCAGGATGATGGAGCGGTGGTCGTACAGCACTCCCTTGGGGCGGCCTGTTGTTCCTGAGGTGTAGCAGAGTGCGGCGGCTGTTCTTTCGTCCGGGATGTCGAAGGTCTTTACGCCGTGCGCCTGTTCAAGGATCGATTCGTAGTCCAGGATGCGGGGGTCGTGGGGCACCGACGGCTTGTCACAGTCGTCCATGACCACGATGTGCCGCAATGTGGGCAGCTTGTCCGCGATCGGCCAGAGGACATCGAGCAAGGAACGATCCACGAAAAGGACGTCGTCCGCGGCGTCGTTGATGATGTACTGGATGTCGGTGGGCGCCAGGCGGTGGTTGATCGTATGGAGCACCCTGCCGGAACTGGGCACCGCGAGGTACAACTCGAAGTGGCGCTGGGTGTTCCACCCGAGGGTGGCAACCCGGGCGGACGCGGGCACGTCCAATGCGTCCAGAGCACCGGCCAGCTTCCTGATCCGCTGCGCCACTTCGCCGTAGTTCGCAGACTGTTGGTCATCGAACCCAGCCGTGACCACCGTTTTGTTGGCGAATGCTCCTTCGAGGCGGTCCACCAGCATGGGTGTGGCAAGGGGGTGGTCCTGCATAAGTCCGAGCATCGTGTCAGCCTTCCTGCCGTGAATCCGTGAGCCCGCGGGATGACAAGGCACCGCGTTCGTTGTCCGGACCGGAGTTCAGCGCTGAGTCACGGTCCTCCCGCTTCAGCGCCCGCGTCAGGACCGGGGTGAGGGCTACAGAGATCCCGGATGCGGCAATGATGATGAAGAAGCCGGTCGCCGGGTCCCCCGTGGCTGTCTCGGCCACACCGAAGAGGTAGGGACCGACGAATCCGCCGATAAGCCCGATCGTATTGATGAACGCCAGGCCGGCAGCAGCCACGATGCCTGACATGCGGGCCATGGCAATGGACCAGAACACCGGCAACGTGCCGAAGATAAAGACGGCTCCGAGCGCGATGAGAACCACCTTGGCCACCGGAGGCTCGACAAGGACGTACGCAACAGCTGTAACGAGGGTGCCCAAGGCCATGAAGCCGACCCAGGCAGCCTCTTTGTTGGAACGTCGGAACAGCCTCGGGATGAGCAGGACGCCAATCGTCGCACCGATGCCGACGCTCCCGGAGATCAGTCCGATCATGAATGGGCTTTTCACGTGCATGGACTCAATGATCGCCGGGATGTTGAACACCAATCCAACGCTGCTTACCTGGTTCAGGAAGTAGACAAGGGCGATGATCACAATGAAAGGACGGCCGAAGGCCCTGCGCACGTTCCCTCTGATGCGGTGTTCGTGCTCATCCGGTGTACCGGCATGCCGCGTCAGGCTGTCGGCTTCATCAGGGGTCAACCAGTCCGCTTGCTGGGGTGTCGACGGCAACTTGAACCAGACGACAACGCCGACCACCATCGTGAGCAGGCCCTCGATCATGAACATCCACTGCCAACCGTGCAGGCCGAACAAGGAGTCCAGTTCCATCAGCGCTCCGCCCGCGGGGCCGCCGATGATGAGGGCGATGGTCGGTGCCAGGTAGATGAACCCCATGACGCTGGCACGCTGGTTCTGCGCGAACCACACCGTCACCATGTACGCCAACGCGGGAAACAGCCCGGCCTCCGCGGCACCCAGGATGAACCGCAGGATGTAGAACGACGCCTCTCCCTGCACGAACATCATGAGGGCGGAAATTGCACCCCAGGTCAGTGCGATCCTGGTGATCCACGCCCGCGGCCCCACACGGTACATGATCAGGTTGCTCGGGACTTCGAGGAACGCGTAGCTGATGAAGAAGATGCCTGCGCCCAGCCCGTAGGCGGCGGCACTTAGTCCTATATCCGCTTCAAGGTGGGTCTTGGCCAGGGAAACGTTCGTCCTGTCCACATAGGACATGAAGTAGACAACGCAGAGCAGTGGAATCAACTTCAACAGTGCTTTGCGGGTGGCTCTTGCGTGAACGACGTCGGTACGCAGAGATGGTTCGGTCATGGTGCCTTGATCCTCGCTCGGAGTGGTCTTGGGTTGTGCCTTGAAAGGGTGGGAGGTCAGCAGACTTCGAACAGACCGGCGGCTCCCATTCCGCCGCCGACACACATGGTGACGACGGCGTAGCGCGCGCCTCTGCGGCGGCCCTCCAGGAGGGCGTGGCCCACCATCCGGGCGCCGGTCATTCCGTAGGGGTGGCCGATGGAGATTGCCCCTCCATTGACGTTCATCCGATCCGGGTCGATCCGCAGCCGGTCGCGGCAATACAGGGCCTGTGAGGCAAACGCTTCGTTGAGTTCCCACAGGTCGATGTCCTCCACCCGCAGCCCGTGTTCCCGCAGGAGTTTGGGAATCGCGAAGACCGGCCCGATGCCCATTTCGCCGGGCTCGCAACCAGCCACCGCCATGCCGCGGTAGATGCCGAGGGGTTCCACCCCCCGGCGGTTGGCGGCTGCTGCTTCCATGAGCACCAGGGCTGAAGCGCCGTCGGAAAGCTGGGAGGCGTTTCCGGCTGTGACCGTCGACGAGCGTGAGGCGTGGCCATCGGCAAGGACCGGTCGCAGCGATGCCAAGCCCTCCTGAGTGGTGGACGGCCGGTTGCCCTCGTCCCGCGACAAGGTGGTCCCGTTGTCCGCATCCCGTCCGTTTCCCGACACGTTGAACGGAACGATCTCGTCGTCGAAAAGTCCTGCGGCCTGCGCTTGGGCGGTGCGTTGCTGCGACAGCAGCGCGAACCCGTCTTGGGCCTCCCGGCCGACGCCGTAGCGCTCCGCGACAATTTCAGCCGTCTCGAGCATGGACAGGTACATCGAAGGGCGGCGTTCCAACAGCCAGGGATCCTGGGCCAGGTATCGGTTCTGGTGCTGGTTCTGGACCAGCGAAATGGACTCCACGCCGCCACCGACGGCAATCGACATCCCGTCCGCAACGATCTGCTTGGCCGCTGTTGCCACTGCCATCAGCCCTGAGGCGCACTGTCTGTCCATGGTCATGGCCGGCACGGAATCGGGAAGCCCGGCGCGGAGCACGGATTGCCGGGCAACGTTGAATCCCGTCGTGCCTTCCTGCATGGCACAGCCGAGAACGACGTCTTCGACCTCTTCGGGCTGCACGCCGGCGCGTTCGACGGCGGCCGCAATGGCGTGGGCGGCCAGCCGGGGGCCGGTGGCTGGACTCAACGTTCCTTTGTACGCGCGACCGATGGGCGTTCTCGCCGTCGAAACGACAACTGCCTCCCTCACAGCGCGGCCTCGGCAACGTCGTCACTCTGCGCGATGGCGATGTACCGGCGCGTCTGGTCGAAGGCACTGTTCGTGAGCACGGAACCGGACATGTCACTGACCCGCGACCATTCGAGGGCAAGCTGCTCGGGCGTTCGCTTATCTTCCGGAAGGTAGACGCCGGCCGACTCTTCCATCCGGGCGACGGCGAACACTCCCGCGCCCGCCGCCAGGATTGTCTTGGTGGGGGCCTCCGGCGACACCATGAAAACTGCACCAGGAGACACAGATTCGGGCGCCAATAATGCGAGCTCCTGGGGTTCAAGGAGGTCCTCGGTCATTTGCGTCGCTGCGGTGGGCGCGAGGGAGTTGACCCGGATGCCTTTGCTCCCGCCCTCGATCGCCAGGACGTTCATCAGCCCAACTACAGCGGATTTGGCCGCACCGTAGTTGGCTTGGCCGAAATTGCCATAAATGCCGGACGCCGACGTCGTCATCAGTATCCGTCCGTACCCCTGCCTGACCATGTGTGGCCAGACCGCATGCGAGCAGTTCACGGATCCCATCAGATGGACATCCACTACTGTACGGAATGCCTGGAGGTCCGACTTTGCGAAGGACTTGTCCCGCAGGATGCCCGCGTTGTTGATGAGGATATCCACGCGCCCCCACGTATCAATCACGTGGTCCACCATCCCGGCGACAGCCTGCTCGTCCGAGACGTCGCACAGCGCCACCATGGCCTGGCCGCCGGCATCCTGGATCTCCCGCGCGACGCTTGCGGCAGCGGACTGGCTCCCAGCGCCGCTTGCCGGCCCGCCGACGTCGTTAATGACGACCTTGACGCCCCGCCCCGCCAGAGCCAAAGCGTGTGCACGCCCCAGTCCGGCCCCAGCTCCGGTGATGATCGCTACTTGCCCGCGGAGGTCGATGCCCACAGAGGTCTCCTTTATTTCGCCAACATACTACTCAGTATTATGTTGCGCTGCTCACATCAACGTCAAGGGCCTTGGGGAACGGATGGCATGATGATTTGGGACCAACGCCTGATGGAGGACATGTGACCAGTACTGCCGACGCCGACCCCGGCATCAGGGCGCGTGTCCTGGATGCGGCCGCTGCTGCGTTCGCGCGCAGGGGATTCGCGAAGACGACGATCGACGACATCGCCTTGGCCGTGGGGGCCACCAAGGGCCTGGTCTACTATCACTTCAGATCAAAGTTCGATATCTTCCTGGCCGCGTACGAGCTCGGCATGCACAAGGTCAAGGCAGTCGTGGAGCCCTTGGCGGATTCATCCGGATCCGGGCTTGAGCGGCTGGAGCGCATGGCGACCGCCCACGTGATCAACCTGATGGAGGACGTGGACTACCACCACGTCGTGCATCAAGGCGTGCGGGACCAGTCTTCGGAGTCGCTCACCGTCGGTCAACGCGAGGCCTTGGTGAAGCTCAACCAGCTCCGGAAGGACTACGAGCTCCTGTTCCGTCGCGTGGTGGAGGAAGGCGTCGCTGACGGGTCGCTGCGGAAGGTCGATCCACCACTGGCCACCCGTGTTTTGCTGAGCAGCCTCAACGCCGTGGATGTCTGGTACCGCGAGCAGGAAAAACAGCCCTCGGAGGGCATCCGGGCTCTGGCCGGGGACGTGGTTGACCTCATCCTCGGTGGAGTCGCCTCTCCCTGACGCGACCGCCCCACCCGGGACCCACCCGGGACTCGCCCGGGAACTACAGGGCCGGGTCCACCATGGTCATGCCCGCCGGATTGGCCTTGTCGAAGCCCGGCAGCAGCACCGCGGCATCCTCCAAGCCAATGGTGCGTTCGATCAGCAGCTGCGGCTGGAGCGCACCCTGCTCAATGAGCGCCATCATTCCCGGATAGTCCACCGCGGCCATGCCGTGGCTGCCCAACACGTCGAGCTCCCAGCCGATCACCCGGGCCATGGGAACCTGGGGGTTTCCGTCGATGGAGGGCAACAAACCGATCTGGACGTGCCGGCCCCGCCGCCTCAGGCTGAGGATCGCGTCAGCGCAGGTTTGTTCACTTCCGACGGCGTCAATCGCCACGTGGCTGCCACCGTCAGTCAGGCGGGTCACGGCTGCCGGAATGTCCGTGCCGTCAGCAGCAACAGTGTGTTCGGCACCCAAACGCGTAGCCACAGCCAGCGCCTCCGGGTTCCGGTCTACGGCGATGACCCTGGCGCCCATGGCCTTGGCGATCATCACTGCGCTGAGCCCGACGCCACCCGCCCCCACAACAGTGACCCATTCACCGGCCCTCACTTGCGCCCGGGCCGCCAAGGCCCGGTAGGCCGTGGCGAAGCGGCAGCCGAGGCTTGCCGCCGTCGTAAATTCAACGTTGTCCGGGAGGGCAACCAGGTTGCTGTCGGCGGCGTGCAGGGCAACGTACTCGGCGAAGGATCCCCAGTGGGTGAAGCCGGGTTGCTGCTGGTCCGGGCAGACCTGCGCGTCGCCGGCCAGGCACCATTCGCAGGTGCCGCAGCCGCAAACGAAGGGCACAGTGACGCGGTCGCCGACGTTCCAGTTCCGGACACCTTCCCCTACGGCGTCGATGACGCCGGCGAGTTCGTGGCCCGGCACGTGGGGCATGGCAATGTCGTCGTGACCCGCCCAGGCATGCCAGTCGCTGCGGCACATGCCCGTTGCCAGCACCTTCACCACCACACCCCCGACGGGGGCGCCGGGCTTGGCGACTTCCCTGACTTCGGGCTGGGTCCGGACCTCATCAAAAACAACTGCGCGCACGGACTGACTCTAACAATCGGCAGGCACTGTCACACTTCCGGTCCCGCCTCCGACATCACTGATGTAACGCACCAACTCTGAAGGGAAGTCAGCATGACCCGCATCAACATCGGTCGCAGCAACAAACTAGGCTACGCCGCCGTCATTGGCTTGGAAGGGTATGCCCGGACCTCTGTCGATCCTGATCTGTACGAGCTGATCAAGCTCCGCGCCTCGATCCTCAACGGCTGCGGTTTCTGTGTGGATATGCACGCGACCGACGGGCGCAAGCGCGGAATCCCGTCACGGAAGTTGCATGCCGTGGCCGCCTGGCAGCACTCCAAAGTATTCTTCGATGCGCGGGAACAGGCCGTCCTTGCCCTCACCGATGCCTTGACGCAATTGGGGCCTGACACGGTGACCGACGAGATCTGGAACGCCGCCGCAACCCATTTCGACGATGGCCAGATGGGCGGCTTGATCCTGGCAATCTCCACCATCAATGTGTGGAACAGGATCGCCATCAGCACACAGATGGAGCCGCCGGTGGATGAGAAGAATCCGCTGGTCTGAACGGTAACGTGGGCAACATGACTCTTGCAGTCTCGGCCACGGCGGCGTGGCAGAGCGAACGGAACCGCCTGCTGGGGATCGCGTACCGGATGCTGGGCGACTTCGGCCATGCCGAGGACGTGGTGTCCGAGGTCGCGATCGACGCTGTCCGGCAGGAACGGAACGTCGACGCCGTTCGCGTGGACTCCTGGCCGGCGTGGCTGACCACCGTGTGCGTGCGCCGTTCCATCGACCGGGTCCGCCAGCTCGCGGCCACGCGGGAGGAGTACACCGGGCCTTGGCTGCCTGAGCCAGTGGATACCGCCCACTTGCCTGAGGAGGCAGTGGCCAACCGCGAACTGCTGTCCTTGACGTTGCTGCATCTGGCCGAGCAACTGTCACCGGAGGCGCGGGCCGCCGTGGTCCTGCACCGCGCCTTCGGAATGCCTGCCCCGGAGATCGCGGACATTCTGGATAAAACGCCTGCCGCCGTGCGCCAGCTGATTTCGCGGGCCGAACGCCGCCTGGATATCGACCCCGATGCACCAGCTCCCCGGGCCAAGGACCGGGCGGTCCTGGAGAGGCTCGTCCAAGCCATTGAACGGGGTGAGATCAACACTGTGGTTTCGATGCTGCACCGGGACGCAGTGCTATGGGCCGACGGCGGCGGAAAGGTCAAGAGTGCCATGAACCCGTTGTTCGGGGCCTCGAGGATCGCACGCTTCTTTGCGGGCATCCTCGGCAAAGCTGTGGCCTTCGATCCCGAGGAGCCGATCCGGGCCTGGATTGTGGAGATCAACGGTGGAGCGGCCCTGGTTCTCAGGCATCACGGCCGCTCCGACGTCATCGAGGTGGACTCGGCCCCGGATGGAAGCATCCGTGGGCTGCGTCAACTCTCCAATCCGGACAAACTTACGAGGGTCTGCCGTTCCTAGCCGCGAGTTCGCGGGAAGGCTGCGAGTTCGCCTGGAAACTTCCCTGCGAAGTGGCAGGGTTCCCGCGAACTCGCCGAACCCGCCCTGCCACCAACGCCGCCACCCCCAACCCGGCCGGGACCAGCAGCGCCCATCCGCTGAACACGAGCACCACCAACATCACTGCCGCTGCCACGATCACCCCGTACCACGCTGGAGTGCGCCGCCGGAGCAGGACCAGCCCTGCAGCCAATCCAAAGGCCGTGACCGCCGTAAAGCAGGCCGAGGCCGCGCCGATCTGGAACTCCATGCTCAGCACCCCGGTCCCAGCGAGAACAAAGGAGATCGACGCCATCACTCCCAGGACCCCGAGACTCACCGCCGGCACCTCCCCCGGCCCGGCGCCACGCGCCAATGCCCGTGGCAGCACGCCGTCGGACGCCAAGCGGGCACCCAGCTTGCTGGCCCCGGCCACAAAAGTATTCAACGGACCGAACGTGAGGACCGCCGCCGCCACTGCGGTCACCGGTGCTGCCGCGGGCCCAAGTCCCTTCGCCAGCAACTCGGCAACCGGGACGCTGCTGCCCGCGAGTCCCGGCCCCAGAACGGCTACGCAAGCAGCCACGAGGCCAATGTAGATCACGCCAACCACCATCAGCGTCAGCCACGTTGCCCGCTTCAGGTCTCGCTCGGGGTTGCGGAATTCGCCGGCCAAGTGCGTCACGGCTTCCCACCCGGCGAAGCAGAAGAACAGCAAGCTCGCTGCGCCACCCACGGCCCAATAACCATTCGGGGCGAAGGGCACGAAGTTCCCTGCCCGGGCATACGGCGCTGCCACGGCTACGGCAAAGGCAAGTAACGCCACCAACAAGACCATCAGGAGCAGCTGCAGTTTGCTGGAAACCCTGATGCCCACCGCGTTGCTCAGGAAACCTGCCGCCAGGATCAGCCCCGCGGCGATCAACACTGTTTCGCGGCCGCCTCCCGTCGCGTGGGCGATGTACTCCCCGCCAATCACCGCGGTCGCGGGCGCGCCGAAGGGAATGGCGAAGTAGAAGAGGTAGCCGGCCACCACTGACGCCCGCTGCCCAAATGCCCTGGTGACGAACGTTGCGATGCCACCCGCGTCGGGCTGCTGCCTGGACATTTCGGCGAAACCGAACGCGACGGGGGTGCAGAACACCAGGAGCAAAGCCCATGCCAATATCGACGCCGGTCCGGCCACTTGGGCGGCGATGGCGGGCAACACCAGCACTCCTGAACCGAGAATGGCACCTACATAGATTCCCGTTGCACGGAAGAGGCCCAAACCCGAACCTTTGACAGCTTTTTTCACTCTTCCAATGAACACTGTTCGGAGCAGTCCCAACAAGCAGGGAAACTGCCTGCCAAGAGCAATATCCTGCCGAACTTCCGGGCGGGCGTACCTCCCCGACCTTCTTTCGACCGTTTGGGCGGATTCTGCAACCGAATTCGGGTGTCTTCACGCCCTTCCGGCGGCAAAGTGGGTCAGTAGCGCACAGCCGCCCGCCGCCTGAGCCGGGCCACCAGCGTCGAGGCGAGCAACGCCGTCGTGATTTCCAGTCCGATCACCAGCAGCAGTTGCGCGGCTCCGCTTGTATCAACAGCGCCCGACGGCGACCTGCCGCCATGGGCGTGTCCGGCACCGCCCGCGCCGAGCAGCAGCGCGGCGTGCAGGGCAACCATGGCAAGGGCTGAGCCGGTGACCTGATGGAGGGCGCCGACCCGGCTGTGGCGCCAGATGTGGATGGTGCACGGAACGCACACGGCCGCGAGGGCGATCATGAGCACGCCGACCCAGGCCTCATGGTGTCCGGAGGCGGCCAGCCAGAGGTGGGTAAGGCAGGAGATGGCCGTGAGGGTTGCGCAGATCCGGGGATGGAGGACGGGTCCGTTGGTGCGGACCCGTCCTGCGATGAGTGCCATGGCTAGTGGCAGTGCCCGGAGGCTTCGGTTTGGCCACTTTCAGTGGCCGTGTGGCAGCTGGAACCCGAGGTGTTCGGGGGCACGTCCAGCACCGGGCTCCGGTCGAAGAAGCCCTCGGGACGGAGCTTGAAGCCAACCGTGTCCACAGGCATGATCGGCCAGTCCTCCACGCGCGGGAAATGGGTCAGGCCGAAGGTGTGCCATACGACGATGTCCTGGCCGTCGATGTCACGGTCCTGGGCTACATACGCGGGAAGGCCTGCGCCGCCGGAGTGCTGGTTCACGAAGTCGCCGGTCGGGTAGCGTTCCTCGTCGGCGTAGCGCGTGACCCACAGGTCCTTGGTGGCGAAGGCCGCGCGCTTCGCGATGGAGGAACCAGGGTCAGCCAACAGCGTGGGCTGATTCTCGGCGTGGAGCTTGTAGCCGACCGGTTCGCCCAGACGGTTGCGGGACTCCGGGTTGGAGATGATCCAGGTCCTTCCGGCGCGGGCGTCGGCTTCACGGACGCCCTCGGACTCCTTGGCCAGGAGAACGCGCTTGCGGGAGAACGCGTTGCCGCGCTCGTTGCCCGGCCCCATGGGCTGACGAACCACGTCCTCCTCTTCCACCCGGTTGGTGAAGCCGTCGATCGCCATGTCCAGGCGGGCGCTGAAAAGATGCTGATGGAAGGGCGCGCCCAAGCCCGGTGCGAGCTGGGAAATGTTGTCCGAGCCGCCTTCCGGGAACGCTGAGGTGAAGACGACGCCGGTGGCCTTGGCTTCGAACTCGATGGTGCCGTCCAGGTAGAGGTACCAGTAGAAGCCGTAGTCGTAGTTGCCGATGGTGGTAAAGAAGGAGATCACCAGGCGGCGGTTGCGGCGGGTGTAGTTGATTCCAGTCCACAGATCCGAGTGCTTGGACAGGATGCCCCAGTCTTCCTCGTGCATGCAGATGCCGTTGCGGATTTCGCGGGGGTTGCCAAACGCGTCGCTGATGATCGGGCTGAGGTAGGTAATGTCGCCCAGGCAATCGCAGCCGAGTTCCAGGGAGTTGGCGTACTGGCCTACCAGGTATTCGCCGGTGTCGAAGTAGTTCTGCCAGGACCGGATGGGCGAAGGATCACCGTACGGGACCACCATTTCGGCGATCGAGGCCCGGTTGATGACTTGCCGTTTGCGGTCCCCGTCCTGGAAGGCAAGGTTGTGGAGGACGACTCCTTCGCGGACGTCGAAGCCGACATCGACGCTCCACTTTTCCCACTCGACGTGGTTGCCGCCGGTGACGGTGAAGCTGGGGCCCTCGGGCTGGGTGATGCTGATGGGCTTCTGGGTATCCCGCAGCGGGCCGGTCAGCTGGGGGTCGGTGTAGTTTCCGTGCTCAGCGGGGATAGGCATGATGTCAAGGTCAATGACCTGGGTGACTTCCTTGTTCACCACGTCTACGTAGGCAACCAGCCCGTCCACGGGGTGGGCCCAGGCGCTGTCCTCAGGGAAGTCCTGCACGAACGCCAGTCCACGGAGGATGCGCCGGCCACGTTCTTCCTCGTACTCAAAAACACCCGCGGACAGCGGCGCCACGCGGACCTTTTCGACGTCGAGGTTCCGGGCGGCGAGCGCGGCGAGCCAACGCTCATCGGTGGCCAGCAGCGTCTCGACAACCTCGAACTCCTCTTCAAGGACCGGCAGTTCGCCGGAGACTTTGGTATCAAGTTCGACGGCGGACAGGATCTGCCCGCGGGTGGCGGAAACGAGGATGTCCCTGGGGGCACCGCCGGAGATGTCGTGGATGAAGACGCGGAACCGGCGGTCGTGTTCCTCGGCGCGGCGCGATGGATCCACGAGGCCCAGATACGCGATCCGATGCCCCTCGCCGAGGTGGCCCGCAGCCTGCAGGATGCCCTGGACCGCGGTGATTTCTTCCGCGGTGGCAAGTCTGTACTGGGTGGAAATGTCAGTTGCTGTGGGCGTCATGGTTGCCTCTGGTCCGGGACCTGTGATGGTCAGGATTTATTTTCTATAGTTGTAGAGAATAACCAAAACGTAAGATGGGTCACAAGACCTTTCGCCGACATTTTTCCCAGGAGCCCACCCCGTGCCAAAGATTGTCGACCACGATCAACGACGCCTCGAATTGGTGGACGCAACCTGGCGGATCATCGCGAGACTGGGCATGGAAGGCGCCACCATGCGGGAAATCGCCGAAGAGGCAGGCTTCGCAAACGGCGCCCTCAAGCCCTACTTCCCCACCAAGGACCTGCTGCTCACGTCCGCTTTCGGGCACGTATTCAACCGGACCAACCAGCGCATCGCACTCGTGACGGAAGGGTTGTCAGGACTGGCGGCCCTGCGCGCCTTCTGCGCCGAGGTCCTTCCGCTGGACGAGGAACGCGTCAACGAAGCGCGCATCGTGATCCCCTTCTGGCAAAAGGCACTCAACGACGCCGATATGGCCGACCTCCACAGTGAATCCATGAACCAGTGGCACACCACCATGACCGCGCATGCCGCAGCAGCCCGGGCGGCCGGCGAGATCGCCACCCCGCTGGAAGATGCCGCCGTCGCCGATCACTTAATCAACATGATGCTGGGCGCGCAGATCGTGGCGGCACTGTCACCGGCTGAACACTTCTCGCAGGACCTCGAGGGCCAGCTGGACAACTATTTGGCACTGCTGGCGGCGTGAGGCGTGCTTCAATTACTTATTCGTAGCGGTATCGCCATGAATGTGTAATTTCCACAAGCTGCGCCCGGAGACATTACATATTCATAGCGATACCGCTACCATTATGAAATGACGCTAAGCATCTCCGAGCTGGCCAGCCGCCTCCATGTGAACGAGAGCCGAGCACGGCATCTCGTCCATTCCGGACGCATACGCGGGCAACGGGTCGGTGGACGCTGGATCGTTGAGGAAGCCGATGCCGCGCAATACCGCCCGGGTAGGCTAGCGGGCCGCCCGCTTTCCGAGCGAAGCGCGTGGCTGCTCATGGCCTCATTGTGGGACGAAGCCCCGCACCCTCCCCTTGATTACTTGGAGCTCTCACCCATCGAAAGGCATCGCCTCAACGAACGGATCAGGCGGCTCCAGGACTCTCCCGATCCCCAGGAACTCCTCGCTGCATGGCTCGCCAATCGCGCGGAAAAGTTTGCGTTCTCCTCCGACCCGGCAGATATAGCCGAGCTTCGTGAAGACAAACGAGTCCACCCCTCCGGGGTTTCACACCCCCGGTCCGGTCTGCTGGCGAACTCAGAGTTGGAGGCCTACGTGCGACGCGACCAACTAAAGAGCGTCGTCAAAGACTGGTTCCTGGTTGAACCGGCCTCCGGCAAGAGACCCAATGTCATTCTCAGGGCGGCCGATCAAATCCCGGATGAACTGCCACCACTTGCTGTGGCGGCAGACCTTGCAGAGTGGCCAGGCGTCCGCGAACAACAGGCCGCACGCGAAATCCTTGGGAGCATTCATGCCCATTGAGCTCCCGGCGATGCCTCCCGAACAAAAGGAAGCATGGCAGGCGGTCTTCGAAATCCATGGCTCCATGCCCGACGGCTGGGTCTTGGTCGGCGGCCAGGCCGTCTTCCTGCACGCCGTGGAGCGAGGAGCTCCGAGTGTGCGGGCTACAAAGGACGCAGATATGGCCCTGGACATCCGGGCCTTCCCGACGATGCTCCACGACTTCACCGCCCTCCTCGTGCGGCTCGGATTCGAGTCAGCAGGGGAATCGCCGGAGGGCTATCAGCATCGATGGAGACGCGGAGAGGCCGTGATTGATGTCCTGATCCCCCGCCATCTCGGTGAACGCGCCGGGAAGCGACGCGGCGTTACGGGTGGGACCACAATTGCTGCACCAGCCAGCCAGCAAGCGCTCGACCGTTCGGAGACCGTTGCCGTTCAGGCAGGATCAGCGACCGGCAGCGTCATCCGACCTACGCTCATGGGCAGCCTCATCGGTAAGGCCGCAGCGCTGACCATCATCAACGACCCCCGCAGGCAGCGGCACATCGACGATTTCCTCACTTTGGCCTCGGTGGTCCGGGCGTCCGACCTTCGCGGCGTGACTTACAAGCCTGCTGAACGGGACCACCTGGCAAATATGTTGGGGCGCCTCGCCAATGAACCGGGGCTTATCAACCGGGTGCCTGAAGGTGCCGAGGGAGTGGAACGTTTGCGTCTCTCGTTGAGTTAGCTCGCAGCCCCCGACGCCACCACGCCGACACCCAGTCCCGCGATGATCCCGCTGGAAGTACGTTCGACGGCGGTGCTCACCTTGGGCTTCTTCAGCCACCTCATTGCCTTGAAGGCCACGACGGCGATCATGGAGAGATAGGCAAAGGCGATCACAGCCACCACCACGCCGAGGATCAAGGACGTGCCCATCGTGTCGCCGCCGTGCGGGATGAACTGCGGGACCACGGCCAAGTAGAACAGGCCAACCTTCGGGTTGAGGAGCGTGGACAGGGCCCCGGCGCCAAGCGCCGAAAGCCGGTTGTAGGGCAAAGGCTCTTCAGCGGATCCACCGGCGCCCGCCTTCGCAGCACGACGCGACTTGATGAACGATGAAATGCCCAGGTACAGCAAGTACAACCCGCCGGCGATCTTGATCCAGCGGAACAGCTCCGCGGACTGCTCCAGGATCGCGGCCAGGCCCACACCGACCAGCGCCGCCCACACAATCGCCGCACCTGCGGAACCGGCAGCCGCGGCGATGCCCGCCGACGGTCTGTTGAGCGCGATGCGCAGCACCAGGAAGGTGTCGGGGCCTGGAGTCACAGACAGGACCAGGCAGAGGCCGGCGAAGGCCGCGAGGGAAGCGAGAGTCACAAGATCGATTGTGGAGCATACCGGCAGGTAGCGAAAGCCAAGCGCATCTAAAGCGTTCGCTTGCCGTCAAAGGCTGTTCGTCCATCGACAAGACCACGCCACGTGACGCCAACCACACTGGAGACATCGCCGCGCGCCCTTCCGGCGCCAAGACTTACTACCTGAGCGGAGTACCAATGGAGACTTACGACGCCCTGCTGGCCTCGATCACCGCAGCCCCCGGCCAGAACAGCCGCACCATCCTCGACCCCGCCGCGGGCGAAGCGGTCGGTGAGGCCCCGGTCCACACCGTCGAGGACCTCGAAGCCGCCATCGCTACCGCCGCCGCCATACAACCCGCGTGGGCTGCGTTGGGCCACGACGCCCGGTCCGCCGCGCTCCTCAAAGCAGCCGACGCCGTCGAACGCTCAGCTGAAGAACTTGCGCAACTGCTCTCCCGCGAGCAGGGCAAACCGCTCAACGGCCCGAACGCCCGCTTCGAAGTCGGGGCCTGTGCCGCCTGGCTGCGCGCCACCGCCGGCACCCCGCTGGAACCTGAAGTGGTAGTTGACGACGGCGAAACCCGCGCCGAGCTGCACTACCGGCCCATCGGCGTCGTGGGCGCGATTGGTCCCTGGAACTGGCCCATGATGATCACCGTCTGGCAGATCGCGCCGGCCCTGCGCATGGGCAACTCCGTGGTGGTCAAGCCCTCCGAGTACACGCCGTTGTCCGTGCTCGCCCTGATCTCGATCATCAACCAGGAACTGCCCGAGGGCCTGCTCACCGTGGTGTCCGGAGGGCGCGACGTCGGTGAAGCGCTTGCCACGCACGAGGCGATCGGCAAGGTCATGTTCACCGGCTCAACCGCCACGGGCAAGGCGATCATCCGTTCCTCCGCGGACACCGTCAAGCGGCTCACGCTCGAGCTCGGTGGCAACGACGCCGGCATCGTCCTGCCCGACTCCGACCCCAAAGCCATCGCCGAAGGCCTGTTCTGGGGCGCGTTCATCAACACCGGCCAGACCTGCGCCGCCCTCAAGCGCCTCTACGTCCACGAGTCCCAGTACGAAGCCGTCTGCTCGGAACTCACTGCCGTTGCAGCGGCGATGCCGATGGGCAACGGGCTCGACGAAAACAACGTCCTGGGCCCGCTCCAGAACCGCCAGCAGTACGACATCGTCGCCCGCCTGGTGGACGCCGCCCGCGACTCCGGCGCCCGCATCCTGGTAGGCGGCAACCCCGACACCGAGCAGCCCGGCAACTTCTACCCCACCACTCTTGTTGCGGACATCGACAACGACAACCCGCTCGTCGCCGAAGAACAGTTCGGCCCGGCGCTGCCCATCATCAAGTACAGCACCGTTGATGAGGCCGTCGCCAAGGCGAACGCGCTCGACGTCGGACTCGGCGCCTCAGTCTGGTCCTCCGACCTCGCCGCCGCGCGTGAGGTCGCCGCGCGCATCCAGGCCGGAACGGTTTGGATCAATAAACACGGCGCCGTGGACCCCCGCGTGCCCTTCGGCGGTGCCAAGCAGTCCGGCTACGGCCTGGAGTTCGGCGCCGAAGGCCTCAAGGCTTTGGGAGTGCCGCAGATCATCAACGGCTGATCCCCTTCCCCGCCCAACTAGGGGACAGATAACGTCGCACTGAGCCTCCATAGCGACGTTATCTGTCCCCTAGTTGGGCTGCGGGTGGCTGCGTCGGTTCCCGTTGGCCATAGGGTGGACGCTTTTGCGTTGGCGTATACCCGGCGTGAAACCATGAGCACCATGGCCCAGAAGATTGCGTACCAAGGTGAGCCCGGAGCCAATTCGGACCTCGCGTGCAAGGAAATGTTCCCAGAACTCGAAAGCGTGCCGTGCGCCAGTTTTGAGGACGCGTTTGAACTGGTCTCCAACGGGGATGTCGATCTGGCCATGATCCCCATCGAGAACTCCATCGCCGGGCGGGTGGCCGACATCCATGTCCTGCTGCCCCAGTCCAATCTTCAGATCGTCGGGGAGTACTTCCTCCCGATCCACTTTGACCTGATGGGAATCCCAGGCAGCACCATTGAGGATGCCACCGAGGTGCACAGCCACATTCATGCCCTGGGCCAGTGCCGCCGCATCATCCGCGAGGCCGGCCTCAAACCCGTCATTGCCGGTGACACCGCGGGGTCGGCCCGGGAAGTCCGGGACTGGAACGACCCCCGCAAGCTCTCGCTCGCTCCGCCGCTGGCTGCCCAGCTGTACGGACTCGAAGTCCTTGCCTCCGGCGTCGAGGACAACCCCACCAACACCACTCGCTTTGTTGTCTTGGCTCGCGAACGCGAACTTCCCACCAAGGAAGAGCTCCCCGGCCCGGCGATCACCAGTTTCGTATTCCGCGTCCGCAACGTTCCGTCCGCCCTCTACAAGGCGCTGGGCGGCTTCGCTACCAATGGACTGAACATGACCCGACTGGAAAGCTACATGGTCGGCGACGAGTTCGCGGCCACCATGTTCCTGTCCGACGTCGAAGGCCACCCGGAGGATGCCCGACTGCGCCGCGCGCTGGAGGAATTGGAGTTCTTCACCACCGAAGTGCGCGTCCTGGGCGTCTATGCGGCGGATGCATATCGGGAGCGGAACACGGTCAAGGCCTGAGACGCACCTCAGGCCACAACTAAGGCTAGTTATAAGCTCGAAATCCGGCTAAATTGCCCGCATGAAGACAGTCCCTCTTAGCGAAGCCAAGGACAAGCTCTTGGCCTTGGTCGAAGAAGCAGACACCACACACGAGATCATCCAAATCACCCGCGACGCGGGCCCCGCCGCTGTCCTCATGTCAGCGGATGACCTGGAGTCGCTCCAGGAAACCATTCATTGGCTGTCCCAGCCGAACATCCATGAAGATTTGGCTCAGGCCCGTCGCGACATCGCAGAAGGCAACACAAAGAGCGGCGATGATCTGCGCCGCGAGTTCGGGCTGCCGCCCCGGTGAGCGACACAGTGAGGAAAACGAACCTTGGAAGGTACAGGCCACCAGCCCGGCCCTGAACATTTGACAGCCTGCCGGAGAAGGCCGCCTCAGCGATTGTTGAATTCGTCACCGGAGCACTCGCCGGTAACCCTCACCGCCTCAGCAAGCCGTTGACCAATGAGCTCACTGTTTAGCGCACGGCACGCCGGGGAGATTACCGTGTGCTGTTCACACTCGACCTTGAAGAGCACGTGCTTTACGTCCACCGGATTCAGCACCGCGCAGACGTCTACAAGCCTCGCTGATTCGGCCAAGCTAAAAATGCGTCGGCTCCTCCACAAGTGCCGTGGCGATGCTGTGGGCATCTTCCAGAGCCGCTAGGTAGCGCTCTGCATCCAGCGCTGCTGAACACCCTGTCCCCGCCGCCGTGATCGCCTGGCGGTAGCGGTGGTCCACGGCGTCACCGCAGGCGAACACACCGGACAGGTTGGTGCACGTGGTGGGCGAATCCACCTTGATGTAGCCCTCCGCGTCGAGCTCAACCTGGCCCGCAACAAGCTCCGTCCGCGGCAAGTGTCCGATGGCCACGAAGATGCCCGTTGCTGCTTGCTCGCGGGTTTCCCCGGTACGGGTATCGGTGAGGGTGACCCCGGTGACCTTGGTATCGCCATGGATGGCGGTCACAGCTGAGTTCCAGGCGAACGAGATCTTCGGGTTGTCCTTGGCGCGCTGGGCCATGATCCGCGAGGCGCGCAGCTCGCCCTTGCGCACGACGACGGTCACGGACTTACCGAACCGTGTCAGGAACGTCGCTTCCTCCATGGCCGAGTCTCCTCCTCCGACCACGATGATGTCCTGCTCGCGGAAGAAGAAACCGTCGCAGGTGGCGCACCAGGAGACGCCATGCCCGCTGAGCTTCTTCTCTTCGGCCAAACCGAGTTCCTTATAGGCCGAGCCCGTCGCCAGAATGACCGCCGGGGCCTCGTGGGTCTCCCCGGCTCCGGTGACCACAGTCTTGACGTGACCTGCAAGCGAAACTTCAGTGACGTCGTCGAACACTATCCGGGCGCCGAACTTCTCCGCCTGGGCCTGCAGCCCGTCCATCAGCTCAGGGCCTTGTATACCCTCAGGGAAGCCGGGGAAGTTCTCCACTTCCGTGGTGTTCATGAGGGCCCCGCCGGCCGTGACCGAACCAGCGAGGACCAAGGGGTTCAGGCCTGCCCGGGCTGCGTAAATTGCTGCCGTGTAGCCCGCAGGGCCGGACCCGATGATGATCAGCTGTTCCATTGATTCTCCTGGATTGATCTGGTCGGGGTCGTCCGCACCCGCTGCCACGAAGAATACATTGATGCGCTGACGATGGCTCCGTCCGTCGGTGATTTTCAAGATGGAGTGAGCGCTGGGACAGGGCCCGTCAGGTGTCACCTAGTCTTATACCCGGGGGTACACGTGAAAAATTCGAACCAACGGTCCGCGCCGATTCTGTCCTGGGCGATGATCGCGGCTGTGGTGGCGCTGTTCATCTGGATGGCCCGCAATTCATTGCTTCAGGCGTCGCCACTTTTCGTGGTGGCGGCCGCTTACGCCTTCCTGCTGTTCCGGGTGTTCTCCGTCTCGACCCGCGCCTACTTGGTGATGCACTTCGGAACACTGCTCATTTTCTTCTCCTGGCTCTCCGTTGAGGACGACCTCGGAATTCCCGCCGCAGGTTCCTGGCTGCTCGGATTCGCCGCAGGGGCCATCGGCAGCGGATTATCCGGAAAAGGTTCGGGAGCGGAGGCAGTCCGCGAACGCGAGCGCAAGGCCAAGGACGGTGGTGGTTTCACGGGCGGGATTCGTTTGGCGCTGGTCAACGCCGCCAGCGTGGCGATCCTCGTGGGAAGCGGATTAGCGCATCTCGCGTTTCAATCCCCGACGGTGGCAGTCGCCGCAGTTCTGGCCGGCGCCTTGGTCTGCGGATGGGCACTGTACCGCTTCCCACCTTCGGCACTGACCCGGAACGTCCTTCAACTGATCATCCCGGCGGAGTTCCTGCTGTTGATGATCCTTGCAGGGAATACAGGTCAGATGGCCCTACCTTTTGTGTGGACTTATGGCGTTCTCGCGGGCATCCTCCTTGGCGGTCGGTACTGGAGCGGCCCCCGGCTCGGCGAACCCCGGCCGCCCTTCAGTGGCCAGGGCACCAAGCGCCGCAAGCGGAAACCTGTTCGGAAGCCGCAGCGGAAACGGCAGGCGCGCCAACAGAGGAACAGGGACAAGGCTGCCGCCCGCTGAGATGCGGAGAAGTCATTGTTCGCCATTGCCGGCGGAGGGTTCCGTTGGCCTACCGGTCAACGGACCCACCGCCGGTCAATGGCGCGACACCCGGCTGCTTGAGCGCCGCCCGCCCGCCACTTTCTGACGGAGCGTTCTTGACCTATCGCCCCACGGACGCTGCTTCTTCCTCACGCTCACCGCGCGGTCCAACCGGGTCTTTCGAAGATCCGCGCCCAAGCTTGCCCGGCCACCAGATCTTGTTGCCGATGTCGTACGCCAACGCCGGGACCAACAAGGATCGGACCAGCACGGTGTCCAGGAGCACGCCGAACGCCACAATGAACGCCAGCTGCACCAGGAACATGATGGGGATGACGCCCAGCGCGGCGAACGTGGCGGCGAGGACAACGCCAGCCGAGGTAATGACACCGCCTGTTACGCCCAAGCCCCGAAGGATGCCCGGACGGGTCCCGTGCTTCAGCGATTCTTCACGGACGCGGCTCATCAGGAAGATGTTGTAGTCCACGCCCAGCGCAACCAGGAACACGAAGCCGAACAGGGGGACGGTGGCGTCAGCTCCCGAGAATCCAAAAATCCCGTTGAATACCCACGCCGAGACACCCATCGCGGCGCCGTAGGACAGCACCACCGAGAGCACCAGCAGCACCGGCGCGACCACCGAGCGCAGCAGCAGCATCAGGATGAAGAGGATAACCACCAGCACGATCGGGATGATCACTACAAGGTCGCGTTGCGCGGTGGTGTTGGTATCCAAGGCTGTGGCAGTGACACCGCCAACCAACGCTCCCGGGTCTGCTTCCTTGACGGCAACGCGCAGGGCTTTCACCGCATTTTCGGCCTCGATCGAATCAGCCGCATTGTTCAGTGTGGCGTTGATGAGCACTTTTCCGTCGCGGACCGCGGGTTCGGACGGCGTTCCCGGCGCTCCCGTTATGGGCACGCTTCCGTCGGCCAGCAGGTAGGCGTCGCCAACGCCGTCGGCCGCTTTGACCTTGTCCAGGACCTGCTGCGCGGCCCCTTGGGAGGCGACCACGACGGCGGGGCTGCCGCTGCCGGCGTCGAAATGGCGCGCCAGAGCGTCCTGGCCGTCCACAGCGTCGGACTTGGACAGGATCACGTCGGTCTGCGGGACACCGTTGGCTTTCAGTTGCAGGACACCCGTCGCGGCCACGAGCAGCAAAAGCACAGACGCGATCCAGACGATGCGCGGGCGCCGCGAGACCAGGCGGCCGGTGGCGCGCCACAGACCCTTTTGTCCCTCAAGTCCGGTCACAATGTCAGGTTCGCGTTCGTCGTCGGGCAGCAGCTTGGGCCGGAAGGGCCAGAAGGCGGCGCGTCCCAGCAAAGCCATCAACGCTGGAAGGAGCGTCAGCGCAGCGAAGAGCGCGCAAAGGATCCCGGCAGCGGCCACGGGACCCAGCGCCTTGTTGGAATTCAGGTCGGAGAAGAGAAGGCAGAGCAAGGCAATGATGACGGTGGCGCCGGAGGCAAGAATTGGCTCGAAGGACGCCTTCCACGCGGTCAGAACGGCCTGCGTGCGGTTTCGGGTGTGGGTCAGCGCCTCACGGAATCGAGCCACGAACAACAGCGCGTAGTCCGTAGCGGCACCGATCACAAGGATGGACAGGATGCCCTGGCTTTGGCCGTTCAGCTGGATCCAGCCGATCTTGGCCATGCCGAAAACCAGCAGGATCGCGGCGCACAGGGCGAACACCGAGGTGAAAAGCACCGCCAGCGGCAGGACCACCGAGCGATACACCAGAAGCAGGATCACGAATACTGCGCCCAGGGCTACCAGCAGCAGGATTCCGTCGATGCCTCCGAAGGCGTTGACGAGGTCGGCCGTCAGTCCCGCCGGGCCTGTCACATACGCTTTCATGCCGTCCGGTGCGCCCGGTTGCACGACGTCGCGCAGTTCCTTCACCACGTCGCGGATCTCGTCGGATTCAGCGATCGGGACGATGTACTGGACGGCTTTGCCATCTTCCGAGGGAATAGGACCGACGACGCCGCTCCCCAGCTTGAGTGCCTCGATGTCGGCTTTCAGCTTGGCTGCTTCGCCCAGCTGGGCCGGGGTGAATGCTGAGTCATTTTCAACGATGACCACAGCGGGGATCTCTTTGGAATCACGGAACTTGGCCTGCCAGTCGCCGGCTTCGGTGGCTTCCGCCCCAGCGGGCAGGAAGGATGCCTGGTCGTTGGAGGAGACTTCGTCCAGGCGCCCGAACGTGGGGCCGCCCACTCCTGCGATGCCTAGCCAGGTAATTACGAGCACCACCGGCACCAGCCAGCGTAGCCAGAACGGTACTTTCTGCGGATTCATGAGTCCTTCTTCTTGGGGAAGCTTCTGAGTGGTTTCATTAGACTATAGAGTATCTCCATCATGGAACTAATCAAGAGGCCTCCTGGGAGGAATGCGCTGAAGGGGCGGGCCGGGGAGTAATATCCGGAGGGCAGAAATGACTCAAGGAGGGCAGATGTCGGACACGAACGGGCAGCGGACCGGCAACCCTGCCGCAGCACAGGGCCCCGCCCCGGAAGGTGCCGTCCCGCCGTCGGGCGCAGCCGAGGAAGGTGCCGTCCCGCCGTCGGGCGCCGCCCAGGACCTGGTCCGCCTGCTCCAGGACTTCACGCTGGAAGCCAACCACTACGTGGATGCTGCCGGCGGAGCAAACGACATGCACCGCACCGACCTCAACGCCTTGGCAGTGATCATGCGACATTCGGCCGCCGGACTCGTGGTGACGCCGGGAGTGCTTCGCAGTGAATTGCGCCTGAGCTCCCCCGCCACCACGGCACTGGTTGACCGCCTCCATGCAAGCGGTCACGTAATTCGCGAGCGCCTGGGCACGGACCGTCGTCAGGTTCAACTCCAGATGACCCCCAAGGCGTACCGGGATGGAAGTGCCATCTTCATGCCGCTCGCCATGCGCATGGGCAAGGCCATGGCCGAGTACAGCGCGGAGGAACTGGAACTCGTACGCCGCTTCATGGCCGACATGGTGCAGGCGACCATCGAAGCCCGGCGCCAAGCCACAGCGGCTGAACCCAACTAGGGGACAGCAAACGGCCCAATGAGCCCCTATTGGACCGTTTCCTGTCCCCCAGTTGGGGTGGGGTGGCTGTAGCGTTTCCCTATGAACGCGCAGCAGCCAGAAGATGTCTATACCCACGGGCACCACGAGTCGGTTGTCCGGGCCCACGCCTCACGGACGGTCGAGAATTCGGCGGCGTTCGTGATCCCCCATCTCACCCCCGGAACGTCGGTTCTCGACGTCGGTTGCGGGCCTGGGAGCATAACGTGCGATTTCGCGGGGCTGGTTGCGCCGGGGCAAGTGATCGGTCTGGACCGCTCTGCCGATATCGTGGCGCAGGCAACCGAACTGGCCAGGGAACGCGGCGTGGACAACGTGGCGTTCCAAACCGGCAATATCTACGATCTCGACTTCGAGGACGAATCGTTCGACCTCGTCCACGCCCACCAGGTCCTCCAGCACCTCACCGACCCGGTCGCGGCCCTGCGTGAGATGCGCCGCGTAGCCAAACCCGGCGCCATCGTCGCCGTGCGCGACGCCGATTTCCACGGCATGAGCTGGTACCCGGAAGTACCGGAACTCGACGACTGGATGGAGCTGTACCAGAAGATCGCCCGGCGCAACGGAGCAGAACCCGACGCCGGGCGGCGCTTGGTCTCATGGGCGCAGCAGGCAGGGTTCACGCAGGTGGCCCCCACCAGCAGCAACTGGCTCTACGCCACGGCCCAGCAACGTGCCTGGCAATCCCGGGTCTGGAGCGAAAGGGTGCTGCACTCCGCATTCGCGGAGCAGGCCTTGGAATACGGCCTGGCCAACGAAGCCGACCTTGCCCGGATCGCCGCCGGCTGGCACCGCTGGGGCGCCACTGAGGACGGCTACTTCCTCATTCCGAACGGTGAAGTCATCGCCCGGGCATAAGCCGCAAGAAAAATTCCGGAACCATGTAGAAATGCCCTCGCCAGTTCCGACCCATGAGTGAAGCACCCATCCAGGGCGCCACATCACAAGGAGTTAGCCATGAAATACATGATCATGATGTTCGGGTCCGCTGAAGGCATGATGGAGACCGCCGATCCTGAATGGATCCGGGAAATGATCGGATTCATGATCCAGATCGACAAGGACCTGACCGAATCCGGGGAACTCGTCTTCAACGCCGGCCTGACCGACGGCAGCACGGCGAAGCTCGTCAAGCAGACCCCGGACGGCGTCATCACCACCGATGGCCCCTACGCCGAATCCAAGGAATCCCTCGTCGGCTACTGGGTGGTCGATGTCGCCAGCGAGGAGCGAGCCGTGGAAATCTGTTCCAGCATTGTGAAGTACTCCCAGGTCGTGGAGCTCCGCGCCCTCGCGGACGGCCCTCCGGAGGTATAGCACTTGGCCCAACCCCCTCGCGACATGCGATTAGAGGACCTGCTGCGCACCCTCGCGCCGCAGGTCCTCGGCGTGCTGGCACGCAAGCACGGCCAGTTCGATGCCTGCGAGGACGCCGTCCAGGAAGCGCTGTTGGAGGCCGCCCTCCAGTGGCCCTCTGCCCTGCCGGACAACCCGAAAGCATGGCTGATGGCGGTCGCATCACGCCGCTTGGTGGATTTCCATCGAAGCGAAAATGCCCGGCGTGCGCGTGAGGAACGGGTCGCGGCCATGGACTTCCAGTACAGCGCCGCCCCGGAAACAGACGACACCCTGACCCTCATGTTCCTTTGCTGCCACCCCGCGTTGTCGGCACCATCGCAACTGGCCCTGACGCTGAGGGCAGTTGGAGGACTCACGACGGCGGAAATCGCCTCAGCCTTCCTCGTCCCCGAAGCGACCATGGGACAACGCATCAGCCGCGCGAAACAGGGGATCCAGAAGGCCGGCGCAACCTTCAGCATGCCGCCGGCTTCCGAGCGGAAGGCGAGGCTCGGCGTCGTACTTCACGTCCTGTACCTGATCTTCAACGAAGGTTACGCTGCGAGCTCCGGTGCGTCGCTGCAGCGCGAAGAACTTACTACGGAGGCCATCCGGCTGGCTCGCCTGTTGGTGACCGCTGCCCCCGCCGAACCGGAGGCGACCGGACTGCTGGCGCTGATGCTGCTCTCCGACTCCCGGCGATCGGCGCGCACTCTGGACGATGGGACCCCGGTGCCGCTGGCTGAGCAGGACCGAAATCTGTGGAACCGCGCGCAACTCGACGAGGGCGTTGCGCTGTTGTCGTCAGTGCTGGGTCGTAGTGCTGCCGGACCGTACCAATTGCAGGCGGCGATCGCGGCGGTCCACGCAGAAGCCGGGTCCAACGAGGAAACCGATTGGCCGCAGATACTTGCCTTGTACACGGTGTTGGAGGCTGTCGCTCCGAGTCCCGTGGTGACCTTGAACCGCGCAGTGGCTCTGGCCATGGTGAAGGGGCCTGCGGCGGGTCTTGAGCTGCTGTCCGGGCTGGATGCTGCACTGGACCGATCGCACAGGCTCGACGCCGTACGCGGGCACCTGTACGAGATGGCGGGCTTGCTTCCGGAGGCCCGCGCAGCTTTTCTTGCCGCAGCCAAAAAAACACAGAGCCTGCAGGAGCGTCGCTACCTGCTGGGGAAGGTCACAAAGCTGGACGACGGCGGGTCGTGACCCCCTATAGTCGGAACCATGGAACAGCGCATACTTGGCAAGACCGGCCGACCCGTTTCTACTGTCGGGCTGGGAACGTGGCAGCTCGGAGCCGACTGGGGTTCCGTCACGGAGGCGGACGCCTTTGCCGTGCTGGAAGCCTCTGTGGAGCACGGCGTCACGTTCTTCGACACCGCGGACGTGTACGGCGACGGGCGTAGCGAACAGTTCATCGGGCGGTTCCTCAGTGAGCGCCCGGAGCTCAACGTCACGGTAGCCACCAAAATGGGACGCAGGGTGGACCAGGTCCCGGAAAACTACACCCTCAAGAACTTCCGGGAATGGACCGACCGGTCCCGGCGCAACCTGCAGCAGGACACCCTGGACCTCGTTCAGCTGCACTGCCCGCCCACCGCGGTGTACAGCAGCTCCGAGGTCTATGACGCCTTGGACACCTTGGTCAGCGAGGGAGCCATCCGCAACTACGGCGTCAGCGTGGAACGGACGGACGAGGCCCTTGAAGCCATCAAGCGCGGCAACACGGCCTCAGTCCAGATCATCCTGAACGCCTTCCGTGTGAAGCCGCTCGATGAGGTCCTGCCCGCAGCCAAGGAAGCCGGGGTGGGCATCATCGCGCGCGTCCCGTTGGCTTCCGGTCTCCTGTCCGGCAAGTACACGACCGACACCGAATTCCCCGCCAACGACCACCGGAACTACAACCGCGACGGTGCAGCTTTCGACGTCGGCGAGACTTTCTCGGGCGTGGACTTCGCCACCGGTGTCAAAGCCGCGCAGGAGTTCAGCGCTTTGGTTCCCGACGGCGTCACCACCCCGCAGGCGGCCCTCGCCTGGGTTGTGGCCCAGGACGGCGTCACCTCGGTGATTCCGGGAGCCCGCTCGGCCGAGCAAGCCGCGGCCAACGCCGAGGCCGGAGACATGCAGGTTGTCGGCGCAGGATTGGCGGACGGGGTGCGGGACATCTACGACCGCTACTTCCGCGAAGCGATCCACCCGCGCTGGTAGGCGGCAGGCCGGCGTCGGGCGCTTTTCGCTTGGCGTCCTTACCAACGCGCGACGCCGGTTCACCAACCGCTGCGGGTGGGTGTGTGGCCCTTCCTGGCTTCCTCGGGCATCGACATTTCCGCCCTTAACCCGAGAAGGCGGATCGGCCGCTCGGGTTCGATTTTGGCGGAAAGGTCCAGCGCCTGAGCCAGAACTTCGTCGCGGTCATAAGTCTCGGGGATTTTCCTCGCGTAGGTCTTGGTGAAGAAGGGCTTATAGCGGACCTTGAGGGTCAGACCGACTACGGGCCGGCCTTCGGCGGCGACGTCTTCCAGGACGCGGGCGGTCAGCTCCTTGAGGGCGTTTTCGATCTGGCCGGGTTCGGTGAGATCCTGCTGGAACGTGGTTTCACGGCCGTGGGCGCGGGCAACCCAGGGCGTGTCATCGACCTCCGTGGCGCCCTCGCCTCTGCCGAGTTGCGCGTACCACGGGCCCATTTTCGGGCCGAACTCGGGAACCAGGTCCTGCGGGTCTGCGGCGGCGAGTTCCTTCACCGTGGTGATTCCGTGGGTTGCCAGTCGCTTGGAGATCTTGGGACCTACGCCCCACAACCCGATGGTGGGTTTCTCCCCCATGACGTCCAGCCAGTTGTCCTTCGTCAGGCGGAAGATGCCAGCCGGTTTGCCGAAATCGGTGGCGTTCTTGGCTCGGACCAGGGTGTCACCAATGCCCACGCTGCAGTGGAGCTGGGTGTTCTCGAGGACGGCGGCCTGAATCTGCTGCGCGTACGCCTCCGGGTCCTCGGTGTGGACGCCGACAAACGCCTCATCCCAGCCCAGCACTTGCACTGTGGCTCCTGGCTGCTCGCGGAGGGTGGTCATCACGGTTTCGGAAGCAGCCAGATACGCTTCTTGATCGACGGGCAGGATGATGGCGTCCGGTACTTTTCGAGCTGCGATGCGCAGTGGCATTCCCGACCCAACGCCGAATGCCCGGGCCTCGTAGGACGCCGTCGACACGACAGCACGCTCGGTGGGGTCCCCTCGGCCGCCCACGATGATCGGCTTACCGGCAAGCTCCGGGCGCCTCAGTACTTCGACCGCCGCAATGAACTGGTCGAGGTCAACGTGCAGCACCCATGGAGTTCCGCTCACGGGATCAGTCTGCCTCATTGGTTGCCGGGTTGGCTGTAGCTTCACGACCCTCTTTCGGCTCCGTTACCGCCTAAATCAACCCATTCCGGGTGCATTCGGCGGCCCGCCGCGTGAAAGTGGGTCGGGGCGGCACGCGTCCCGGCGCAGGCACGGAGCTTTCTCAACAAAGTGGCAGGGAAGCGATCCACAGCTTTAAACCCCCTAGGGGAAAGAAGCTTGCGTTCCCTCAGGGTTGGAGGACCAGGAAGAAGTCCTGTGGTGCCGTTAAGGAACAATGGACCCGACGGCAATCGGGTCCCTGTTCAGCGCGGTGCGCTCATTTGGTGCGGTTGGAGGGCCATAGACCTCAAACATCACCCCTTGAGTCTATGGCCCCTCACGCTATAGGTGCAACGTTCCTGAAGCTCCTCGTAGTGTGGCCGCGCCCTGTTCCCATGGAGGAGGTGCCGGCATGACTTCCAAACGCAAATGGAAGGAATCATGGGGCGCCTGGAACTTGGTGGTCAACATCATCCGGCTAGCCGTTGATGTTGCCCGCTGGTTCTGGCACAACGTCCCGTAACAGGGAGCGGTGGCCGCCAGTTCCGGCTGGCGGCCACCGTCCGGGTGCATTCGGTGGCCCGCCGCGTGAAAGTGGGTCGGGGCGGCACGCGTCCCGGCGACCGGCCAGCCCCGCATAAGCTGACATGGTGCAGTTTTCACTTTGGCTGGCCCTGGTAGGCGCCGGCACCCTCATCAGCTTCACTCCCGGCGCCGGCGCGATCTTCACCATGAGCAACTCGCTCAACTCCGGCTTCCGACGCTCCATCTGGGGCATCCTCGGCCAACAGGTGGCCCTGATCATTCACATTTTGATCGTCGCTTTGGGCGTGGGCGTCCTGGTATCCAACTCACCGGTGATCTTCAACGTCATCCGTTACGCCGGTGCCGCGTACCTGGTGTACCTGGGCATCCGGCAGTTCTTGCACAAGCCTGACTTGGACAAAGAGCAGGTCGATGACAAGAAGAACGAGCCCGCACTTTCCATGTTCCAGCGGGGTGTCTGGGTCAACCTGCTGAACCCAAAGGCAATTGTCTTCTTCCTGGCCTTCATGCCTCAGTTCATCCGCCCGGACCAACCCCTGGTGCAGCAATATGTCGTGCTGACCGCCACTGTCCTGGCAATCGACATCATGGTCATGTGGTTCTTCTTCGCCTTGGCGGCACGTTCATTCCAACGCTTTACCCATGACCAAAAGGGCCAAAAGGTCCTCAACCGGATCTTCGGTTGCCTGTTCGTGCTGGTCGGCATCCTGCTGGCAGTCATCCACTAACCCGTCAAAGCCCACCCAGTGCTACGGTCGGAGGCATGGAACCGGACTGGATCGAGCACCGCCGCGCGGACGACGGCGAGCACGTCGGATGGATGAAGCCCGTCGATGAAGGATTCGTCGCCATCGACATGCTCGGACGCCCACGCACGGACGTTGTGGATTGGTTCACCGCCGAGGAAACACTAGATGACCTCGGGTTGCGCTACCTGGCAGACCCCCATGAACTACGGCTCGACGACGGCGGCTGGCTCCGCGTGCGGATCGCCGAAGTCACGCCGTCGGCAGTTCGGGTGAAGAAGGACGATTGGGGCGACATGACCGCTCCGCAGATCTACTTCACGGTTTCACTGCCCGTCAGCGAAGAGAAACTTCGCCCGCTGACGCGATAGCTACGACGTAGATCCCCGCACCACCAGCGAGCTCTCCAATGTCACGTGCGGCTCGGCCAACGGTGTGCCTTCCATGAGTCCTCGAAGCTGCTCCCCCGCCTTGCGCCCCAAAGGCGTCGCGGGCAGGTGCACACTGGTGAGGCTGGGGTTGCTGGTGGCGGAGTAGGGAAGATCGTCGAAGCCTGCCACCGCCAGCTCCTTGGGGATCGCCACCCCCTCCACGCGCGCTTCCTGCAGCACGCCGTAGGCGTGCGTGTCAGTACCGCAGACGACGGCGGTCACCCCCTCGCGCTGCCACCCGGGCCAGGCTTGGGCGAACGCGGCAGCGGCAGCACCGACGTCGATCGCTGTACTGATGACGTGCGCGGCGTCGACCGCCAGGCCGCAGGCTGCTGCTTCCTCAAGGAAAGCGTCGCGGCGCAGTTGAAACGTGGTGGTGCCGGTGACGCCGTCAACGTAGGCTGCGCGGGTGTGCCCGGAGGAAGCCAAATGGCGGGCCAGCTCACGCGCCCCTTGGGCAACGTCGAGGTTCACCGAGGGTGCATAGGCTTCCAACCCCGGGGCGTCCAGCAGGACCAGTGGACCGGCTGCGGAGAGATCTTCAAGGAATTCGGCGCTCGGAGCTCCCACCAGCAGGCCGGCAGGGCGGAGGGCCAGCAGTTTGCGCACGTCGGCAGCCTGGGGTGATTCGCCGGCGTCGGTCACTGAGAGCAGCAGCTGATACTCTGCGCCCAGGGCTTCCCTGACCCCGGCGATCACGTTGGCGAAGAACGGGTTGGACACATCGGGCGTCACCAGGATGACGATGGAGCTGACGCCGCGGGCAAGGGAACTCCCAATGCTGTCCACCACGTAGCCCAGTTCGGCGATGGCGGACCGGACGCGGGAGATGTTGTCGTCCGATACCCGTCCTTGAGTCTTGCCGTTGGCCACCAGGGAGACCGTGGCCGTGGAGACACCTGCCCGCGCGGCCACCATGGCAGCCGTCACCCGGGGCGTGCGATGTGCTCGGCCGCTGCGCCGCTCCAGGGATTCCATGTATCGATCGTAGCGTTGTTATACGGTCCTGACCTGCGAGAAGGCATCAAGCGCTTGACGCTCTCGACGTTAAGCGTTTGACGTAGCCGCCGAAGCAATGCCAAAATCACCCTGAATGCTTATCGCCCTGCCCCGGGCATGTTCGTGGCAGGCCCCAATGACGTGGAGAGAAACGTGGAAACCAACCCCCGCAAAAAGATCATTCTTGATTGCGATCCTGGCCATGACGACGCAGTGGCATTGCTGCTGGCGCACGGAAACCCGGACATCGAGCTGCTGGCCGTGACCACTGTGGTTGGCAACCAGACCCTCGAGAAGGTCACGCGCAACGCGCTTTCCGTAGCCACCATCGCAGGCATCACGGGCGTCCCATTCGCCGCCGGTTGCGACCGCCCCTTGGTGCGGACCATCGAAACCGCCCCCAGCATCCACGGCGATTCCGGCATGGATGGCCCGGAGCAGCCCGAGTCCGCTATCGAGCTGGACCCGCGACACGCCGTCGACCTCATCATCGAAACCGTCATGGCGCATGAGCCGGGCACGGTCACCCTGGTTCCCACCGCGGGCCTGACCAACATCGCGATGGCTGCCCGCAAGGAGCCGCGCATCGTGGAGCGCGTCAAGGAAGTTGTCCTGATGGGCGGCGGCTACCACGTGGGCAACTGGAGCGCCGTTGCCGAGTTCAACATCATCATCGATCCCGAGGCCGCACACATCGTGTTCAACGAGAAGTGGCCCGTGGTGATGGTCGGCCTGGACCTCACGCACCAGGCGCTGGCCACGGATGAAGTGGTGGAGCGCATCGCCAAGATCGGCACCAAGCCCGCACAGTTCGTCCTGGAGCTCATGGAGTTCTTCAAGAAAACCTACAAGGACGCCCAGGGCTTCGACTTCCCGCCTGTGCACGACCCCTGCGCCGTCGCCTACGTCATCGACCCCACGGTGATGACCACCCGCAAGGTCCCCGTGGATATCGAACTGCAGGGGAAGCTCACCCTCGGTATGACGGTTGCCGATTTCCGCGCCCCCGCCCCTGAGGACTGCCACACCTCGGTCGCCGTTGAGCTGGACCACAAGAAGTTCTGGGATCTGGTCACCGACGCGATTGAACGGATCGGCGAGCCAACGCACGACGGCGGTGCTTCCTCTGGCACGCAGCTCGCCGAAGCCGCCCTTGTCACGGAAGGCGCGAAGTAATGTCCACCCTCGCTGAAACCAAATCCACCCGGAACAACGTCACGGCCCTCATGGTCGCCCTGCTGGCAGCCTGCGTGGCCTTCCAACTCAATGCCTCCATGCTCAGCCCGGCCCTGGTGACCATGGGCAACGAACTCCAGACGGACCAGGCCACCATCGGCCTTTCGCAGACCTGGTTCTTCACGGCCGCAGCGCTGTTCTCCCTGTTCCTACCCCGGCTCAGCGACATTGTCGGCCGCAAGAAAATTCTCGTGGGCATGATGATCCTGATGGCCGTCGGCTCGGTCATCGCCGCCTTGGCTCCGGACGTAACGTGGCTCTTTGTTGGCCGCATCATCCAGGGCGTCAGCGGCCCGACCGTTCCGCTCTGCCTCATCATGCTCCGCTCCGCTGTAAGCAACCCGCGCAAGTACGGCGCACTCATGGGCCTCATTACGGCCGTCAATGGCGGGGTGGCCGGCGTCGACTCCTTCGTTGGCGGCTACTTCGCAGAAAACTTCGGCTTCCGCAGCATCTTCTGGCTCATGGTCGCCCTGGCCGTCGTAGCCACCGCGCTGATCGCGTTCCTCGCCAGCGAGAGCAAGCCGGCCGCCGGAACCACCATGGACTGGCTCGGCGTGTTCTTTATCGTTATTGCTGTCGGGGCTCTCCTGACCGCCCTGAACGAGGGTGCCAAGCTCGCCTCCGCCTTCGACGCCGGGACGCTGACCCTGGCCATCGGCCTGACGGTGATCGCCGTCGTCGCGTTCTTTGCCTTCTGGACCGTCGAGAAGCGCGCCAAGCAGCCGATGGTGGAAACCGTGCACCTGCGCCAGCGCTCCACGTGGGCTCCCCTGCTGACCACCACCCTCACCATGACCGGCATCTTCGCGGTGATCAACGGCATCGTCCCGGCATTCGTCCAGGCTGCTGACCCGGGCTTCGGCGTGGGACCCACCGAAATGTCGCTCATGATCCTCACCCCATACGCGCTCCTCGGCTGGGTCTTCGGACCGATCAGCGGCCGGCTCGCCCCGGTCCTCGGCTACACCAAGGTGCTCCGCATCGGCCTCGTTGGCAGCCTGATGGCCCTGGCCATCATCGCCCTCTTCGGCCTCAACAACCTGCCCATGATGATCGTGGGGACGGCCTTGCTGGGCATCATGTACGCCGGTACCGTCAACATCATGCTGAACGGACTCGGCGTGGTGCTCTCACCCAAGGGCAACCCCGGATTCCTCCCCGGCATGAACGCCGGCGCTTTCAACCTGGGTGCCGGACTGAGCTTCTTGGTCCTGCCTGCCGTCCTGGTGGCGACCTCAGCGCTCGGTGACGCAAAGGCCTCCTACCTGACCGTCGTCGTCGTTGGTTTTGCCATTACGTTCGCTGCGTTCGCGGCCTCGCTGCTGATCCCCAAGCCGGTTGACGCCGAGGTCCACGAAGACGAAGAGGTGGCCGCGTGAGCACGTCCGGAATCGTCGTCGTCGGCTCGTTGAATGCGGACCTGACCATCTACACCGAGCGGCTCCCTCAGCCCGGCGAGACCGTCCATGGCAACGGCTTCGCCGTGAATCCCGGCGGCAAGAGCGCCAACCAAGCCGTCGCGGCCAGCAAGCTGGGCGGCAAGGTGAGCCTGATCGGCGCCGTGGGCGAGGACTCCAACGGGACCATGCTCCTCGAGTCCACCGCCAACGCCGGGGTGGACGTCTCGCGGGTTCGACGCTCAGATACCGCGACCGGCGTCGCAGTGATCTCGGTGGATGCCAACGGTGAGAACAGCATCATCATCTCCGCCGGCGCCAACGGCACGCTGGCCCCGGCCGACGTGGACTTCGCCGCCTTCCGGGACGCCGCCGTCGTCTGTCTCTGCCTGGAGGTGGGTATCGATACCGTGGTGGCCGCCGCGCAGGCAGGGCACGACGCCGGAGCTACCGTCCTGCTGAACCTCTCGCCTTACGCTGAGGTGCCGGAGTTGTTGGCCGGCTTGAGCGACGTGCTGCTGGTGAACGCGCACGAGGCCGCCCTGTTCCTTGGTTCCGAGGCGAACATTCCTTCCGCCGATGCGAACGCGGAAGCCTGGGAGCCCGTCCGCAGCCAGTTCGCCGACCGGGGCCTGCAGCGGGTTCTCGTGACCCTTGGTTCACAGGGATCGGTGGTGCTGGATTCTTTGGCTCGCGGGGAGCAGCTGACCCGGATCGCTCCGACGCGGGTTTCCGCTGTCGACACAACGGGTGCCGGCGATGCGTTCACCGGTGCCGTGGCTGCACGCTTGGCCGCGGGTGATTCGCTCGTTGACGCGGCGTCGTTCGCTTCGGTGGCCGCAGCGTTGGCCGCAACGAAGAAGGGCACGCAGGCCGCCTACGCAACCCTCGGGGAAGTCGAAGCCACCCGCGCCTCCTAACCCCCCCCGTGCACCCAACTAGGGGACAGCTCTTGCTCTACTGAGTGCTCAGTGGAGCATGTGCTGTCCCCTAGTTGGGTTAAGCGGACTTGCGGGCTGCACTGCGGGCTGCGCTGCGGGCTGAACGCTCGACCGCCCTGCGGCTCAGCGCACCGTGTCCGGCCATGAGGCGGGGCACAACCACATACACGGCGGTGGGAACCACGAACGCGGTCAATACCAGGGCACGAAGGACCGGGTGCCACGGTTCCATGATGGGGCCGAGCAACAGCATTCCGATGGAGACCAGCGGGAAGATGGCGATCCACGTGATGAGCGCCCGCATGTGGACGGAAGGCCCCTGGGGACGAACGACGGCGGCGCTTGGGTTTGGCGCGACGGCCGGGGCTTCGGGGGCAGTTGATTCGGCGGCGACGGGGGTCGTCATCAGATTCTCCAACCAGATAGTTGTAATTGATGTGAGATCACCATAACCCTGCACGCAGTCAATTACAACTACTTAGTTGGAAACTGCTAATATGACCCTATGGCATGGGACACAGAACGAACCAAGGCCCTGCTGCTTGAGGCCGCCACCACCGAGTTCTGCACTCGCGGATTGGCGGGCGCCCGCATTGACAGGATCGCGTCCGAGGCCGGGGTCAACAAGGAGCGGATCTACCAGTACTTCGGCAACAAAAACGCATTGTTCGACGCCGTCATCGTCACCGCCCTCAGCTCCCTCATGGACGAGGTACCCATCGAAGGCACCGGCCCGGAAGCAATGGCGGACTACGCCGGGCGACTCTTTGACCACCACCAGAAAGACGCCACCGCACCCCGGCTTTTGTTCTGGGAGGGCCTGGAGCGCGGCACCGAAGTTGTGGGCTTGCCCAAACGCATGGCCAATTGCGCTTCCAAGGTCAACAGCACCATCGCAGCCCTGCCCGGAATCTCCAGGGAAGATGCCGGAGATCTCCTCATTACCATCGTGAGCCTCTGCGATTCGGCTCCCGTCCTGCCTGCACTGGACGGTTTGATGGCCGGCAATGACCCAGGCCGCGTCCAGAGGCGACGGGCCGCCGTCGTACGTACTGTCCACCTGGCGGCAACGGCGCTGGCGGCTGAAGCAGCGGAACCCGCCACGGCCTGACGCAGGCGCCCCGCACCCACCCTGTGACAACTTTGACACCAAAAGTGACTCACTTGTGAAGTTGCCCCTAGCCAAGAGGGGGTGACATCGACCATGCTTGCTGAATGTACTCAACGACGAGCCCATACCGCATCATCACGGTCTGCACTGGAAACATCTGCCGCTCGCCCATGGCGGCGCTCATGCTGACCGAAGCCTTCGCCGCGGAAGGGCTCGGCGGACTCGTAGAGATCGACTCGGCGGGCACCACGGGGTACGAGGTCGGCCACCCCATCGACCCCCGCGCCGCCCGGGTCCTGACCGCCCAGCACATCGCCTCCGAGGACCACATCGCCCGCGAGTGGAGGCGCGAATGGTTCGCAGGCCGTGACCTGATCCTCGCCCTCGACGTCGACCACTTCGGTTGGCTCCAGGAAGGGGCCCCGGACCGCGGATCCCTGGAAAAAGTCCGCATGCTCAGGAGCTTCGACCCGCAGGTGGCAGGGCGAAACACCCTCGATCTCGGCATCGAAGACCCTTGGTACGGCGGGCACACAGATTTCGACAACACCTGGACGCTGATAAAAGGTGCCATCCCGGGCATCGTGAAGCACGTCAAGTCAGCGATCGCCAAGGCGGACACCGAAGCAGGTCACGAGCACCAGCAGGTAACCTCTATGACATGACCCCCGCACCCGTGATCATCGCTGTTGACGGCAGGTCCGGCGCAGGCAAAACCACTCTGGCCGTGGAACTGGCGGCCCGGTTGCGGCAACACCACAAAGTCTCGCTCTTCCACCTCGAAGACATCTATCCCGGATGGAATGGGCTGCGCACCGGCATTGAGCGCTACGTGGCCACCGTCCTGGCGCCACTTCGCGAGGGCAAAGCCGCCGAATGGGTCAGCTGGGATTGGGAACGGCATTACGACGGCGGCCTGAACGTCACGCTGCCCGCTGAGATCGTCATCGTCGAGGGCGTCGGGGCCGGCGCTGAAGCAGGCCGTTCCATGCTGGACGCGGTGGTGTGGGTGGAAGCGCCAGGCGACGATCGCCGTCGTCGTGCCCTGACGCGCGACGGAAGCACCTACGAACCGTACTGGGACAGCTGGGCCGCGCAAGAGGAAGAGTGGCTCTCGGCGGATTCGGTGATTGAGGACGCCGACATCCACGTCCAGAATCCGGCCGACGGCAGCGCACCAGAAGATGTGCTGCGGGCCCTGATGTACCTGCCGTCGCTGGCGGCCATCCTCTCCCCCGAACTCAGCGCCCGCCGCGGGTTGCAGTTGCGGTCCGAGCGCCTCGAAGCAACCCCGGACGCCGCACTGCTCTTCGAGACCCTCTACGGCCGGTCAACGAACGCCGTGTGGCTCGATTCTTCCAACGCCGCGGCCGTGGCCGGCCGCTCCCAGGCCGCCGCCCGCAGCCGCTTCAGCATCCTGGCCGACGACGGCGGCACCTTCGGCCAGTCGGTACAGCACCGCTCCGGAGCCACCAAAGTAACCGCGGGGTCCGCCACGGTGACCACACCTGGTCCCTTCTTCCGCTGGCTCGACTCCGTCTGGGGCCGCCGGGCCGTGCGCGCGCCCCGCGGATACGACGCCCAATTCACGCTCGGCTGGCTCGGATACCTGGGCTACGAACTCAAGCGCGAAACCGGCGGGAACGATGTCCAGTCGGACACCCCTGACGCCGCGCTCCTCTTCGCCGGCCGGGCCGTGGTGCTCGACCATCGCGAACACACGGTTTGGCTGCTTGCCTTGGAAGCCCCCGACGCCGGCGACTGGCTGCGGGAGGCGCGTACCGCCGTCGTCAGGGCTTCCGACGGCGGTGCTGCCGCTGCTTTAGGCGGCTCCGGCGCTGCGGGCACCCTTGGCGCAGCGGTTCCCGAGTTCGCCAGCCGGGATTCCGCCACCGACTACAAGCGCAAGATCGCCGACTCGCAACAACAGATCAGCGAAGGCAACTCCTACGAAATCTGCCTGACCACCACACTCGAGGCGCCCGCCGGGGAGCTGGACGCGTGGAGCAGCTATCTTGCCTTGCGACGCCGGAACCCGGCGCCGTTCGCCAGTTACCTCCGGTTCGGCGGACTGGAGATTGCCAGCACGTCGCCTGAGCGGTTCCTGCGGATACTGTCCGACGGCGGCATGCGCGCCGAGCCGATCAAGGGCACCCGGGGCCGTTCTGCTGACCCGGCCGAGGACGCCGCGTTGCGGCAGGATCTTGAGACATCGCTGAAGGATCGCGCCGAAAACATCATGATCGTTGACCTCCTGCGTAACGATCTCAGCCACTTCGCAATCCCCGGCTCGGTAACGGTGAGCAGGCTTTGCGCCATCGAAAGCTACGCCACCGTCCACCAGATGGTGAGCACTATCGATGCCCACCTCCGGCCGGGCGCTCCCCGGGCTGAAGCAGTCGCCGCGGCATTTCCCGCAGGGTCCATGACAGGCGCCCCAAAAATCAGCACCATGGACATCCTCGACCAGCTCGAATCAGGGCCGCGAGGCATCTACTCCGGCGCCATTGGTTACTTTTCCCTGAACGCCGCCACAGACCTCGCCGTGGTCATCCGCACACTGGTGGTGAACCCCGACGCTGACGGCGGCCGGACGTTGACCCTGGGCGTGGGCGGGGCCATTACCGCAGATTCCGTCGCAGATGACGAATACGAGGAGATCCGGACCAAGGCGTTCGGCGTGCTCTCAACCCTTGGCTCCGACTTCCCCCACTGAGTTTTTGTACAGCTAATGCCCTTATAAAGGCCCCCTAAGCGCGTTAGCTGTACAAAAACTACTGCAGCGTCGCGGTCAATCTGGCGACGTTATCCACATACTTGGCCAGAGGGGGTCTGTCCATCCAGTCGTCCAACGTAAGCTCGCGGGACACCTCCCGATACGTTGACTCCACGGCCCGCATGAGGTTCACGGTTTCGGCGCCCAACAGCATCACCGAAACCTCCATGTTCAGGGAGAAGGAGCGCATATCCATGTTGCTGGAACCAAGAACGGCCACCTCGTCATCAATGGTGAAGTGCTTGGCGTGGAGGACGTACGGAGCCCGGTACAGGTAGATCCGCACGCCAGCATCCAGCAAGGCCTCGTAGTAGGAGCGCTGCGCGTGGTGCACCAGGAACTGGTCGCCTTTCTCCGAGACAAACAGTTCCACATCCACGCCCCTTTGGGCAGCCGTGGTGATGGCATAGAGGAGTGAATCATCGGGCACGAAGTACGGGCTGCAAATCGAGATCCTGTGCTGCGCCGAATAGATCAGCGTGTTGAAAAGGCGCAGGTTGTTTTCGGTGGCAAACCCCGGGCCGCTCGGCACTACCTGTGCTGTCACCTGTCCGGGAGCGGGGAGTGCCGGAAGACGCAACTGGTCCTCCAGGGATTCGTCAGTTTCACTGAGCCAGTCCGTCGCGAACACCACGTTGAGGGTGGGCACAATCGGTCCTTCAAGCCTGGACATCAGCTCAACCCACTTACGGCCAACCTTGCGGTGCTTGGGATTGTTGTAGGAGGGTTCGATCAGGTTCTGTGAGCCCGTGAATGCGACTTGCCCGTCGATCACCATGATCTTGCGGTGGTTCCTCAGGTCCGGACGCCGCCATTGGCCATGGATGGGCAGCAGCGGGAGCATTCTCTTCCACTGGATCTTGCCTGCCTTGAGCCTGCGGATCAGGCGTCGGTAGCCCTTGACCCGCAAGGTTCCGATGTGGTCGAAGAGGAGCCTTACGGTGACGCCACGTTCAGTGGCTCTCTCCAGCTCGGTCAGAAGCTCGTCTGTCACGGAGTCACTGCTCATGATGTAGAACTCGGCGTTGATGTAGTTCGTGGCGCCCCTGACGGCCTCGGCCATGGCCTTGATGGATTCCTCGTACCCGGGAATCAGTTCCACCTTGTTGCCATCCACCATGGGCAGGGAGCCCAGCCGATGATTGAGCTCGCTGGCTGATTTCACCCACTCCGGGCCGGAGTAGATACTCACAGGATCGGAGAGATCGGAGGTCACTGCGCGCACGCGGCGGTTGACCTCTTCCTGCTGCTCCCGCCTGCGCCTGGAGAGTTTGAAATTGCCAAAAAGGAGGAACAGGACAAAACCCACGGAAGGGATGAGGAACACAGCCAAAAGCCAAGCCATGGCGGTGGTGGGACGACGGTTGCCGGGAATGATTCCCAGCAGGACGATCCGCATGACGACTTCCGCGATGGCCCACGCACCCAGCAACCAGGTCCATTCCTGGCCAAACGGAAAAGGAAAGAGCACGTGACAAACCCCCACGGTTCATGAACAACAGTGACCACAGCCTATCCGGCAAAGCCACCAGCAGTAGCCCGCACTAAGCTGGGACCATGACTTCAGTAGCTCCAACGGTCCTCGTTTTCCTGGACCCCGCCTTCGAAAACGGCCGTATTGCCGACTCCAGCCAGCCGCAGCTCATGGCCACGGACTTGGGAGCTACCCGGGGTGATGGCGTGTTCGAATCGCTCCTGGCCGTTCAGGGCCGCCCACGGAAGGTCCAGGCGCACCTCAACCGTCTGGCCGGTTCCGCGGCAGCACTGGACCTGACCCTGCCGTCACAGGACGCGTGGCGAAGGGCAATCGACACCGCGATTACGGAATTCCGCGAAGTTCACCCCGCGCCTACACCCGAGGAAGACGAAGTGGTGGTCAAGCTGCTCGTCACCCGAGGTGTTGAAGGTGCGGCGAGCCCCACCTGCTGGGTACAGGCGTCGCCCTCACCCGCGGGCAGTCGCCGACAGCGGGAGACGGGTATCGACGTCGTGCTTTTGGACCGCGGTTTCGATACCGAAGCCGGCGAGCGCGCGCCGTGGCTCTTGCTCGGTGCCAAGACGCTGTCTTATGCCGTCAACATGGCCGCGCTGCGTTATGCGCACAAGCAGGGCGCAGACGACGCGATCTTCACCTCCACCGATGGCCGCGTCCTGGAGGGACCCACGTCCACTGTCCTGCTGGCGCACCTTGAAACAGTCGACGACGGCGACGGTTCCGTCAGGACTGTTCGTCGCCTCATCACGCCGCAACTGGACAGCGGGATCCTCCCGGGCACCTCGCAGGGGGCACTGTTCACTGCGGCCAAGGCGGCGGGCTGGGAATTGGGCTACGGGCCGCTGGAGCCCCGGGACCTGTTCGACGCCGACGCCGTCTGGCTCATCTCGAGCATCCGCTTGATCGCACCCGTGAACCACATCAACGGCAAGGAAGTGGGCACGCCCGCTATTCGAAAGCAGCTCACGGCCGAACTGAACGAACTGTTCGCGGGTATTGAATAGAGTCCCGCCTCAGGCGCTGGGCACATTTGCTCCGCTTGGAACCTAGCAGGTCACAAGTAGAGTAATTGCTCGCATGACTCATTGATTAGGAACTCTTGGCCTCGGCCATGACCTTGTTGTGCGTTGATTCGCATTTCTTATCCTCCTTGAAATGGTCATTCGTCATGTGATGAATCTTGTTCTCGTGTTAGTTGGATCACGTCCGGCTGGCACTTCCTTCAGACTTTGCTGGCTAACTTCCCGGAGGGAATATGGGACTCAGCTCCCCCACAGAAGCCGAAGCATCGGCAACCGAAGCGCAGTCCGCGACTGCCGCTTCATCATCAGGACTCCGCCGGTCCATGGAGGCCCGGCACCTGGTCATGATCGCCATGGGCGGTGTCATCGGTTCAGGCCTTTTCGTCAGTTCCGGCTACACCATCGCCACCGCCGGCCCCTTGGGTGCGGTACTCGCCTTCCTTATTGGCGCCGTCGTGGTTTATCTCGTCATGGCTTGCCTCGGGGAACTCGCTGTTGCGTTCCCCGTATCAGGCGCATTTCACATCTATGCGGCCCGGACCATTGGACCGGCCACGGGCTTTGCCACCGCCTGGCTTTACTGGCTCTGCTGGGCCGTGGCCCTGGGTTCGGAATTCACGGCAGCAGGCCTCCTGATGCAGCGGTGGTTCCCCGGCGTCGACGTCTGGATCTGGTGCTTCGTGTTCGCCACGGTCCTCTTCACGTTGAACGCCATCTCATCGCGTGTCTTCGGTGAATCGGAGTTCTGGTTCGCGCTCATCAAGGTCGCCGCCGTCGTCGGCCTGATCATCCTGGGTGGCGCCGCGCTTGCCGGCTTCCACCCCCTTGCCGCGGGCGACTATCCCTCCTTCGGATCGAACTTCAGCACCCCTGACGGGCTCTTCCCGAACGGCTTCACCGGGGTTTTCGTCACCTGCCTGGCCGTCTTCTACGCTTTCTCCGGCTCGGAACTGATCGGCGTGGCGGCGGGCGAAACCGCCAACCCCGGCGCAACCATTCCCAAGGCCATGCGCACCACGGTGATCCGACTCATGATCTTCTTCGTCGGTGCCATCACGGTCATCGCGGCGACTATCCCGTATGAAAAAGTCAGCGTGGACGAGAGCCCGTTCGTGACCGTGTTCTCCATGCTTGGCATCCCCTACGCAGCGGACATCATGAACTTCGTGATCATCACGGCCCTGCTCTCTGCCGGCAACTGTGGGTTGTTCTCCTGTGCCCGCATGCTCTTCTCGCTGGCCGACGAAGGCCATGCTCCGCAGGTCTTCAAGAAGCTCACCAAACGCGGCATTCCCCTGGTTGCCCTCTGCGTGAGCATGCTCGGTGGGCTGGCCTCCCTCATCAGCAGCGTTGTGGCGCCTGCTACGGTCTACCTTGTGCTGGTCTCTGTGGCGGGCTTCGCGACTGTGGGCGTGTGGATGTCCATTGTGGCTTCGCACTTCATCTACCGGCGGACATTCGTGAGGAACGGCGGCGACATCAACACGCTGCCGTACAAGGCACCGCTCTTCCCGCTGGTGCCGATCCTCGCGTTCGCGCTGTGCGTTGTGTCCTTGATCGGCATTGCCTTCGATCCCAACCAAGTAGCAGCCCTTTTGTTTGGAGTTCCGTTTGTGGGCGCCTGCTACGCGTTCTTCTATTTCAAGTACGGACGCCGACGCTCACTCAAGAAGGCCCTGGACGCCTAGCTCCGTGGCTTCCTGAGCTTTGGACACCGATCGGCCCTCGGTCAACCCGTCGTGGTTGGCCGGGGGCCGATCGGTTTTGAGTTTCGGTGCCGCCACCACCTACTTTGAGGTTGCAAGGGCTACGCCACGCCGTTTGGGGAGGCGTGTCGGGTACGGCGACCAGCCAAAGTGGGTCGTGGCGGCACGCTGCAGCCTCGCTTCCTCGCGTAAAGCACGACGCCGGGCCACACCTCGCCAGCGCAGGTTACCTAACGCGGCGTCCCGACCGCTGAGGGTCTCGGTGGCTTCCTGACCCACTCTGGACGCAGATCAAACCCTTGGCCAAGCTATTGCGGTTGATCAAGGGCTGATTGGACTTGAAAGAAGGTCAGGACGCCACGCTTCCCGTGCCGCCATCACCCACTTTCATCTTCCAAAGGGTCCGCCACGCCGTCTTCCACGGCGAGTCAGGCAGGATGCACGGCCATAGTGGGTCGCAGCGGCACGCACGCAAGGCGGCTCCGGCTACTTCTTGCCAGCCCTGACCGGGTGCTCGCTCAGAATCGACAGGCGGTTGAAGGCGTTGATGCCGATCGCGGCCATGCAGATGACGCTGATCTGCTCGTCGCTGTAGTGTTGCCGGGCTTCGGCAAAGAGTTCAGGGCTGGGCCGGGAAGTGCTCATCCGGGTAATCTGCTCGGCAATCTGCATGGCTACGACTTCGGCGGGCTCGAACAGCTGCACTTCCCTATAGACGGCAACCAAGGACAACCGCTGTTCGGTTTCCCCGTACTTCAGCGCCCGCCGATGGTGCAGGTCCAGGCAAAACGCGCAGCCGTTGATCTGTGAGCATAGGTAATTGATGAGTTCCAGGGTCTGGCGTGAGATTCCAAGCCGGTCAGCCTCGTCAACCAATTGCTGTGAATAGTGACTGAGTGTCGCGTAAAGGTCGGGTTGCTGCTTATCGAGGTAACCGGCGAGCCGGGGTTTCGTTTCCTGTTCGGGCATGGTTGGAGCTTAACCCACCCTGCAGTGGGGCCACCAAGTGAGCGAGCGATCGCCCCAAACAGCAGGAACGTGAGCGAGCGTTGCTAGTCCCGGGCGTCCGGTGCGTCGGCGGAGAGGCGGATGCCGTTCTCAGCCAGCCACACCGGGTTGAAGGCCTTGCTCATGTAGTTTGTGCCGGCGTCGGGGGCTATTGCCACCACAACCGAGCCGTGAGGCGCTGCGCGGGCCACCCGTATCGCCGCCGCCACGGCGAGTCCGGACGAGGGCCCCAGCGCCAACCCTTCCTCATCGAGGAGCCGGTGGACGGTGGAGTAGACCTCGTCGTTGGGAATCCGGAGGAAGCGATCGACGATGGAGCGGTCGAAGATCTTGGGCCACTCTGCCTGCGGCCACGAGTTCCCCACTCCATCGACCAGGATCTCCCCGGGGTGCCCGCCGCTGTAGGCGGAACCATACGGGTCCGCGCCCACGACTTCCAGGTGACCGCCGGGCCGTGCAGCCGCAACCTGTTCCTTCAGGTACCGCCCGTTTCCGCTGATGGTCCCGCCCGTACCGATCCCGGCCACAAAGTGCGTCACCAGGCCACCGGTCTGTTCCCAGATTTCCGGCCCGGTCGTCTCATAATGGGCCAGCGGATTGGCCGGGTTGTCGAACTGCATGGGCCGCCATGCGCCGGGGGTCTCCTCGGTAATCCGGGCCGCCACGGCTCGGGCGTTCTCCGGGGACTCGGAGGGGGCGTTCCAATCCGTCAGAATCACCCGGGCGCCGTAGTTGTGGAGGGCGGCAAGTTTCTCTTGGGAAATCGTGTCGCCCGTGACCACCACGACCGGGTGGCCCGTGAGGTGTCCGATCAGTGCCAGCCCAATGCCGGTATTGCCGGACGTGCTCTCAACGATCGTGGCGCCGGGCTGCAGTTCACCCGAACGCTCAGCCGCCCGCACCATGCTCAATGCCGTGCGGTCCTTGATGGAGCCTCCGGGGTTCTCGGACTCCAGCTTGATCTGAATGGAACTGCCCAGCCCGCGGCTGAGCGCCTCCAACTTCACCAGCGGAGTGTTGCCAACCTTGTCCAGAACCGACGCATCGAGCCCATCCAGAGCCGCCGGCATGGCGTGCAGCCCATGTTTGCGGGTTGCCGTACTCATGACGTCTCCTCCTCAGTTTCAGGAAATAGGTGGTCCACGGCTTCCCGCAGGATTGTCCGTGCCCGCTCCACCAGCTCCGGCGCCGACGGCCGGTCTGCCAGCACGTCGGCCAGCCTGCCAACCACCAGCCCTGTCCCGTTTCCCAAAGGCTGCGCCGCTTCCGCTTCGAGCAAAAGGTACGACGCCGTCAGGGCCTCGATCGCGAGGAGCTTCTCCGCCGCATCAATGGACTTCTCCAGTTGCTGCAGGGCCAGTGGCGCCAACGTGGAGTGGTCCTCGACGTCGGCCGAGAGGGTGGGAGCACCCAGGGTCGCCGGGGCTGCCAGGAATTTGAGCTCGGCCAACAGTCCCGCCGCGGAATACCAGAGGAGCCCGGGCAGCTCCTCCTGGATCAATGCCGACGCCGATCCCGGCTCGGAGGATGCCGCTGCCAGGTGTCGGGCCCGGATGGCCCGCTGCGGTGGATACAGCTTGGCGATGCGTCGTTCGCTGGAAATGCCCACATGCGCCAAGGCCAGCCGAAGCCCTTCAAAAGACAAGGCCAGCTGCATCGGTTGGAAGTTCCCGCCGGACACCATCGCACCGGACGCCACATCAACCAACGGGTTATCTCCCCGGCCATTCAGTTCCACCTCAAGGGCCGACCGCAGTTGCGACAACAAAGACCGGAACGCACCGTGGGTTTGCGGCGCGGCACGGAACGACAATGCGTCCTGCACCGACACTTCCGGCCGGACATCCTCCAACCATCCCCCACTCAACAGGCCGCGGACAGCGGCCGCCGAGTCGCCCTGCCCGTCCACTGCCTTGGCCGCCTGGATGGCCGGCGAAAAGGGACTGAGGTTCCCGCCGCCGTCGTACCTTGCGATGATCTCCAGCGAAAGTGAAAGCGCGACGTCGGCCAACCGGGCCAGGTGCCGCAGACGCACCAAGGCGAGGGTACCGGCACCAATGGAGAACGCGTTGGCGCTCACCAGGGCCAGGGCCTCACCGGCAGCGGGCTGGAGGGGTTGAAGGCCTGCGGCGGCGAGCGCTTTGGCGCCAGGAACCAGCAAGCCGGAGGCGTCGAACGCTTCGCCTTCGCCCAAGGCAACAGCGGCGACGGCGGCCAGCTGCGTCAGGTCGGATGAGCCCACCGAGCCTTCGCCAGGGATGGCGGGAAAGACGCCGCGGTTGAGTAACTCGGCGTAGAACGCGGCGGTCTCTGGTCGGACGCCTGAGCCGCCCCTGCTGAAGCCGATCAGGCGGGCGAGGATCACCGACCGGGCGGCAGCCCGGTCCAAGTACGGGCCAACCCCACTGTTGTGATACCGGACCACCTGGACTTGGTACGCCAGGAGCGACTTCTCCTCCACAGCGGTGTCGCGGCCGGATCCGAGCAGAGTGTTAAGGCCGTAAACCCGTTGGCCGGAGGCGGCAGTCTTTTCCACGACTTCGCGGGATTGTCGGAGCAAATTCAACGCATCTTGGTTGAGTTCCACATGAAACGTGGGGTCAGCGGCCACCTTCGCGGCGATGAGCGCGGAAACCGGGCCGGTTCCGATGCTGAAGGTCCCCACTAGAAATCCAAGAGATTCTGCCGGAAACCGCCGTTGCCGTAGCTCGTCCTCAACAGGCCGCGGCGCCGCAGTTCAGGCGTGAGCTTGTCCAGAACGCCATGCACAGTCACGGGATCCACGAAGCCGGAGAACAGAAACCCGTCTCCGCCCACAGCCGAGCCTGTTTCCTCGAGGTAGTCGGCAATCTCTCCCACTGTGCCGATGATCGAGTCTCCCGCACCACCACTGCGTGCCTGCAGGATTTCGCGCAATGTGGATCCGGGAGGGGCGGCCTTGGCGAAATGTTCCAGGGTTCCCTGGTTGCTGTTGGTGCTGAGCTCGGGGAGGGGCTGATCCAGGTCGAACTGCTTGAAGTCGATCACTGAGAGGTAGGAGATGGAGTTTAGCTGGCTGTCTATGTCGCGCTGGGTCAGCTCCCGACGCTGGGCCCGCAGCTCCTCTGCCTCCGCAGTGGAACCCACCACGGTGGGCTTCAGCACAAAAAGTACCTTCACGTCGTCGGGGTTCCTCCCGGCCTTCGCGGCCTCGGCGCGGATGGAATCGCGGTAGGACTTCATACCGTCAACCCCGCGGGCCAAGGCAATGGCAACATCCGCGTGGCCGCCGGCGAACGCCTTGCCTCGTGGCGAAGCACCAGCCTGAACCAGGACAGGTTCCTCGGGCAAAGGCGCTGTGTTCAACGGACCCCGGACTTTGAAGAACTCTCCTTGATGGTTGATGGGGTGCACTTTGCCGTGGTCGGCAAAGACGCCGGCTTCCACGTCCTCGAGCACGGCGCCAGGTTCCCAACTCCGCCACAGCCGCCTGACGACGTCGACGAATTCCTCCGCCTTCTCATACCGGAGGTCGTGTTCGATCTGCTGGTCCAGGCCGTAGTTCTGTGCCGCGAGGTCGCTGCCGGACGTGACTACGTTCCAGCCGAGCTGCCCCTCCGAAAAATGCTGCAACGTTGCCAGCAGCCGGGCCGCGGTGAAGGGCGGGTAAAAGGAAGCGCTGACGGTCGGCACAATCCCGAGGTGTTCGGTGGCGGAGAGCAAGTAGGGCACCAATGCCAGGGGATCGTGCTTTGGAGCAAAGGAGGCATGGGCCAGGGAAACCTCGGCTGTGCCACCGTAGGTGTCGGGCACCGTCAGGGAATCCTCGATGATGAACAGGTCCAGCCCGGATCGCTCAAAGGCCCGGACAGCCTCCTGGTAGAGGGCGGGTTTCTTCCAGTCATAGCCCAAGCTGTAGCCAGGAGTCCCCCAACCCTGCACCCCGAATCCGTGGCCCACGAACCATCCAAAATGAAGCATGGGCTTGAGTGTAGAACTGCTCTGTCCGCTCACCGCGACCTGATTTCACACGAAGTTACAGGGGGTCGTACTGCGTCAATTATGCTCCCGGGAGGTCACATTTGGGGCCTGTCTGCAGCGGCCCGCCCAGGGACCGATTACGCAACATGACGACGGCGGCGCTGTCCCCAAATGCGGCGACGGCGCCTTGGATGTTACGTTTTTCTTGAGTAATGAGCACCAGCGTTAAGCCCTGACTTGCTGGTCGGCAACCCTCTCCCGCGGCGGGGTGCCTCAGGTGACTACTCGGCGTATTCGACACTTCGAACTGCAAGCGTGACTGAGGAGCACCACGAATGCCTGAACCCACTGAAGAAAAACTCGCTTATCGCCTGATCACTGGTCCCGACACCCGTGAATTCTGCGAGCGCATCAGCAATGCCCTAGCAGAGGGCTACGTCCTGCACGGCAATCCAGCAGCCACCTTCAACGGCACCGACGTGATTGTCGCCCAGGCCGTGATCCTGCCTGCCGCCGTCGCCAGTTCCGACGCCGCAGTGGCGAGCGCCGTGGACGAGTTGGAGAACTACGAAGAAGCATTCGAGGGCCACGCATGAGCTACGCAGGTGACCTGACCCCGCACGACGCGTGGGCCAAACTTGAACAAGGCGCCATCCTGGTGGACGTCCGTACTGAGGGTGAATGGGCCCACATCGGCATCCCCGACACCAAGGCCACCGAGAACGATCCCCTGTTCATCCAGTGGAACCTCGCCGGTGGCATCCCGAACTCCCGTTTCATCGAGGAGCTGCAGCAGCAGGCTCCCGAAGCCGACGGCGTGGAGCTGGTGTTCCTCTGCCGCTCGGGCCAGCGCTCAATCGCCGCCGCCATCGCCGCCACGCAGGCCGGATTCACCGCCTACAACGTGCTGGAAGGCTTTGAGGGTGAGCCGGACCGTTATGGCGAACGTACTGTAAACGGCTGGAAGAACCGCGGCCTGCCTACCAACTTGGGGAACGACTAAAAGTGACATTCAATCCTGACGCCGCCGGCTGGAGCCCTGACACCCAGGCCGTCCGCGGTGGACTTGACCGTACCAACTTCCAGGAGACCGCCGAACCGGTTTTCCTCAACTCCGGCTTCGTGTACGAATCCGCTGCCGCTGCGGAGCGCGCCTTCACCGGCGAGGACGAACGCTTCGTCTACTCCCGCTACGGCAACCCGAGCGTGGCCACCTTCCAGGAGCGCCTCCGTCTGCTTGAAGGAACCGAGGCATGCTTTGCGACGGCGTCCGGCATGTCCGCTGTGTTCACCGCCTTGGGTGCCCTGCTGGCTGCCGGCGACCGCGTGGTTGCCGCCCGTTCCCTCTTTGGTTCGTGCTTCGTGATCCTTAACGAAATCCTGCCGCGCTGGGGCGTGGAGACCGTCTTTGTCGACGGACCGGACCTGGAGCAGTGGCGCGAGGCCCTCTCCGAGCCGACCACCGCCGTCTTCTTCGAATCCCCGTCCAACCCGATGCAGGAGATCGTCGACATCGCGGCCGTCAGCGAACTGGCGCATGCCGCCGGGGCGACCGTCGTCGTCGACAATGTCTTTGCCACTCCCCTGCTGCAGCGCTGCGGTGACCTGGGCGCCGACGTCATTGTCTACTCGGGCACCAAGCACATCGATGGCCAGGGACGCGTCATGGGTGGCGCCATCCTGGGCACCAAGGAATTCATCGACGGCCCGGTCAAGCAGCTCATGCGCCACACCGGCCCCTCGCTGTCCTCGTTCAACGCCTGGGTGCTCACCAAGGGCCTTGAGACCATCGGGCTGCGCGTGAACCACAGCTCGGCATCGGCCTTGAAGATCGCCGAATGGCTCGAACAGCAGCCTGCCATCAGCTGGGTCAAGTACCCGCTGCTGAAGTCACACCCCCAGTATGAGCTGGCCACCAAGCAGATGAAGGCCGGCGGGACCGTGCTGACCTTCGAGCTCTCGCCGTCCGGCGGCCGTACTGCCAAGGAATCCGCGTTCGCACTGCTCGATGGCCTGCGCGTCATCGACATCTCCAACAACCTGGGCGACTCCAAATCCCTCATCACCCACCCGGCCACCACCACGCACCGGGCCATGGGTCCGGAGGGTCGTGCGGCCATCGGATTGTCCGACGGCGTGGTCCGTTTGTCTGTGGGCCTCGAGGACGTGGACGACCTCATCCTGGATCTGGAGAAGGCCCTCAAACAGGTCTAACCTTGCTGGCATGAGGCATCCATACCGCCGGGCGGGGGCTGTCATCGTTGCGGGTTCGGTGGTGTGGTTGGCCGGCATTTCGCCAGGTTCGCGCGTGTACCTCATGCGCGAACCGGCTGAGCGCCTGGACGTGCTGATCAACAGCGAGCGCGGATGGGTCATCGGCCATCATTTGGCCGCTGCGGGAACGGCCGCGGTGCCACTCGGCTTCGCGGCCTTTGCCGGTGCGCAATGTCCCGGTGCCTCCAAAACGTGGGCCTCCACGGCTGCTACGGCCTTGCTCGCAGGGGCACCGCTTTTCATCTACAGCCTGAGCCGCCGGGCGTCGGACCTTGAGCGTTTCGCTTCATTCCGGGGATCCAACGCACCGTTCCTCGGTTACTCCTGGCTGCACGTGGCGGGTCTGGCGGCACTGGGAGGCAGCCTCCTGAAGTCCCCCGCCAAACGATGGGTGGGCATCACGGCAGCCGGGGTGGCCGCTGTTTCCGGAGCGGTCCTTGCCACGGCCAAAGACATTCCGCCCCTGGTCTTCTATCTCACTGAAGGGGCCTTGGGCGCATATCTGATGACCTGGGCTGAAGCCCCTGCCGACGCTGAACAGAAGGAAGACTAGGGCCGCCGCACCCTTGTCATCATGGGTGAGGGGTCCCTGGGCCCGGGCTGCGCGCTGCCACGAACAGTCACTTTCGCAGCATGCGCGACGACGGCCGCAAGCGATTCTTCGTCAGGAGGACTCCCGGGCGGGGTGGCCCCGTCGCGGTGCCTCCCGCTGTATCGTGCCGCAGCATCCCGCTGCTCGAGTGCTCCGTTGCCGCGCTCCAAAATCTCCGCAATACCGGACTTGACGAGCGTCAATTCACCTTGGTCATCCAAGACAGGGCTTAGGTAATCCACCAAAGCCCACACCACGTCCGCCGCAGGCTGTGGTCGGAAATCGCCGAAGTCCAGGAGGTCTCCGCGCAACCCTGAATTACTGGCGCGCCAACCGGCCATCCGCAGCAGTGCGGTCGGCACCGGGGTGGGGTCAACGCCGTCGAGCATTTCCAGAGACGCCGTCTCCACCAATGCCCGGACCAGCACCGCGATCAGCGCCGCGTCCTCGGCCCGGAGGCAGACGTCGGCCACCCGGACCTCCACTGTTGGGTGGTTCCTGGAAATCCTGGCATCGAAGTAGACCATTCCCTCGTCCAGGATCACTCCGGTGTCCAGCAAGCGCTGCACCACGCGGCGATAGGCCGTCAGCGAGCCGAAAAGTGACGACGGGCCGGACGTCGGCCACCGATTCCATGCCTGGGTGCGGTAACTGTCGAAACCCGTGGGAAGTCCACGCCAGTAGGGGGAATTCGCGGAGAGCGCTGTGAGGACGGCGAGCTTGTCCCGAATATGGTCCAGCACCACCACGCCTTCTTCGGGTGACTCCACCGAGGTGTGCACGTGGAAGCCGCAGGTCAGTTGCTCGGTGGCAATGATGCCGAAGTGGTCCAGCATGGCGGCGTAGCGCGGGTCCGGGGTGGTGTGGGTGTTCGAGGCCAGCGGAGAGGTCGCGATCGCGGCAACCCTTGCGCCGTGCTGCCGGGCTGCTTGATTGGCCATGGCCCGGCCGCGGCGGATCTGCTGGAGGATGTCGGCGTAGCTGTGACACGGGCGTGTTTGGGTTTCGATTTGTTCCAGCTTGAGCTCCGGGCTGAGGCCGGTGGTCGTCGCGGGTTCGTCATGACCGGCCAGAAGCGCATCCGCGAGAGCCAAGGGCGCGCCTGTGACGGGATCCACGATGAGCAGTTCTTCCTCCACCCCGAAAGTCCGCATGCTCCATTCTGCGTCACGAGTGGCTTTCCAGAACACAGGGTGGAGCGTGTGGTGCGGGCTGCGGCAATGAATTCTGCTGAATCATCGCCAATGGGAGCTCAGCGGACCCGCGGATTAGCGGGGTCATGGGAGCGGGGCGACGGCGATGATCCAGCAGAATTGTCCACATACGGGAAGTTTCCGGGCTCGGAAGGCACCCGCTCGTGGCTGACTGAACCCATGAACGCGTTCGAATTCCTGTCATCAGTAGGTGGAGTGGCCAAGGTGGGTCTTCTCAGGGCCCACGGGCACACCACGGCGGACCTGAGGAAGCTCGAAGGGGCCTATCAACCGCGGCATGGCATATGGGCTCTGCCATCTGCAGATACGGAGTTTGTCGTGGCCCTCGTGAACAACGGACTTCTGACGTGCGCAAGCGCTGCTGTCCGCTATGGCCTCTGGCTCAAGGACAAACCGGGAAGACTTCATTTGGCAACCAAGCACAACAGAGGCCGGGGGTTTATCCGGCACGGCGGTCCAAGGCTGGGCCCGGAGCTCCACGTGCCGGTTGCATCCCTGGAAGACACCGTCATTCATGCTCTTACGTGCCTACCGGAGGTCGACGCTATTGCCGTGGCCCAGTCCGCGATAAAAAACCGAGGAGTTTCCCGCGACGTCCTGGAGGGCGAGCTGCGGGCCAACTACTTTGGGAATGCGAGGAAACGACTGAGGATGGCCGATGGCTTATCCGAGTCCGTTCCGGAGATCAGTGCCCGCCTGCTCTTCGAATCAGAGGGTCTCTCATTCAGACGCCAGGTCCGTATCTCCGGAGTGGGCCGGGTGGACACCCTGATTGATGGCTGGCTGATCGTGGAGGTCAATGGTTATCAATTCCACAGTTCAAGGGACGCGTGGCGGAAGGACATGGCCAGGTTGAACGCGGCGCAGGCAAGGGGTTTCAACATCCTGAGCTTTGCTCCCGAGCAGATTTGGAGTTCCCCGGACGATGTCATGGAGCAGATTCGTGGATTCCTGGCGCGGGGACGGCCACACACTCGGCCCTGTCCCTGAGTTTTCTGCTGGATCATTGCGGGAGGAATGAGGAGGCAAGCCCTTCACTCGGGCCTGCCTCCTATGTCTCACACTGGTGATCCAGCAGAATCCCCGAAGATCAGTCCTGGAAGTACTCCACCTTCGCGCCGATGGTGTTCAGGCGCTCGGCCAAGTCCTCATAGCCGCGCTCAATCACGTAAATGTTGCGCAACTCCGATGTGCCCCGGGCCGCCAGCATCGCCAGCAGCAGGCAGGCGGCGGGGCGCAAGGCAGGCGGGCATCCGACCTCGGCGGCACGCCACTTGGTGGGTCCGTTGACATAGATCCTGTGCGGGTCCAGGAGTTGTACCTGGGCGCCGAGCTTGTTCAGCTCCGTCAGGTAAATGGCACGGTTCTCGTAGACCCAGTCGTGGATCATGGTCTGGCCCTCGGCATTGCCGGCGATGACGGCGAAGAAGGGCAGGTTGTCGATGTTGAGGCCGGGGAACGGCATCGGGTGGATCTTGTCCTGCGGGGCATGAAGCTCCGAAGGCTTGGTGGTCACATCCACCAACCGGGTGCGGCCGTTGCGGGCCATGTATTCACCGGAGACCTCCAGTTTCTGGCCCATCTGCTCAAGGGTGGCCAGTTCGATCTCCATGAATTCAATGGGGACGCGGCGAATGGTGACCTCGGAGTTGGTCACGATGCCGGCGGTGATCAGGCTCATGGCCTCGATGGGGTCCTCGGACGGGAAGTACTCGATGTCCACGTCGATGGCCGGTCGGCCGGTGATCTTCAGCGTGGTGGTACCGACGCCCTGGATATCAACACCCAAGCCCTCCAGGTAGAAGCAGAGGTCCTGGACCATGTAGTTCGGGCTGGCGTTGCGGATCACCGTGGTGCCTTCGCGGTGGGCGGCGGCCATGATTGCGTTTTCCGTGACCGTGTCGCCGCGCTCGGTCAGCACGAAGGAGCGGTGGTGTCCGTCGGCCGGAGGAGCAGCCACCGAGTAGAACCCGGACTTGGCTTCAACGGTCAGGCCGAACTCGCGCAGCGCCTGCATGTGGGGTTCAACGGTTCGGGTGCCGAGGTCGCATCCACCGGCATACGGCAGCAGGTATTCGCTGGTCTCATCCAGGAGCGGTCCCAGCAGCATGATGACGCTGCGGGTACGGCGGGCGGCGTCCACATCCATCGACTCGAGATCCAGGACCTCGGGCCGGCGAATGCGCAGATCGCTGCCGTTGAGCCAGGTGCACTCCACGCCGATGGATGTCAGGACTTCAACAATCCGGTTGACCTCTTCGATCCGTGCCAACCGGCGCAGGGTGGTGGTGCCGCGGTTGATGAGGCTCGCGCACAGCAGTGCCACACCGGCGTTCTTGCTGCTGTTGACATCCACTTCGCCCGAAAGCGTCCGCCCGCCTTCCACCCGAAGGTGGGTCATCTGGGGTTTGCCCACTTTGACGATGGAACGGCCGAAGATTGCCTCGAGGCGTTCGATCATCCGGAGGCTCAGGTTCTGTTTACCTTGCTCCATCCGGGCGATTGCGCTTTGGCTGGTTCCCAGCTCAGTAGCCAACTGCCCCTGCGTCCAGCCCTTTTCTCCACGTGCATTGCGGAGCAGGAGGCCGACGTGTTCTGCGGTAGGTTGAGTCATACCCAAGAAATATCACAAATGAGTTAGAACTGGCTACCAAAACACGGTTTGCGCGGCAAACGTCACACCCTACCCGTTTTGTGCGATAAAGCCCGACGGCGGCGCGCAGTGCTGGACGGAGATTTCCACATGGGCACCCGTCCCCATTGTTCCCAAGGCATGGGATGGCTGACCATGAATTGGAAACTACAGGGGGAAACATGCCTTTCTACGGCGCCGACGTCGACCAACTCAAAGCACTCTCAAAGTCCCTGGCCAGCGGCGCTCTGGCACTGTCCGGCCGGGCCCGGGAACTTGACTCTCTCATCACCCGGAACGGTCATTGGCGTGGCAACGATTCAGAGCGTTTCACCGCCGAATGGCAGGGCAGTCTTCGACCACTGCTGGAGAGGACCTCGCGGCAGATGGACGAGGCCTCCCGGTCAGTGCTGGCCAATGCACAGGAGCAATCTGCTGCATCCACGGATGGCGCACCCGGCTCCGCCGGAAAAGGTCCTGGAACTTTGCCGACCTTCAAGGCGGGCACAGTGGCTGCCACGGATGACCATCGTCCGTCGCCCCAGGAAATACTGGAGCAGTACCAGGTCAGTGACGCCAAGACCACCAATTGGCCCGGCGACTGGGACCCGCTGCGCTTTGTCGTTGACCAAAGGGTGGTCACCGAGAAGGAAGCAGAACTGCTCAACGGCCTGGGCCCATTCGAAATGAACGCTTTCAAGGGCATCCACGACGACGCGTTCAGTGTTGCAGATGAGCGCTTCCCCAGCGCCGACCAGAACGATGACCAGAATGACGCCTTCCGGCACGCGTACTGGAACGCCCTGATGGTCAAGGAGTTCGGCGCCGAATGGGCTGAGGACTACGCCACGGCACACGAACAACTGCCTGGCAACCCGGCGCCCCGCGAAGCCATGGATTTGTACAACAATGAAGTAGGCCGCAACGTGGCTATCGCCCACCCGGACGCCAGCGCTGAGGAGCTTGCCGACTTGATTGAGAAAGCCGTGAACAACGGCGATACCGTGGTGGTGGGGCCGGACCTCTTGCCGCACCCGTCCAACGAAGTTCCCATGGACCAAACCGGCGACGCGAATAACGCCGAACCGGCCCCGGGCAAGGACCCGGAGTTCAACGACGAGTCGAGGACAACCTCGTGAGCGTCCCGCACCAACAACAAGCCCGACGGCGGATGCGGACTACCGCAGGCCGCGCCGCCCTAGCCTGCCTGCTCACCTTTGCCCTGGCCTTCACTCTTGCCGCTTGTTCCCTGGGAGGAACCGTTATGCCCGAATCCAACGAGCCACTCAACAGCAAAGTGCTCGATTCCGCCACCAATGGCACGTCCTTGAAGCTGGCCGATGCCACGGACTTCGAGTGGGACCAGGCCGGGTTTGTCCTGTCGGGAACGCCGGCGAAGGACATCGAGGAGGCCTTCGGCGAACCCCTCACCAAGGAGAACCGCTACACCGCATCACCGGCGCTGTTCGTGTTCCTGAAGGACGGCAAAGTGGCCAAGGCAGTCCGCATAGTCCCGGATGCCTTCTTCGGAGCCGACGCGAAGAAGAAGTATGGCCGGGACGTGGTGCTCACCCCTCCGGAAGGCAAAAAGGGCTTCCTGAACTGGCGCGAGTAAAGGACCTACGCCCGCCAGTAGCCCAGCGCATCAATCCGGTGCTTGTCCACGCCCAAGCCCTTCCGCAAATGCTTGACGATTGCCCGGGTACTTGACGCTTCGCACGCGATCCAGAAGAAGTCTTCCGCCACGGCCACGGAACCGGACGTCAGCGAACCACACACCTCCTCGACCAACGCTGACCCGTCGCGTTTGCGCGGAATCCAGGTGACCACATCGGAATCCGAGGCCCGCACCTCAAGGGAGGGGTCGGCGTCGTGCTTGTACTCAAGCCAGGCCGTGACGGGGACCGATCCCCGCGCGTCCAGCAGCGAGTTGATGGCGGGAATGGATGCAGGGTCGCCCACCACCCAAATGCGGCGCGGCGCGGGCTGCGGAAAGCTGAACGAGCTGCCTTGGACGGTGGCGTCGATGGTGTCGCCGGCTTGGGCAGTGCGTGCCCAATCAGCCGCCACCCCGGCGTGCATCGCGAAATCCATGCTGAACGTGCCGGAGGCCGGATCCGCGTCCACCAGGGTGTAGGCGCGCTGATGGGCCTTGCCGGAGTCGTCGAACCACAGCCGGATCCACATGGTGGGGTGCAGGCCGCTGGCCTTCAAGAGTCCGCCGTCGCGAACGTGCACGCGGAGGAAATCCGGCGTGATCTCTTCCCGGCCGGTCACCTTCAAGGTGAAGTCCTTGGCACCCATAACCTTGAGGACGACGCCTTCCCAATTGCGCTTCAAAAAGCATCCCTCCACGAACGGCCACAATTTGTGTGCGCGGCCGATGCCACCTATCTTGAACTTAAGTAAGCCTAACCTAAGCCCGAAAGCAGCCAGAGAACATGACGCCACCTTCCGCCCCGGCAGGTGGTCCCGGGAACTACCGGGACAACTGGGGCATTCCGCATCTCTGGGCTGACTCGGCGGATCAACTCGCCTTCCTCCAAGGCCGTAACGCCGGGGCGGACCGTTCGTGGCAGATCGAGCTGGAACGCTGGCGGTCGGAAGGCCGCACCGCGGAAGTGCTGGGCCCCGACGCCGTGGTCTGGGACCGCTTTGCCCGGCAGGCCCGGCTCAATGACACAGCACGCCGCTGCTTCGACAAGCTCCCCCACCAGACCCAGCGCTGGTGTGCCCAGTACGTGGCCGGCATCAACCAGGCCCTCGACGACGGGCTCCGCGGCGGCCAGGAGTTCGACGAAGCCAGCTGTACGCCGGAACCTTGGCTACCTTGGACTCCCTTGGGCGTCTTCCTGGTGCACCACATCCTCTTCTCGACCTTCCCCAACAAAATGTTCCGCGCCCACGTCGCACGGGCTCTCGGGGACGACGCCGTGGACCTGTTCAGCATCGAAGCCCCGGTCTGGTCAGGAAGCAACGCCTGGGCCGCCCACGGTTCCACGACGGCGAGCGGGCAGCCGTTGATCGCCGGAGACCCCCACCGCCTGATGGAACTGCCCGGCGTTTACCAGCAGGTGCGGCTCGCGTGTCCGGAATTCGACGTTGTGGGCTTCGCGTTCCCCGGCGTCCCGGGCTTGCCGCACTTCGCCCATACCGGCCACGCTGCCTGGGCCGTCACCAACGCCATGGCCGATTATCAGGACCTTTTCGTGGAAGAACTCCGCCGGATCCGGGACGCCGACGGCGAACACATCGAGGCGCGCGGCCCGGAAGGCTGGCAAACCGCCGTCGTCAGTTCCGAAACCATCAGGGTACGCGGCGGCGACGCCGTTACGGTCGAAATCATCGAGACTGCCCGTGGTCCAGTCGTCTCTGAAACGCCCGACGGCGGCGCCCTGAGCTTGCGCTTTCCGGCGCGGGTTGAAGGGCGGTTGGGTTTCGAGGCCCTCCTGCCGCTGCTGCGGAGCCGGAGCGTCGCCGACGTTGAAGCTGCCTTCGATGCATGGGTGGAGCCCGTCAACAGTGTGGTGGCCGCAGATTCGTCGGGGGCTGTGAGACATTTCGTTGCCGGGTTGGTTCCGCAGCGCAACCCGGCAAACCGCCGCTTGCCCGCGCCGGCACCTTCGGCGCGCCACGCCTGGGACGGGCACTACGCAGCGTTGCCCCGCACCGAGATCCAGCGGTTCGCGGTCAGCGCCAACGATCGCGCGGCCGGCGGCGGGAATACTGTAGCCATGGAGTTCGCGCCCGCCCATCGTGCCGTGCGCATCCGGCACTTGCTGGAGTCCGCTCCCGCGGGGACGCTCACCGTTGACAATATGCAGGCCATCCACACTGACACACTGCTGGGTCCTTGGCCCGTCTTCCGGCGGATTCTTGGCTCAATTCACCCCGGCGCGCTCTCCCCGAAGGCAACGGACGTGAGGTCGCAGCTTCTGGCCTGGGATGGCCGGATGGACGCGGACAGCCAGCAGGCGGCGCTCTTCGCTGCTTGGCGCGGTGCTTTGGTCCAGCGCTTCCACGGGCACGCGGCTCTGGCTCCGTTGGACACGCCCAGCGGATACTCCCCCTTGTTCGGGCCATGGTTGTCTGTGGCATCGCGCATCGGCTTTGCACTGGAGACACTGCTGGACCGGGCCCCGGAACTGGGTATCGACGTGAACACGGAAGCTGTGGCGGCGTTGGAGGACACGGCACGGGAAGACGTTTCGCTGGACCGAGCATCCTGGGGCGACCGGCACAAGCTGTCGGCAGTACACGTCCTCCCCGAGGCTATTGCGGCAACGGTACCCACATCCGGCCTTGGCGGAGATACCGGTTGCGTGCTGAGCACCGAGAGCCTCCCCGGAGTGGAAGACAGAAGCTTCCGGGGTCCTGTCGCCCGTTATGTCTGGGACCTGGGCGATCGGGCCAACAGCCGATGGGTCGTGCCTTTTGGTGCCGCCGGAACCCCCGGTCACAGGCGCTTTGCAGACCAACTCCCGCTGTGGACTGACGGCCGGCTGCTCCCTGTGGCCACCGACTGGTCCGCCCTGGCCAAAGACACCCACTGACAGCGGCACCGGCCGCACCAACATAAGGAAACCATGACCACCACACAGGATTTCTCTGTCCGCACCACCGTCTACACCGAGGAGCTCGACGGCTGGGGCTCGCTCCGGATCGTTCCGCTGGTCCCGGCCGAGGACATCGGACTCATCCACGAGTGGGTTTCGCAGCCGAGGGCCAGGTTCTGGGGAATGACGGAGAAATCCCGCGAGGAAGTACTCGGAATCTACGAATTCCTTGATTCACTGGACACGCACCATGCCTTCCTGGCCCTCCTCGACGGCGAGCCCCTGGCATTGTTCCAGACGTACGAGCCCCTTCACGACCCTGTGGGCGAGGCCTACCCCGCCCGGGAGGCGGACATCGGGATGCATCTGTTGCTGGCACCGGCCACCCGGCCCATTCCACACTTCACCCCGAGGCTTGGCACCTCCCTTATCAGGTACATGTTCTCGATCCCCGGCAAGGACCGGATCATCGTGGAGCCGGATTCACGCAACGCGAAAGCCCTCCGCCGCCTGGAGGCGACATGTTTCGAGCTGGGCCCCATCATTCAATTGGAGGAAAAGGAAGCCCAGCTCGGTTTCCTCACGCGGTCTGACTTTGACGAAATCCAGGAGCTGCCAGCACGCTAGCGCCAAACAAAACTCCATGTCCCCGCGCCCACGGCCGTGAGTACTGCGCCGGCAGCTATGGCCACGCCGCCAAGGAGCACCCACACGTCCAGGAATGAGTACGTGGACTCGCGCGCCCAGGTCCGTTGCCCGCCGCCGAAGCCGCGCGCTTCCATGGTCACGGCCAACCTGGAAGCCCGGCGGACAGCCTGGACCAGCAAACCAAAGCTCTGCCCCAGCGTCGCCTTGAGCCTCTGCAGCGGGCTGCCCTGCGAGCCGACACCACGGGCACGCCGGGCCATTCCAATGGTCTGCCATTCCTCCGCCAGGAGGCCCACCAGCCGCATGGCGGCCAGGGAACCAAGGACAAAGCGGTGCGGCAGTTTCGCTTTTTGAGCCAAGGCGTCGGCAAGGTCAGTCGGATCAGTGCACGACATCAGCAGGATCGCCGGGAGGGCGATCGCCAAACCGCGCAACATGAAACCCAGCCCCAGCTGAAGGGAACCTTCGCTGATGGACCAGAGTCCGACGTCGAGCAGTACAGCGCCGCTGTCGGCGGCCACAATGGCGGTGCTCCAGCCCCCGATCACGGCCGCGATGATCAGCGGCCATGCGCGAAGCCACAACAGCCGCAGCGTCAGGCCGGCCAACGGGAAAAGTGCCAATTCCGCGATCAGCGCAGTGGATGCCGAGACCCAGTCGATGGACAAGGCCAGCACCAGCGAGATGAAGAAGACGGCCACGAACTTCGCCAGGGGGTTCGCCCGGGTCAGGAGTGCGTGGTTTCCGCTCAGATTCAATGCGTCCTTCACGCGGCACCCGCTTCCTGATGCGCTGCTTCGCCCTGCGTTGCCGGCCCCAGTCGCAGCTCCGTCCCGCCCAGGACCGCGCTGAACTCCTGGTCGTGGGTCACCGACACGACTGCCGTCCCGGCATCGAGCAGCTCCGAAAGGAACGACGCCAGCTCGGCCCACGTATTGGCGTCCTGGCCGAACGTGGGTTCATCCAAGACCAGCACCTTGGGGTGGGCCGCCAGCACTGTGGCTACTGAGAGCCTCCGCTTCTCCCCTCCGGACAAGGTATAGGGATTCGCGTCCACCAAATGGCCCAGTCTCAACCGCTCCACCAGTTCGTCGACGCGCTCTTCGCCGTGGCCAAGGTGTTTTGGACCGAACATGAGCTCGTCCAGGACCTTGCCGGTGACGAATTGGTGCTCCGGTTCCTGGAAGACAGTGCCAATCCGGGAGATCAGCTGATCGGCTTTCCATTTGTACGGGTCAATGCCGGCTCCGTCTGAAAGCTCGACGCCGGCACTCACCGCGCCATCCACCGGCGCCAGAAGACCGGCCAAGGTGAGTGCGAAGGTGGACTTGCCGGCACCGTTCGGCCCGGTAATGGTCAATGCCTGGCCGGCTCTGACCTGGGCGGTGATGTCTTTCTGCGCGGGAACGGGCGGGACGGTCCTGAAGCCCTTCCGCTTGGGCTTTTCCCGGGAAACCGCAAGGTTCTGGGCCACGAGGAGCAGCTCGCTGGGACCGTCCGCCTGCAGCCGTGCCCGGGTCGCGGGAACGTAACCGGGTACCCACACGCCCGCTGCCATCAGCGTGGATCGTGCCTCGGAGAGAACCTGGTCCGGCGGCCCGTCCAGCAGTGTTCCCCCACCGGCAGAACCGGGCTGCAGGACCACGATCCGGTCCACCAGGTCCTTCCACACGGAAACCCTGTGCTCCACAACCACCAGCGTGGCACCGGTCTTGTCCAGGCAGCGGCGCACTGCGTCCCGGACCTCCAGCACGCCTGCGGGGTCAAGGTTGGCCGTGGGCTCATCGAGCAGGATCAGCCCGGGCCGCATCGCCAGAATGCCCGCCAACGCAAGCCGCTGCTTCTGGCCTCCGGAAAGTGCCGCCGTCGGGTGGTCCAACGCCAAACCGCCGCCGGCAGCGCTACGCAAGCCGACGTCGTCGAGCGCTTCGTGCACACGGGACCAGATCTCATCCCGGGGCACAGCCAGGTTCTCCGCACCGAAGGCGACGTCGTCGCCCACGCGCGAGAGGATCACCTGGGTTTCGGGGTCCTGCTGCATCAACCCGGCGCGGCCCCGCGACTCCCGGGGCGCGGCGCCGTCGATCAGCAGCGAGCCGGTCTCGTCCGAGTCGTCTTCCTCGTCACCCAGCACCCCGGCCAGGGCGTGCAGGAGCGTGGACTTGCCGGCCCCGGATGGGCCCAGCAGGAGGACCCGCTCCCCTGGTTCAATCCGCAGGTCCAGGCCCTGGATGGCTGGCGTGGAACGCCCCGCATGCCGCCACCCCCACCCCTCGGCGGAAATGGCGGCAGGCTTGACCGTGCCGCTCTGTGTGGCGGGCATCAGCTGAAGACTGGCTCCGAAGCGGCCTTGCGCGAGGCGAAGGAACTGAGAACGCCAGTCTTCGCCAGACCGCGGGTGGCGATCCAGGACAGTGCGCCGGCGATGATGGCGCCGGAAAGCGTGCAGAACGCGATGTAGGTCAGCTTGTCGATGGCCTCATAGGCGATGTTCCAGCCCCACGGGAGGAAGGAGTCGTTAAGGCCGCAGAAGAGTCCGGCACCTGCACCCGCGAGAAGCGACGTGGGCAGGTTGAACTTCTTGTAACGGAACGCCGCGAAGATGAGCTCCGCGCCGAGACCCTGCAGGATGCCGGAGATCAGCACCGTGGTGCCGTACTGCGAGCCCATGATGAGTTCGCCGGTGGCGGCCACAGCCTCGCAGAACAGGGCTGCGCCGGGCTTGCGGATAATGAGCATGCCCAGGACGGCGGGGATCATCCAGCCGCCGGCGATCAGGCCGGTCAGCGGCGGGTAGGCCGCGTTCATGGGGATGGATACGATCGCGGCGCCCTGAGACCAGGCCCAGAAGATCACGCCGCCGGCGATGGCGATGAGGGCTGCCACCACGATGTCTACAACTCGCCAGCCGTAACTGGTCTTCTTCACGTTTACCGTGGTCATTTTCTGCCTCCTGAGGTTACAGGAGGGGAAAGTGCTCCCCGGAGTCCACCTGGCTTGCGCCGTCCGGATCCGGACACTCTGAGAAGCTCGACTCCCTTGCGCCGGTACTAACCGGATCAGGTTCGAGGGTCTGCGGCTGTCCGCACTCTCAGCGCCCTCGCGTCTCCTGCGTGGTGCAGGATTCGACGGAGGCGCTCCCCTGTCGTTATCAAATCTGCCCTGATGGGCTGGTTCAGTTTACACCTTGGCGTGCTTGGGAGCCCGGGTGGGCGGGCAGGCGGGGTCATATTCCGTCCTTGCCCTTGCGAGGCCCGCTCTGCGCCCCATTCCTCGCCCGTGGCACGCAGAGCAGGCCCCGCAACGCACCTGCGAGAATGACTGCATGACGGATCTTCCCGGCTCCAGCCTTCCCGACACCACGCCAGTGTCCGAGCCACGCCTCGCAGCCAGCGTCATCCTGCTCCGCGATACCCCGTCCGGGCTCGAGGCGTTCGTCCAGCACCGGGTCAGCACCATGGACTTCGCTGCGGGGATGGTGGTGTTTCCGGGCGGCCGGGTGGATGCAACGGATCAGGCCGGATGGGATTACCCGGCGGAGCTGCTCCACAGCCACGCTGCCGCCTGGGCACAGAGTTCGATTTCCTCGGATCCAGCCCTGACGCAGAAGGCCGCGGGTACCGTCCTCGCTGCAGCCATCCGCGAGGTCCAGGAAGAGGCTGGGCTGGCCATAGAGGCCGCAGCCCTGCGCCCCTGGGCCAACTGGATCACTCCAGTGGATATGCCCAAGCGTTTTGACACCTACTTCTACATCGCGAAACCCGCACCGGAAGCGCAGCCTCGGCACCAGACCACGGAGGCCTGGCAATCACTGTGGATGCCTGTCAGCGGAATTTTGGCCGCCGAAGCTGAAGGCGGGCTTAAGTTGATGCCGCCCACCTATTACTTGCTCAAGGAAATCGCGGCTTTCGACTCCGTGGACGCCCTTTGGTCGGCCGAACACCCGGTGATCCCGGTGCTGGCGCCGGTCGGATCCTTGACTGCGTTTCTCAAGGAACGGGAGAACCGCAGGTAGCCTGCCGTACAGCTAGGCTGGGGGCATGAACCTCTTTTTCAAGCTGTTGGGCGCCGGAATTAGCCTCGGCGCAGGCTTTGTCGGTACCAAACTCGTCAACAAAGGCTGGGAAAAGGCCACGGGCAACAAGCCGCCCACAGGCAACGACGACATGGAAACGAGCCTTCGCTCGGCCCTGACCTTTGCGTTGGTTTCCGCCTTCGTGAGCACGCTGATCCAAGTCCTCACCAGCCGGGGCACGCAGCGGGCCATTGCCCGTTTCGCGAAGTCGCAGGACATCGTCTAAGCACCACCGGGACAAGCAACGCGGGGTCACTTATGGCCCAAAAGTCCCTCGGGGATGGGCCATAAGTGACCCCGCGTTGCTTTAAGGTTCGGATTGCTTAGGGCTCCAGAGGCTCCTGGCCGGCGGCAGCCCTTTGGACCACGGCTTCGAGTTCATCCTTGGTGAGCTTCTCGCGGTGTCCGTGCTTGGTCCGGTACGCCGAACGTCCCACCATATGTGCGGAGACCGGCGCTGTGAGGAGCTGGAAGATCCACGCCACCAGCAGGACCGGCCACACCCACCAGGTGCGCATCTGCAAGCCGATTGCTGAGAGCATCAGGAACAGGCCGAGCACCTGCGGCTTGGTGGCTGCGTGCATGCGGCTCATCAGGTCCGGGAACCTCAACAGGCCGATCGCCGCACCGAGGGACATCAGCGCACCGACAATCAGGAACACGACGGTAACGGCGTCGATGACGACGTCCACGCCTGAGGCATCAGGATTCATTGCTGTGCTCCCTCCTCTCGGCCACAAAACGGGCAACCGTTACCGAGCCGATGAACCCGATGATCGCAAGTGCCACCAGGAGCATCAGGTTGTTCAGATGCCGGTTCACTGCCATGTCCACGGCCAGAGCTGCACCCACGATAGCCAAAAGGACGTCGGAGGCGAGGACGCGGTCCAGCAGGGACGGGCCGATCGCGATGCGGATGATTGCACCTGCAGCTGCGAGGCTGAGGATCACCGCCGTAGCCACCAAAACAAGTTCCTTCACAGCACTGCCCCTTCCAGGCCGGCACGAGGTTCCGATTTCAGTGCCTCGACCTCTTCACGGGTTCCCATAATGCGGATCAGCCCGGCCTCAATGTTCTGGGTTTCATGGCGTATTTTGGCGATGTCCGCTTCCCCGTAAATGTTGAGTGCGTGCAAGTACAAGGTGGACGTCGAACGGTCCACCTCCACCACCAGTGATCCGGGGATCAGCGATATGACGTGGCCTGTGGCAGTCACCATGAGGTCCGAATGGCTCCGCAGGGGAACAGCGACGACGGCGCTACGGACCTTGGGCCCTTTGACAACAGCCAGGTATAGAACCACGAAGCTCGCTGCCACCACTTTTACAAGGAAGATCAGGGCGAACGGGATGGCGCGCAGGATATTGAACCTGCCGCTGAGCTCCACGGGCGGGAGGTAAAAGAACTTGGCAACCAGCACGGCGATCAATGCGCCGAAGAGCAGGTTTCCGGGGCTGAAGTCCCGCCACAGCGCACCCCACACGATGACCAACCAGATGAGCAGCGGCAGCTCCGTGCGGAACGAGGTCGGTTTGCGGCTCATTTCGCACCACCGTTCTGAGGCAGGGGCGGTACCTCTACGGCGTCGCCCAACACCGAATGGATGTAGGCCGAGCGGTCCAACATGATTTCAGCTGAACCGTCCGCGATCTGGAAGAGTGGGCCGGCGAAGACGGTCAAAGCCACACCGAACACCACCAATGCCGCGGTGGAACCCACCATGGTTCGCGGCAGGACTCCGACGTTTCCGGGGGTCAGCAGCACGGGGTCGGGGTACTCGGCATCTTCGGGTTTGCGCCAGAAAGCCCTGTTCCAAACCCTTGCGATGGCCAGCAGGGTCAGGAGGCTGGTGACCACACCGCCCACTACGAGCACGATCGCCAACGGTGTGCCGAGCTCCACGCCCGCCTGCAGGAGGCCGAGCTTGCCAAGGAAGCCGGAGAACGGCGGAATTCCTGCCAGGTTCATGGCCGGGACGAAGAACAGCAAGGCCAGCAAAGGCGAGAGCTTGGCCAAGCCACCCAGCCGGTCAATGGAGGAACTGCCGCCACGACGTTCGATCAGACCCGTCACCAAAAACAGGCTGGTCTGCACGGTGATGTGGTGCGCCACGTAGAACACAGCCGCGCCCAGGCCGGACACGGAGCTGATGGCCAGCCCGAACACCATGTAGCCGATATGGCTGACCAGGGTGAAGGACAGCAGACGTTTGATGTCGCTCTGGGCCAAGGCGCCCAGGATGCCCACCACCATGGTCAGCAGCGCCACCACCATCAAGGGGACGTTGAGGGTGTCTCCGGGGAACAGGAGAGTCTCCGTCCGGACCATCGCGTAGACGCCCACCTTGGTCAGCAAGCCTGCGAACACCGCTGTGACCGGGGCCGGAGCCGTGGGATATGAGTCAGGAAGCCAGAACGACAGGGGGAAGACTGCCGCCTTGATGCCGAACGCCACCAGCAGCATCACGTGCAACAGGTTCTGCGTGCCCGGGTCCAGTTCCGCCAGCTTGACCGCCAGGTCCGCCATAGTGATGGTTCCGGTGGCCCCGTAAATCATGGCAATGGCAATGAGGAACAGGACGGACGACACTACGGAGACCACCACGTACGTGACGCCGGCACGGATGCGCGGGCCGGTGCCGCCCAGGGTCATGAGCACATAGCTTGCCGTCAGCAGGATCTCGAAGCCGACGTAGAGGTTGAAGAGGTCACCTGTGAGGAAGGCATTGGACACGCCCGCCACCAGGATGAGGTAGGTGGGGTGAAAGATCGAAACGGGCGCTTCCTGGTCGCCGTCGGCCATGCCTTGGCCTGTGGCGTAGATCAAAACCGCCAGGCTCACCACGGACGAAACCACGAGCATGAGCGAGGAGAACTGGTCCACGACCAGCACCACGCCCCAGGGCGGCAGCCAGCCACCCAAAGTGACGGAGGTGGTGCCGCCACTCCAGACGGAGAACAGCAGGAGGCACTCCAACAGCAAGGTGCTGCTGAGGATGCCGATGCTGACTACCCGCTGGGCGGTCTGGTGCCGGATCAGCAGGAACGCCAGCGCGGCGCCCAAAATCGGGAGGAGGACAGCCAGCGGCGACAGGTTTGCGAGATTCACGCGCTGCCTCCTTCCTGCGTCGATGACGTATTGGGGGTTTCTGTGGCTTCCGGGTGGTTCCGGTCCGAGGTACTGGACGGGGTGACCGCGAACTCCGAGGTCTCCAAGGGCACGATCGCATCGTCCTCGGCATCGAAGCTCGGGGTTTTAGCCACGCGGACGTCTTCGAGGTCGTCCTGGATTTCATCCTGTCGGGCAAGGACCCAGGTCCGGTAAATGATGCCGAGCATGAACGCTGTCACGGCGAAAGAGATGACGATTGATGTGAGGATCAGAGCCTGCGGAAGGGGGTCGCTGTAGGAATGGGGGTCTGTTTCCTTGGTGAAGAAGGGAGCCAGCCCGGCATACCCTCCCGTGCTCAAGATGAGGATGTTCGTGGCGTTGGCCAGCAACATCAGCCCCAGCAGCACGCGCGTGAGGCTGCGCTCGAGGATGAGGTAGATGCCGCAGGCGTAGAGAACACCCATGACGATCAGCAGGGTCAGGTTGATGCTCATGCGGTACCTTTCCCGGAGGCGGCAGATTCGGCAGCGGATTCGGCCAGTCCGGCCGGCTCCGCTTGCGCGGCCTGTTCGGCCTGTTCTGCGGCGTCTTCCGCCGTCAGGGGCGCGCCTTGGCCTTCAAAATGCTCGTCGATTTCCGCACCGAGGCTGCGGAGGACATCCAGCGCCAGTCCCACCACCACGATGTACACGCCGATATCGAAAATCGTGGACGTGACGAACTTGACGTCACCGAAGACGGGCAGCCAGAACTCGATGATGGCGCTCTGGAAGACCTGTCCGCCAAGGAACAGCGGCACGACACCTGAGGCCGCCGCCGTCGCAAGTCCCGTTCCCAGAAGTGTTCCGGCACTGACGGTCGCTGCCTCGCTCAACTCAAACCGTCCACCGGCCAGGTAGCGGATGGTCAGGGCAAGCCCGGCTGTGAGGCCGCCCGCAAACCCGCCGCCGGGCAGGTTATGTCCCGCGAGGAGGAGATAGATGGAGAAGACGATCAGCGAATGGAAGATGAGCCTGGTGACGACTTCGAAAATGATCGATCGCCGCTCGGGAGCCAAGGTCCGGCCAGCTACCAGCCAGGCGTCACGGGTGACGGCCGTGAACTTCCGGGCGACGGCGAGCGTGGCGCTCGTCCGGGAATCACGCTCGACGCCGGTGCGGCGCCCCACGCTGCCTTCCGGCACGGCTTCGGACGTTTTGATGCGGTCGCCACGGCTTCGGACGAAGATCAGGCTCGCCACGCCTGTGGCGGCGATAGCCAACACGGAAATCTCGCCAAAAGTGTCCCAAGCGCGGATATCCACCAGGGTCACGTTGACCACGTTCAAGCCCCCGCCGCCCTCATAGGCAAGGCGCGGGAAGTCGAGGGAGACCGGGGTGGCCACACGGGCGCCCATCGCGTAGATCGCCACGAAGATCATGGTGATGCCAAACGCTGCGCCGATGATGACGCGGATGACCCTGAGCCGGCCGCCGGTCCTGTCACGCAACTCTGCAGGCAGGCTGCGCATGGCAAGGACAAAGGCCACCAGCACAATGGTTTCCACGAGCATCTGGGTCAGGGCAAGGTCCGGGGCGCCCTGCAGCGCGAACATGAGGGCGATGCCGTAGCCGGTGACGGACACCATCAGCACGGCGAGGAATCGTTTGTTGGCCCGGACCGCGGCCAGCGCTCCCACTACGATTCCCACGCCCAGCACCATCTGCAGCGGCGAGTTCGGGTCGACGAAGTAGATCCCGTCAGGCAACGGCTTGTTGGCAATGACGATGGCAGCCAGGGGAACAGCGAAAGCGACAGTAAGGATCACTGCCAGGTAGAAGTACAGCGAACCCCGCTGGGTGCGGCCGGTGACCCAGACCGCAACATCATCCAGCGCGCCAATCGTGTTCTGGTACGCGCGGTCGCCGTCGACCCAATCAGGGACCAGGCCCTGGAGGCGGGCAACGACGTTGCGGCCGTAGAACATCGCCGCGCCCAGCACGAACGTTATCGCCGTCAGGCCCAAAGCGGGCGTCAGGCCGTGCCACAAAGCCAAGTGTCCGGCGTCGACGGCGTCCGGTCCGGTGGCGAACAACGCAGCGTAAGGCTGAATCCAGGTGTCCACCGGCGTGGGCCATACCCCGTACACGATGCTGAGAAGGCTGAGGATCGCCGGGGCCGCGAGGAACGAGGGCTTGATGGGCTTAAACGGAGTGGGCTCCACGCCCGGCTTGACGGCGAACGCTCCCCACATGAAACGGGCACTGTAAGCGAACGTGAGGATGGAGCCGATAACCAGGCCCACCAGGATCCAGATCCCCAGGGCGCCCTCGTTGCCTGTTCCGTAGTGGACGAAGGCCTCAAAGACCGACTCCTTGGCGACGAACCCGGCCAGCGGCGGCACGCCAGCCATCGACGCGGCGGCGATCGCGGCAACCACGCCAAGGGCTCGGGACGATCGGAAGACTCCCGAGAGCTTACGGATATCGCGCGTTCCGGATTGGTGGTCGATGATGCCGACTACCAGGAACAGCGTGGCTTTGAACAGGCCGTGCGCCAGCAGCAACCCCAGACCGGCCAAGGCGGCGTCGGGCCGGCCCAGTCCCACCACCATTGTGAGGAACCCGAGCTGGCTCACGGTGCCGTAAGCGAGGATGAGTTTGATGTCCGTCTGCCGCAGCGCACGGTAGCCACCGATGATCATGGTGGCCAGGCCAAGCCCAAGGACCAACGGCAGCCAGAACTCCGAAGATGCAAAGCCCGGCGCCAGGCGGGCCACGATGTAGATGCCAGCCTTCACCATCGCAGCCGCGTGCAGGTAGGCGCTGACCGGTGTCGGGGCCGCCATGGCCCCCGGCAGCCAGAAGTGGAAGGGGACGAGCGCCGATTTGGTGATGGCACCCACCAGGACCAGCACGACGGCGGCGTCCACCGCGCCCTGCATAGGTCCAGTAAGGAGCGACCCGGCTTGGTCGAGGATGGCGGAGACGCGGTAAGTTCCGGCGGCCTGGCCCAGGATGATCAAGCCGACGAGCATCGCCAGACCGCCTGCCGTGGTGACCATCAGTGCCTGTAGGGCAGACCGTCGTGCCGCCAAACGGGTGCGGGCATAACCGATCAGGAGGTACGACAGGATGGTGGTGAGCTCCCAGAAGATAAAGAGCATCAGGAGGTCGTCGGAGGTGACCAATCCGAACATGGCACCAGCGAAAGCCAGCAGCTGGGCACCGAAGCCCCCCAGGCCGGAATCCTTGTTTTTGAAGTACCGGGCGCAGTAGACCAGCACCAGCGAACCCACTCCCAGGATGAGCAGCGACATGACCCACGCCAGGGGGTCCATGCGGAACGCGAGTTCAAGGTGCAAACTGGGAATCCAAGGCAGGACATCTTTTATGCCCTCGCCGGAATATACGGAGCTGTACTGCAGGACCAGCCAAATGAAGGCGGCCGCGGGGACGGCGGCCAGAACGTAGAACGCATTCCTTCGCAGCGAGCGGAAGATCAAGGGCGCCACAGTTGCCGCTGCAAAGGTAATGGCGAGAACTGTGATCACTGTTTTCTCCGCAAAGTCAGAAAAGAATTGTCAAAAGTTGGAGCAGGCGGTCATACGTTGGGTTCAGTTCATCCAGTTTATCAAGGGGCCAGGACACTTTTAGGCCACTTCCCCGTCCCAACCGCCCGACGACTGCTGTTGTCCACATAGCGGTCTGTCATCCCCACGCAGTCCATGCCGCCCCGATAGCATTCACACTATGAACGCGGCCGCAGTTCCCGAAGCCTCCAACCCGACATCCGAGCTTGCCTCCGGTCCGGTCACCTCCAAGAAGGGACAAATCCTCGCGTGGGCGTCCTGGGATTGGGGATCGGCAGCCTTCAACGCCGTCATGACGACGTTCGTCTTTACGGTGTACCTGACCTCCAATGCCTTCGGCGGAGAAGACGCGGCCTCGGCTGCTTTAGGCGCCGCCCTTGCCATCGCGGGCCTGGCCATCGCGCTGCTTGCGCCCGTCACGGGCCAACGCTCCGATGCCGGCGGCAGGAGGAAACTATGGCTCGGCGTCAACACAGCCGCCACGGCACTGCTCACCGGGCTGTGCTTCTTCGTCTTCCCGCGGCCCGAGTTCCTGCTCCTCGGAGTCTGCCTGATCGCACTGGGCAACGTGTTTTTCGAGTTTGCCGGGGTGAACTACAACGCCATGCTGGCCCAGATCTCCACACCCCGCAACATCGGCAAGATCAGCGGCTTCGGCTGGGGAATGGGCTATCTGGGCGGGATCGTGGCGCTCCTGCTGGTCCTGCAACTTTTTGTCCAGCCTTCGTTCGACTGGTTTGGGGCGTCTACCCAGGATTCACTCAACATCCGGCTGGTCGCCGTCTTCTCTGCGCTGTGGTTCTTCATCTTTGCCCTCCCGGTGATGTTTGCTGTCCCCGAGGTCTCCGTGAAGAAAGACACGGCGGCCTTGGGATTCGTCGAGTCCTATAAATTGCTGATCCGCCGCATCGGGGCCATCTACAGGACCAGCCCGCACACCATCTACTTCCTGCTCTCCAGCGCGATCTTCCGCGATGGCCTCGCCGCAGTCTTCACCTTCGGCGGCGTGATCGCCGCAGGGACCTTCGGTTTCGAGCTCAAGGAAGTTATCTTCTTCGCCATCTTTGGCAACGTGGTCGCCGCTGTTGGCGCAATCATCGGTGGCTTCCTGGACGACAGGATCGGACCCAAAGCCGTCATCGTGTTGTCGTTGATCGGCCTGCTCATTGCGGGAACCTTCATCTTGGTCCTGGGCAACGGTGATTACGTCTTCTTCGGGAGCCCCTGGCCTGGCAGTTCCACCTTCTGGGTCTTCGGGCTTCTCCTGTGTTTGTTCGTCGGACCCGCACAGTCCTCTTCCCGGGCATACCTCGCCAGGCTTGCCCCGGCAGGTGAGTCCGGCGAGTTGTTCGGTCTTTACGCCACGACGGGACGGGCCGTCAGCTTCCTGGCGCCCACCCTGTTCACGCTCTGCATCGCAATCGCATCTCCCGTCGTCGCTGCCGGGGAAGCCCAGCGCTGGGGCATCCTGGGGATCATGGTGGTGCTCCTGGCGGGCCTCCTGGTGATCCTTCCCGTGAAACCGCCAGCCAAGGTGGAAATAGCCGTAGTACCAGTGCGTTAACTACATAGGACCTGTCGGGCGTCAACAACGTACCGGACCGGTTCAACAGAGTTTAGGGTGGAGCTATGAACGTGGATGAGACCGAACTTCCGGGCCTTGGCATCCGGAAGGACTTCGTGACGGCTTCGGGCCGCCGCATTGGGGTGGTGGAACTGCGCGAGGGCGAAACGGAGCTTTTCGTCTCAACGTGGGATGACCCCGATACGTGCCAAGCCTCCATTCCGTTGACAGCAGACGAGGCATCGACTCTCGGGAACCTTCTGGGCGGGCAGCATATTGCCATGCGCCTTGCCGAAGCACACCGCGAAGTCCCGGGCATCGTCACACGCCAGTTTTCGATCACCGCTGATTCCCCGTTCGTGAACCAGGCCATGGGGAAGGCCCAAATCCGCACACGCAGTGGTGTCTCCATCGTGGCGATCATGCGCGAAGGTGAGGTTGTCCCCTCGCCGGCACCCGACGTCGTTCTTCACACTGGCGATCTGCTCGTAGCGGTCGGCACCCAGGAAGGACTTGACTCGGCAGCCGACATCCTCCGCAACGGCTGACCGGAATGGATCCGCTCGCATTAGCCCTCGTTGAACTGGGGGCCGTCGTATTCTGCCTCGGCCTCCTGGCTCGATTAGCGGGCCGAATCGGCATGTCGCCCATTCCCCTCTACCTTGTGGGTGGGTTGGCATTCGGTGCCGGCGGTTTCGTCAAGCTTGACGGCATGCACGAGTTCGCGCACCTCTCCGGCGAGATCGGCGTCATTCTCCTTCTGCTTATGCTCGGATTGGAATATACGGCGTCCGAGCTGGTCACGGGGCTTCGCCGCTCGTGGCAGGCCGGCGTTGTCGACTTCGTCCTGAACTTCCTGCCAGGCGCGGGATTGGCCGTGCTGCTGGGTTGGGGGCTGGTCGGCGCGATCGTCATGGGCGGCGTTACCTATATCTCCTCATCGGGCATCGCTGCCAAGGTCATCACCGACCTTGGCCGGATCGGCAACCGGGAAACACCGGTAGTGCTGTCCATCCTGGTGTTCGAAGACCTGGCCATGGCTATCTACTTGCCCATCCTCACGGCAATCCTTGCCGGCGTAGGGTTCCTGGGCGGGCTGCAGACGGTAGGCATCGCCCTGGCCGTTGTCACAGTGGTCCTGGTGATCGCCCTCAAGTACGGCCAGCGGGTCTCGCAAGCCATCCATAGCGAGAACTCCGAAGTCTTCCTGCTCAACGTGTTGGGCCTTGCCTTGCTGGTGGCAGGAATCGCCTCCGCCCTTCAGGTCTCCGCCGCTGTGGGAGCGTTCATGTTGGGCATCGCCATCTCCGGCGCCACCGCCCACACCGCCACGCGGATCCTGGAACCCCTGCGGGACTTGTTCGCGGCAATCTTCTTTGTGGCTTTCGGACTCAACACCGACCCCACGTCGATTCCGCCTGTCCTTGGCTGGGCCCTTCTGTTGGCATTGCTCACTGCTGCCACCAAGATGCTTACCGGAATCTGGGCCGCCAAGCGGGCCGGAATCGCCAAGCCCGGTCGGTTCCGCGCGGGGGCCGCGCTGATTGCCCGCGGTGAGTTCTCCATTGTCATCGCCGGTCTGGCGGTCGCTTCCGGAACTGTTCCGCACGAGCTCGCGGCGCTGGCAACGGCCTACGTCCTCATCATGGCCATCCTTGGCCCGTTGGCGGCCCGTTTCGTGGAGCCCGTGGTCAAGGCCCTCCGAAGAACCCCCAAAGCCCCGCCGCGGACCCCGGACCGCGCTCCGGCGTAACGCCTCCCCTTTGAACCTTCGGTGAGGGTCTACGTCTAAACCGAAAGGGGCCACCCCTCGGCGCAAAAAGCTAGATGGACGTCCGGTGGAAGTTCAGGTGGCTGCGGCTCGCGGTGGGCCCGCGCTGGCCCTGGTAGCGGTTCCCGTATTCGCCGGAACCGTAGGGGTGCTCAGCAGCGGAGGTCAGGCGGAAGAAGCACAGCTGGCCAATCTTCATGCCCGGCCACAGCTTGATGGGCAGCGTAGCCACGTTGGAGAGCTCAAGCGTGACGTGTCCGGAGAAACCGGGATCGATGAAGCCAGCGGTCGAGTGCGTCAGCAGCCCCAAGCGACCCAACGAAGACTTGCCCTCAAGTCGGGCGGCGATGTCATCGGGCAGGCTCACGGTTTCATACGTGGAGCCGAGCACAAACTCTCCGGGGTGCAGGATGAAAGGCTCGTCGCCTTCCACTTCCACCAGGCGGGTCAGCTCGGGCTGCTCTTCTGCCGGGTCGATGTGGGCGTATTTGTGGTTGTCGAAGAGCCGGAAGAACCGGTCGATACGCACATCCACGGAAGACGGCTGCACCATCGCGGGATCGTACGGCTCAAGAACAATCCGTTGGGAGTCGATTTCGGCACGTATGTCGCGGTCAGAGATCAGCACGTCATCAAAAATACCCCATAGGCCAAATACCCCATGCATTGTCCGGGCCGCCCCATGGGACTATAGTTCCCGGACATGTAAAGCCGCGCCCGTACCTGGGGGCAACGAGCAACCGCGGGGTAATTGTGAACAAACTGGCAGCGCCTGCCGCTATTGTGCTGGCTGGCGCACTGGCACTTTGCATGGCCGCGTCCAGCCAGATCCTGCCGGCGACCGAGGCGGCACCTGGTGCAAGCGCCACTCCGTCGTCCAGCGTCCCGTCCGGACTGGCGGTTCCGGAAGAAAGCCCGACGGCGGCTCCCTCACCTTCTGCGGTGGACCCTGCCAGGGGTGGGACTGACGGTCCTATGCCCACAACAGAGTCGCCCGCGCAGACACCTTCGGTGCGCGAAAGCGGTCCGGTCGCAGTAGATCCGGTGTTTGAGACGCCTCCGCCTGTGCCGAACATCGGGCCATCGTGGGGACCGGATAATCCGTCGGATCCCACTCCGGCCGCTACGCCCACCCCTCCCCAGCCGACAGAGGCTCAACCCACTCCCCAGCAGAGCGCCGGTAGTGTTTCCTCCGGCTCGACGCCGACAGCGGAGGCCGCGGGCCCGGCGCCTACGCAAACCGCAACGCAAACAGCCGAGCCGACGCGAACAGCCGAGGCCAACCCGGAACCAACCCCAACAGCAACGGAAGCAAGCCAATCACCGTCACCCAGCCAGACGCCGTCGCCGGTAAGCACCCCGGGTAACGAGCCATCCACCCCGGCCCCCGCCACCGACTCCCCCACACCTTTCCCCGGCAAGGCCCCGAACCACGATCCTCAGCTCGAGAACGGGGCCCTGGCGCTCCTTCCGGATAACAACAGCGCCGCGATCCTGACGGTGTTCAACGCGATCAACAGTTACCGGGCATCGTTGGGCCTGGCACCGGTGAAGTACCACGCGACGGTGGCAAGCCTGGCCCAGGAGTGGTCCAACAACATTGCAACGCGCGAAGTGATCCAGCACCGGCCCAACTTCTGGACCGATCCCCGCGCGATGAACCCGAACAACGGCGCAGGCGAAGTCATTGCTGTCCGCTGGGACCGCGACGCCGCGCAACTTGTGGAGTGGTGGAAGGGTTCACCGGGGCACGATGCTTTGTTGCGGGATCCCCGGTTCAATGTCATGGGCATTGGCATCACCTACACGGACGGCAACTGGCAGACGACCCCCAACCGCTACACCCTTTGGGGTGTGGTCAATTTCTTCGGCTACACGACGCTGCCGGCAGGGACCACCACCAGCCCCGGCGGAACCGTGACTCCGCCCACTGATCCTGTGGCAGTCTGCGAGCCCGGTTCCAAGCATCAACCACCGACCGTCGACTTGAGTGCGGCCTCCATCAGCAGCGCCGGCGATCTCGTGTCCATCGCAGGAGACGGTTCAGTGGTGGCGTATCCGTCGTGGGGCAACGGCAGGTTTGGTCCGGGCAAACGGATTGGCGGCGGATTCGTGGGCCTCAAGGATCTCTTTGTGACGGACTGGGACCGCGACGGCGTCTTCGACCTTCTGTATCAACGCCTTGACGGTGCGTTGCTGGTCTACCCCGGCCTTCAGAGCGGCGGGTTCAAGGATCCTGTGGTGTTGGGCCAGGGGTGGGGCACCCTGAACATTTCCGTAGGGACGTGGTGCGCCAACAACAGGCTGCCGCAGATCGTCGCGATGGACCAGGGCGGCAACCTGTATCTGTATAAAAACACCGGGTTGAGCTACATTCGCAGCCAGGCAGCGATCGGAACTGGCAACACCTCCGTCCGCGTGACCATGGTGGACTACAACGCCGATGGCTTCGAGGACCTGCTGACAACCGAGCCGAACGGGACACTGCGGCTGTACCGCGGCAGCGGCTTGGGCACGCCCAAGCAGGAATCGCGGCCGGTGGTAGGTAGCGCGTGGACGGATTACATCGGGTTGAGGGCGCTGAGCGGCCTCACGGGGCCTGACTCCGTGGGTGTGGCCGGCCTGGACCGCAACGGGCAGGTGGAGTACTGGGACCTCAGTTCGGGACGCCTCACCACCCCCGTCACTATCGGCACCGGCTGGGGCGGCCTGCGGTTCGCCAGCTAGGAGCTGGCCTCGATCGCGGACTTCAGCCGTTCCAGCTGCCCTACTTCCACTTCCAAGGCCTTCTGGATCATCCCGTTCATGAGCTTCCGCAGCCCTTTGGGGTGGTACTCCAGAGCGAAGCGCAGCCGGGTGGTGGCGCCTTCGGTGCTGAGGTAGTACCCGCCTGTAGGCCGGGCGGGTCCGGCGACGACGGCGTACCGGACTTCTGCTCCGGGCCGGGCCTCGGTGATGGTGAAGTCCGCCGCGATGGGACGACCACCGGGTCCTGCCACCGTCTGCTGGTATGACGCACCTTTCTGGCCGCGGATGCCGGACCGAAGCGCTATGCTGCGGACGTCCGAGCGCCAGAGGGAGTTGTTCATCCCGTCCATGAGGAAACCGTAAACGGTCATGGCGTCCCGACTGATCACCACTTCATTGGCTGCGAATGCCACGGAAAACCCACTTTCGGCCTACGGTTCAAATGTCGTAGCCGGGTTCCCCATACGCTGCAGCTAACACCTTCAGAATAGTCAGCGCAGTGCCGACCGCGACACACGACCACCGAGCCTTGACCGAATGGTTACCTGATGTCTTTTTTGGTGCACACTGCTGACACGCGCCGCCCTCCCGGGTAGAGTCCTGCCGCTGGACAAAAACCGAGTGGGGGGCGACATGCCGGTTCAGGATCGACCAGGAACACCAAGGAATGCCCGACGCCGGTTGGCCGCTTGCGCTGCCTTCCTCGCCACCGTGATGGTCGGCGCCCTCGCTGCCGCGGCCCCCGCAACAGCCGGCCCCGCAACCGCAGCACAGATCGCCTCAGCCACCGCAGCCAGCCCCGCCAAAGTACCTGCCGCCGTCGTGAATGCGCTGGTGCCGTCGCTGGCCAATCCCCTTCCGGCGCTCGACCCCGTGGGCGATCCCGCCACCCAGTCTGTTCTGGTGAACAAGTCCCGACCACTGAACCCGGTGACCTACGCACCAGGTGACCTGGTGAACGCCCGTGGTTCGGGCCAATATCTGCGGGCCCAGGCGGCGGCCTGGCTGAACGGGCTGTTCCAAGGCGCCGCCGATGCAGGGACAGGCGGGCTGGCAGTGGTGAGCGGCTACCGTTCCTACGCGCAGCAGCAACAGGTGTATGCCTCCTACGTCAGCCTGTATGGCCAGGCGCAAGCAGACCTGATCTCGGCCCGGCCCGGCTACAGCGAGCACCAAACAGGGTTGGCGGTGGACGTCGGCAACGCCAACGGATCCTGCGGGCTCAGCACTTGCTTTGGCGACACCGCCGCGGGTATCTGGGTGGCGGCGAATGCGTACAAATATGGCTTCATCATCCGCTACCCCAACGGCTACACGAACATCACGGGGTACAGCTACGAGCCGTGGCACCTGCGCTATGTGGGCGTCGACCTGGCAACCGACATGAAGCGCCGGGGCTTTGCCACTCTGGAGCAGTACTTTGCCGGCAACCCCGCCATCTATTCGAGCATCACTTCCGGGGCGGACCTCGTCGCCGCGGACGGAGCCGGACGGCTGCTCCGCTACCCGGCACTGGCCAGCGGCGGCTACGGGGCGCCGGTGCAGATCGGTTCCAACTGGACAGGGTTGAAGCAGGCGTTCGTGGTCGATTGGGATTCGGACGGAGTCTACGATCTCCTGGCGCAGTGGAGCAACGGGACCCTTGGCCTCTTCAAAGGCTGGCCCGGCGGCTCATTCTCCACGCAGATCATCGTGGGCACCGGCGACTGGGACGCCATGACCATCACAGTCGGCAAGTGGTCCAGCAACCAGGGATACCCGGGCGTCGTGGGCTACTTCCCTGACGGCGGTCTGCGCTACTACCCCAACACGTCCGGCAGGGCGCTGACGTACCGGGTTGACATCGGGACCGGTTGGGCCGGCATGGGCCTCACCATGGCCGATTGGGACGCGGACGGCGCCAACGACATCCTCGCCACCACCACCTCCGGAGTCCTGCTCAGCTACCCGGGCAACGGCATCGGCGGTTTCAGGGGACTGCCAAGCAGTATCGGATCCGGGTGGGGAACGATGAAAGCCATTGTCCCAAGCTTCGGCTTGTCGGGCCCGGGAACGCGCAGCATCACCGCTCAAACAGTCGACGGGTACTTGGTGGACTACGGATTGGGCAGTGGCGTATGGGGCGCACAACGGCAGGTGGGCATCGGCTGGAACGGCATGAAACTGTTCACGTAGGGACCCGCCGCGTACGTTGGGCCCGGCCGGGAGCTCTTGTCAGGAGGAGTCCCACAACTGCGCTAAGCTAGGACTCGCCCGGTGGATTTCCACCGGCAGTGCGGGCGTAGCTCAATGGTAGAGCGCTAGCTTCCCAAGCTCGATACGCGGGTTCGATTCCCGTCGCCCGCTCACAGCGAACCCCGGATCCATTGGATCCGGGGTTCTTTTGGTTCCATGCTTGGAGACTCGACGGCGTGTTCCCACCAAGGCGGTGATCAGGCCGTCTGCGGCTCCTGCACGATCCGAAGGACCCGGCGCCGGTCCCGCAGGTCAACCTTGATGTGCAGCGAGGACTTCCGGGCAAGGACGACGGCGACTACCGCCGCAGCAATGGCCGGCACCCCGCCTGCCACAAGGATGGCCACGTGCGGACCAAGGGGCTCGGCAAGCCAGCCCATCATCGGGCCGCCGATGGCCTGCCCGCCAATGAGCACCACCAGGTAAAGGCTCATGACCCGGCCGCGGATGCTCATGTTGGAACTGGTTTGGACCATCTGGTTGGCGGCGGTGAGGAACATCAGGCACCAGAAACCGGAGAGGACCATGGTCGCGCTGAACAACACCATGGACGGCATCACCGACGCCAGGCAGAGCATCAGTCCGTACAGACCGGCGGAGAGCACCACCGAGCGCAGCCGCAGCTGCCTGCGGCGGGTGGAGGCGATGGCGCCTGCCAGTGCACCGAGCGCAACCATGGCGTTCAGCAGTCCGTAGCCTCCGGCGCCGGCGTCGTACACGTGGTCCGCGAAAGCGGCCAGCAGGACCGGCAGGCTCATGGCGAAAACAGCCACGAATCCGGCCATCAGCCACGGCCAGTAGATAGTGGGCTTGCTGAGCGCGTAGTTGAGGCCCTCGCGCAGCATGCCCTTCTTCCGGGGCGTCGGCTGGCTGAGATGCAGCTGGTCCTTACGCAACAGCATCAGCATGGTCACGGTGGAGCAGCAGGCCACGGCGTTCCCAGCGAAAGCCCAGCCCGCACCGACGGCGGTCAGCAACCAGCCGGCGAGGGCGGGGCCGATGAGCCCGCCGAGCTGGAACGTGGTGGAGTTGACGCTGATGGCGTTGCGCAGGTACTTGGGTCCGACGAGTTCGTTGACGAACACCTGCCGGGCGGGCTGGTCAAGGACCGTGACGAAGCCCAGAACCAACGCGATGACGTAGACATGCCAGACCTGCACGGTGTGGGTGAGGGACAGCGCCGCAAGGACGGCCGCCAGCACCGCTGCCGCCGACTGGCAGATGATGAGGATCTTCCGTTTGGCGAAGCGGTCGGCAATCATGCCGCCCCAGGGTCCAAGGAACAGTGACGGCATGAACTGCAGCGCCACGGTAATTCCGACGGCGGTGACGGAACCGGAGAGTTGGAGCACCATCCAGTCCTGGGCGATGCGCTGCATCCAGATGGCGATTACCGCGATGAAGTGGCCCATCGCGAAGATCCTGAAGTTGGGCACCTTCAAGGAAATGAAGGTGTGCCGCCAGGGCAGCTTTTCACTCACGACGGCGAGTGGCTGGGTGACGGTGTCCGGCTGCTTTGTCTCCGGCAGGGGACCAGCGGACAGGGAATCGATGACGGGCTGGCTGACGTGTGCCGCTGAAGGCGGTGGGGGTGCCAAAAGTAGTCCTCGGATGGGAGTTTCGGTGGGATGCGTTTAACGCTATGGTTGCCAGCAGCAATTGTGGAAGCGTATTGCGCCTATAACTAGCATTGCGGAATGCAATGGGCTACCGTCCCCTGCGCAGCACCCGTGCCCTGCGCTGACCTGCGCTTTGAGGAGTTCCGTGTTCGAACCTGTCCAGCTCCGCTCCTTCCTCGCCGTTGCGGAAACGCTGAGTTTCACCAAGGCCGCCGAACGGCTTGGACTCGCCCAGCCGACAGTGAGCCAGCACGTCCGGAAGTTGGAAGCAGCCGCCAAGCGGGTCCTCGTTGCCCGCGATACGCGCGAGGTCAGGCTCACCGACAACGGGGACGCCATGGCCGGTTTCGCCCGCAGCATTCTGGCGGCCCACGATTCGGCTGCACGCTACTTTTCGGGATCGGCCATGCGCGGGCGCCTCCGTTTCGGCACAGCCGACGACCTCGCCATCACGGGCCTGCCCCGGATCCTTCGCGAATTCCGGCAGTTGTACCCGCAGATCAACCTTGAACTCACAGTCAGCCAAAGCGACCAACTCTACAAACGGCTCAACGCGGGCCAGCTGGATCTGGTGTTCGTCAAATGGGTGGCCGGGGCCAAGGAGGGAACCGTGGTCCGGCATGACAACTTCGCGTGGGTGGGTGTTGAGCAGACAGTCCTGGAACCCGGCGCTCCTGTCCCGCTGATCGCCTACCCCGCCCCGAGCCTCAGCAGAAAGCTCGCCATTGACGCCTTGGAAGCCGCCGGACGCACCTGGCGGATCACCTGCAGCACCAAGCAGATCAGCGGTGTCCTGGCGGCAGTGCGGGCCGGCATTGGGGTTGCCGTCATGCCCGCCTCACTCGTTCCGGAGGACTTGAAGGTGATCACCCAGCGGTTCGGCCTGCCGCCAGTGGGCGACGTCGACTTCACCCTGATCCGCAATCCGCTGGCCAATGCGGAGGTCATTGATGCATTGACCCAGGCCATCATGGGCCGGACGCTGAGCAAGTCGAATTAGTGGCTGGATACTCGGCCCGCATGCGACACATTCCCCGGGTAAGCGCATTCCCGGTATTGTGGGCGCATGACCGAACACCCTTCGCTTGCTGACTTGACCCCTGGAATCTGCTCCGTCACGCTCCGATCCCATGGAATCGAGGATGTGGTCAGGATTTCGGCTGAGGCAGGCCTGGCAGGAATTGAGTGGGGTACGGATGTGCACGTCAGTGATATCGGGTCAGCTGCCCAAGCCAAGGTGGCCACGGAGTCCGCCGGACTGACGGTCTTGTCGCTCGGTTCGTACTACCGCTGCGGGACGTTCGGAGATTTCGACCGTCCGCTGGATCTGGCGGCGGCATTGGGAGCGCCGAGGATCCGCGTATGGGCCGGCGGGCTGGGCTCCGCGGAGGCCAGCCCGGACGCGTGGGAGTCAGTGGTGAAAGACAGCCAGCGGATCGCAGACCTCGCCGCAGGACGCGGGATCGCCGTCGCCTTCGAGTATCACGGCAACACCCTCACAGACTCCCCCGTTACGACGCTCCAACTACTGAACCGCGTCAACCACCCGAACGTCGGCACCTACTGGCAGCCCGCCGTCGGGCTTTCAGACCAGCAGGCGCTGGACTCGCTGCACGAGGTTCTCCCGCACGTCGTGGGCGTCCACTGCTTCTCCTGGGGACCGGCGGGCGAGCGATTTCCACTGCGGAACCGGGCCGGTCTCTGGCAAACGGTCGCCGATGTCCTGCGCGGCAACGGCAAGGACCTGGACATCATGCTGGAGTTCGTCCAGGACGACCTGCCGGAGAACGTGCTCAGCGACGCCGTCTTCCTGCACGCGCTCACGCTGGGCGAGGACTAGGGCAGGGCTGCGAGGACGCGGCATCCAGTTCGCTGCAACGTTGCGGCTTCGTATGGAAGCTTGGGGTGAAATGGCAGGTTTCCGGCGATTCCGGCACTAGCAGGCCTTAAAGCTCGGTGCTACGGCGCAGCTGCACAGATCCGCTGACCGGAGGAGTGTCCTGATCGCCGGCTGCGAGGCGCCCAATGTCTTCCAAGGGCAAGTGAACCGTGGACAGGGCGGGACGGAAGTCACGGAGGGTTTCGATGTCATCAAAGCCGGCAACAGTGGCATCGCGGGGAATCCACACACCCTCCGGCCGGAGGGCAGCCGCGACCCCGATGGCCATGACATCGTTGACGGCGAAGATGCAGAGCCGTTCTTTCGAGGACTTGATGCGCTTCGCCAGCGCCTGGCCCGCCTCGAAACCTCCGGCACGATTGAACCCGGCGCGGATGACTTCGGCAGCCGGGCGGCCGGCGTCGGACAAGCCACGCTGGAAGCCGCGGACGCGGTCGTCTGAGGTGAGCAGCCCCTCCGGACCGGCGATGATCACGAATCCGCCGTCATGGTGGGCCGAAAGTTGCTCGGCGAGTTCGGCGGCAAGCTCCTCATTGGGAACCTTCACCACGTGGTAGCCCTCCGAAGCGGCAGCTCCCACGACGGGGTGGCCTACAACGCCCACCTGTCCCCCGTTGCGGCAATATCGATCCAACTCAGCAGCCAGTTCCGCGTTGCCCTGCTGGTCTTCTTCCCGTGCCGAACGGGACCCGGCGATCACGATGGAGTCGGCGCGGCGGGCGGCGAAGGCAGCTACGGCTTCCTTCTCATCTGCGGGAGCTCCGGAGGTGCTGGCCAGCAGCACCATGCGGTTCTGCTGGCGGGCAGCCTCCTGGACGCCGCGCGCAATGGCTGAGAAGTAGGGGTCGGCGATGTCGTGGACCACCAGTCCAATGAGCCCCGAGCTGGATTTCGCGAGGGCCTGGGCTTGGGCGTTGGGAACGTAGCCCAGCTTGTCGGCGGCCTCCCGTACGCGCTCCGCAATGTCTTCGGCGGGCTTCCGGGACGAGCCATTCAGGACCCGGGAGGCCGTGGCCAGGGAGACTCCGGCAAGACGGGCAACTTCACTCAGTGTGCTGGCGGCCAAAGGGGAGACTCCTCTTCTTCAAGCGCCGGGGCTGACGCTAAAGAAATTATGGCAGTTCCTTACCCAATTCGGGAAAGCGCTTGCCAAGAGTGCAGGGTGTAGTGCATCATCAATCTCAGCGGGAATGCGCTTTCCAAGATGGGCGCACTCCCAAGACAAGACCAAACAAGCACCGGCTTCCGCACAGCGACCGGCACATCAGGCACTGGAGAAAACATGGGCTTCGAAACAAAGACGATCCGCATCGCCATGAACGGCATCACCGGCCGGATGGGTTACCGTCAGCATCTGCTGCGGTCCATCCTCCCCATTCGCGACGCCGGCGGCTTCACGCTGGAGGACGGCACCAAGGTCCAGGTCGAACCAATCCTGGTTGGCCGCAACGAAGCCAAGATCCGCGAACTGGCGGAGCTTCACAAGGTCTCCGAATGGACCACGGACCTGGACGCAGTCATCAACGACCCCACCGTAGACATCGTTTTCGATGCCTCCATGACCAGCCTCCGCGCAGCAACGTTGAAGAAGGCCATGCGCGCCGGCAAGCACATCTTCACCGAAAAGCCCACCGCAGAGACCTTGGAAGAGGCCATCGAGCTTGCACAGATCGGCAAGGAAGCCGGCGTGACCGCAGGCGTCGTCCACGACAAGCTCTACCTCCCCGGCCTGGTCAAGCTTCGCAGACTGGTGGACGAGGGCTTCTTCGGCCGCATCCTCTCCATCCGCGGCGAGTTCGGCTACTGGGTCTTCGAAGGCGACGTACAGGCCGCACAGCGACCCTCCTGGAACTACCGCAAGGAAGACGGCGGCGGAATGACCACCGACATGTTCTGCCACTGGAATTACGTCGTTGAAGGCATCATCGGCAAGGTCAAGAGCGTCAACGCCAAGACCGCTACGCACATCCCGGCACGTTGGGACGAAGCCGGCAAAGAATACAAGGCCACTGCCGACGACGCTTCCTACGGCATCTTCGAACTCGAAACGCCGGGCGGTGACGAGGTCGTCGGCCAGATCAACTCCTCCTGGGCCGTCCGCGTCTACCGCGATGAACTGGTTGAGTTCCAGATCGACGGCACGCACGGTTCCGCCGTCGCCGGTTTGAACAAGTGCGTTGCGCAGCAGCGCGCCCACACCCCCAAGCCTGTCTGGAACCCGGACCTGCCCGTCACCGAATCCTTCCGCAGCCAGTGGCAGGAAGTCCCCGCCAACGCTGAACTGGACAACGGCTTCAAGCTGCAGTGGGAAGAATTCCTGCGCGACGTCGTCGCCGGGCGCGAGCACCGATTCGGCCTGCTCTCCGCAGCCCGCGGCGTTCAGCTGGCGGAGCTCGGCCTGCAGTCCTCGGCAGCGCGCCGCACCATCGACATCCCGGAGATCACCCTCTAATGACGTCACTGATTCTTCCTACAGACGACGGCGGTACACGCGAGTACCGCCTCCAGCCGGCTACCTCGTGGGCCAAGCCGACCGCTCCCCTGACGGCCCGCCGCGCCTACGCAGCGGCCCACGTCATCCCCGAGGTCGCTGCGGACAACACCCCCGGCGCCCCGGCGCAGCTCGACTGGGATGCCACCCTGGCCTACCGCCACGAGCTCTGGTCCTACGGCCTGGGTGTCGCCGACGCCATGGACACCGCTCAGCGCGGCATGGGCCTTGACTGGGCAGCGACCCAGCAGCTCATCAAGCGCACCGGCGCAGAAGCCGCCTCCGTGGTGGCCGGGAGCAACGCGGCGACGGCGGGCAAGTCCGTCCGCGACCTCGTTTCCTGCGGCGCGGGCACGGACCAGCTGGACATCGCATCGCTTCCCGACGGCGCAGCCGGCGTCCAAGCGGTGATTGATGCGTACCGCGAGCAGATCGCCGTCGTCAGCGAAGCCGGTCCCAAGGTCATCCTCATGGCGTCCCGCGCACTGGCCAAAGTTGCGAATGGCGCCGACGACTATCTGCACGTCTACTCCACGCTCCTGCAGGAAGTGGACCAGCCAGTCATCCTGCACTGGCTGGGCACCATGTTCGACCCCGCACTGGCTGGCTACTGGGGCTCGGACGATGTTTCCGTCGCCACCGAGACCTTCCTCAGCTTGATCCGCGAACATTCGGACAAGGTTGACGGCGTCAAGGTTTCGCTCCTGGACGCCTCGCACGAGGTCGCCCTTCGCGTGAACCTCCCCGAAGGGGTCCGCCTGTACACCGGCGACGACTTCAACTACCCGGAACTGATCGACGGCGACGAGACCCACCACTCGGACGCGCTGCTGGGCATCTTCGCGGCCATCTACCCTGCCGCTTCGGTCGCCCTGCAAAAGTACGACGCCGGCAACCCCGCCGAGGCGCGTGCCATCCTGGACTCCACCCGCGAGCTGGGCAAGCACATCTTCAGTGCCCCGACCTTCTACTACAAGACGGGCATCGCCTTCCTGTCCTGGCTCAACGGCAAACAGTCCGGCTTCCAGATGGTGGGCGGCCTGCATTCGGGCCGTTCAGTCCTGCACCTGGCAAAGACCTTTGAACTCGCAGACCAAGCCGGCCTGTTGAGGGACCCTTCCTTGGCCGCGTTCCGCATGTCCGATTACCTGCGCATCAACGGGGTGGGCGCATGAGCGACTTCTCCAGGCTTTCCCTGAACAGCGCCACCACCAAGAAGTGGACCCTCGCCGAGGCCGTGGATGGTTGCGCCCGGGCAGGCATTCCGGCGATTGGACCGTGGCGTGACCGGGTGGCCGAAGCCGGCCTGGACAAGGCCGCCAAGCTGATCAAGGACGCCGGTCTTCGTGTCTCGTCCTTGTGCCGTGGCGGGTTCCTGACCGCGGCCGACGCCGAGGGACAGGCCGCCGCGCTGGCCGACAACTTCGAGGCCGTCCGTGAAGCGGTGGCCCTGGACACGCAGGAATTGTTCCTGGTGGTCGGCGGCCTCGCTCCCGGAGAGAGGGACGTCGTCGCTGCCCGCCAGCGTGTAGCCGATCGCCTCGAGGAACTGGTCCCGTTCGCCTCGGAGAACGGCGTTCGCCTGGTCCTTGAGCCGCTGCACCCGATGTATGCAGCTGACCGGGCGTTGATCTCCACCCTGGGCCAGGCCCTGGATCTCGCCGCGCCGTACGACGCGAAGGCAGTGGGCGTCGCCGTCGACACCTTCCATGTCTGGTGGGATCCGGAACTGAAGGCGCAGATTGATCGCGCCGGACGCGAAAAACGCCTCGCTTCCTATCAGGTATGCGACTTCAACCTGCCGATCGCCGCCGACGCGCTGCTCTCGCGCGGCATGATGGGCGACGGCGTCATCGACTTCGCCACCATCGGCACCTGGGTCAGGGACGCCGGATACACGGGCGACATCGAGGTCGAAATCTTCAACCAGGACATCTGGGACGCGGACGGCGACTCTGTCCTGGAAACCATGAAGCAGCGCTACGCGGAGCTCGTCCTCCCGTTCGTGTAAAAGCGTGGTCCTCCCGCCGATGCCCTAAGCTCCGCGGGAGGACCGCTCCAAAATCCAGCGGGCCCCTGCCACGGTCACGGCAGGGGCCCGCTTTGCGTCCGAAGGGCGTGCGGCCACCACCTACTTTGATTTCGGAGCTGACCGGACGCGCCGGGTTGTGGGCGTGTCCTAGGGTTTTGAGTTTCATAGAGGGTGGTGACCGCACGCTCGGCTTTGCTTTCGCTGCAAGTATCAGCCCATCACCCGCCCGTCCCAGGACCACGTGGGAAGTGGCAGTCCGGCCGGAACATCCTTGGCTGAGTGTTCGTAGCGGGCCATGGTGTTGGTGGTAGTCCAGGCAAAGTAGTCGTGCAGGACGCTACGGAGACGGGCATCCACAAGTCCGACGTCCGCGAGTGCTTGATCAAAACACTCGATGGCCCGGCGATCCATCTCCGAGTGGGGCCCGTTCCCGCCGTGCATCCTCACTACGGACGACTCATCTCCGTACACCCCGGAATAGAGCCGGGGACCACCCAAGGCCTCGCACCAGTAGGCGGCCAGTCGCTGGACATGTTCAGGATGTACTCCGTGGCGGAACGCGTGGCCCACTACTTCGTCCGCCACAACCCTGGCATGCCATGCCGCGGCCAGCCTCAGAAAAAAGCCGGTACCCCCGGCCGCCTCGTACAACGTCTGCATGGTGAACACCATGACATGGTCGACTCACGGCGTGAAGGGCAAAACGCAAACCCCGCACACCCTGTCAAGCCTTCGCTGCCAGCTCCACCCGAGCCTTCGGCAGCCCGATCAAGGTGACCAGTCCGCCGTCGTGCCCTTGCAGTTCGAGCCTTATGTTGTGCGTGTCCGTCTGTGGTTCAACTGCGCTGACTTGGAAGACTTCCCCGCCGATCCTCAACCGGTCGCCATGCCGGACCGTTTTGAGCTTTGTATCCTTGCTCGCGTGCATGATTCCTGCTACTTGTCTTTCTTGGAGTCTTCGCCGTGGGTTTCGCGGAGTTCCTCGCCGCGGCTGACCAGTTCTTCTTCCTTTTTCTGCTGCTTCTCGCTGCGCTTGGTGTCCCGGGGAGGCAGCTGAAGGCTTTCCTCAGCTTCAATGCCGCCTTGGAGCTGCCGGCCGCGTTCCATCTCGGCGTCGAACTCGGCACCGAACAGCAAGGACATGTTCAGGATCCACAGCCACAGCAACATGATGATGACGCCCGCCAGCGCACCGTAAGTCTTGTTGTAGTTGCTGAAGTTGGCCACGTAGAAGCCGAAGCCAAGGGAAGCCAGCGCGAAAATGACGAGTGCGATCAGCGAACCCATGCTCATCCAACGGAACTTGGGCTGTTTGACGTTGGGAGTGAAGTAGTAGAGGACGGCAATGATGGCCACCACGATCACGATGAGGACCGGCCACTTGGCGATGTTCCACACGGTGACGAAAGCGTCGGAGAGGCCTATTGCCCCGCCAATTGCCTCGGCCACCGGACCGCTGAGGACCAGCATGGCCACCACCAGGGCCGCCCCCACTACGGCCACGACCGTGACGGCCAGCATGGTTCCGCGCAGCTTTACGAGTCCGCGGCCTTCGTCCACTTCATATACACGGTTCATGGCGCGGCTGAAGGCGGTGACATAGCCGGAGGCGGACCAGAGGGCCACCAGGATACCGAAAACCAGGGCGAAGCCCGCAGCGTTTGATCGAGTCAGCTCCTCAATCGGCTGGCGCATGGCCTCGACACCAGGTCCTGGCGCGAATTGCTGAACGATATCAAGTACGGCCGAGGTGGTCTTGCCCGCATCGCCAAAGAGCCCCAGAACCGACACCAGGGCCAAGAGCGCCGGGAAGAGCGACAAAACAGCGTAGTACGTCAGACCTGCGGCGGCATCGGGACACTGGTCCTTACTGAACTCGCTGAGCGTGCGCTTGGCGATGTAGGTCCACGTAGGCTTGACGAGGTCGTTGGGACTGTCCGGCTTACTGGAATCTTCCGGGGAAGGCGCGGTCTGCGCTTTGGTTGTACTGGTGTGGGCTGAGTCTTGTGTAGTCATGAGGCACTCGTCCGTGGGTAGTTTGCGCGAACAGCTGACTCATCAATACTAAGCATACTGATGAATGCTCCGGAAGAACCCCGACGAAATTACCCCTGCTTCAGGCCAATTTGCTCGCCAAAAGAAACTCGAAAGGCGACTCGATAACAGAGCGGATCACTTTGCCGGCGGCACCCAGGAGCGTGCCGGAATGCTCCAGCCCGGACACCGTGAGGTTTTCCGGAGCCAGGAGCCCCGGCGCATGCCGTTCCAGGCTGGCCAGAAGGGAGGGCCTAAGCCACTCCCCCAAGACAGCGAAGTGCCCACCGAGCACCACAGCTTCAATATCCATCAACCGTGCGGCCGAGGCGAGCGCAACACCCAGGTAGCGACCGGCGTCGTGAACTGCCGCAGTGGCCCGCGGCTCGTGGGCAGCCAGCGCCGCCAGCAGCAGGTCGGTCCGCTCGCCCAGCGTGCCGGCGGCAATCCCGGCGGCCTCGAAAATGGCTTCCTGGCCGGCAAAGGTCTCAAGGCATCCCGCTCCGCCGCACGAGCAGGCAGGACCTTCGGGATGCACGACGATATGTCCCAGCTCGCCCGCCGAACCCCCTGGTCCGGTGTACAGCTCGGAGCCAATGATGACGCCACCACCGACACCAACCTCACCGGAGACGTACAGGAAGTCAGTTGGCCCTCCGCCATACCAAAGCTCGCCGAGGGCTGCGCTGTTGGCTTCGTTTGACAGTTTGACGCCCAGCGGTGCGCCCTCCAGCAGGGACTGAGGATGCAGCTTCTCATGTTCCCAATGAAGGTTCGGGGCGGACAGCACGACGTCGCCCTTTTCATCCACCAGACCCGGCACCGCCAATCCCCCACCCAGGATGGCAATGTCCTCGGCCGCTGCCGCAGCTTTCGCTTCAGAGGCCAAAACAGCCAGTTGGTCCATGACCTGCGCGGGCGGCACTGCGCGGTTCCGCGACTCAACGGCAGAATGGAAACGAAGGTTTCCTGCGAGGTCCACCAGGCCCACGGCCAGATAGTCGACGTTGATCTCCATGCCGACCACACCCCGGCGGGAGTTCAGCTCCAAACCCTGCCCCGGCCGTCCCCGCTCGCCATCACGGTAAAGGCCGACCTCGGACACCAGGCCCGACTCGACAAGATCCGCCACAAGACTGGAGACCGCGGCCTTGGTGAGCCCGGTACCGGCAGCGAGCTGCGCGCGGCTGGGTTTGGCGTCAGCGGTTTTGGCAATCGAGTCCAACACCAGCGAAAGATTTCGACGGCGGACGTCACCCACGCGTCCGGGCGCGGTTGGCTCATTCATCAGCAGGGACCTCCTCATCGATTCAAAATTTCTTGCGGACTTCCATTGACCATGATCCATCATCCCCCATATAGTTCAGATTGAAAACTAATTGGAATGCTGTTTTCCATTTCTTCCCCGTTGCCTTGCAAAGGAGCAATCATGACCCCGCAGCCCACCCCTGCAGACAAGTTCACTTTTGGTCTCTGGACGGTCGGTTGGACCGGCACCGACCCCTTCGGCGTGGCAACGCGCCAGGCACTGGACCCGGTCGAAGCAGTCCACAAGCTGAGCGAACTCGGCGTCTACGGCATCACCTTCCATGACAACGACCTGATTCCCTTCGATGCGAGCGCCTCCGAGCGCGAACTCATCCTGAAGAACTTCAAGGCAGCTTTGGCCGAGACGGGCCTGAAGACGCCCATGGTCACTACCAACCTCTTCAGCCACCCGGTCTTCAAGGACGGCGGATTCACCTCCAACGACCGCTCCATCCGCCGCTTCGCACTGAGCAAGATCCTCCGGAACATCGACCTCGCGGCTGAGCTTGGCGCCGAAACCTTCGTCATGTGGGGCGGCCGCGAAGGCAGCGAGTACGACGGCTCAAAGGATCTCGCTGCGGCACTGGACCGCATGAAGGAAGGCGTTGACACCGCCGCCGGGTACATCAAGGAAAAGGGCTACGGCCTGCGCATCGCCCTGGAACCCAAGCCGAACGAGCCGCGCGGCGACATCTTCCTCCCCACCGTAGGCCACGGCCTTGCGTTCATTGCCCAGCTGGAGCACGGCGACATCGTCGGCCTCAACCCTGAAACGGGCCACGAGCAGATGGCCGGACTGAACTTCACCCACGGCATCGCCCAGGCATTGTGGGCAGGCAAACTCTTCCACATCGACCTCAACGGCCAGCGCGGTATCAAGTACGACCAAGACCTCGTCTTCGGCCACGGCGATCTCACCAGTGCCTTCTTCACCGTTGACCTCCTGGAGAACGGCTTCCCCAACGGCGGCCCCAAGTACACCGGCCCGCGCCACTTCGATTACAAGCCCTCCCGCACCGATGGCTACGACGGCGTCTGGGAATCGGCCAAGTCCAACATGTCCATGTACCTCCTGCTGAAGGAACGCGCCCTGGCCTTCCGCGCGGATCCCGAAGTACAGGAAGCCCTGGCAACCTCGGGCGTGTTCGAGCTCGGCGAGAGCACTCTGGGTGCAGGCGAAACCACCGCTGACCTGCTGGCTGACGCCAGCGCCTTCGACACGTTCGACGCCGACAAGGCAGCTGAGCGCTCGTTCGCCTTCATCCGCCTCAACCAGCTGGCCATCGAGCACCTTCTCGGCGCCCGCTGACCCGCTCCCACCACCGCAACCCCGCCGCCGGGCCTGCCGCTGGATTTCCCACGCAGGCCCGGCGCGGCCCGCCAAAGGAACAACGCATGCCTCTCGTAGCCGGGATCGACAGCTCCACCCAGTCCTGCAAAGTGGTTATCAGGGATTCAGCCACCGGAGCCTTGGTCCGCCAAGGCCGGGCCTCCCACCCGGAGGGCACCGAGATCCACCCGGATCATTGGTGGACAGCCCTGCAGGAAGCAATCGCGGCAGCAGGCGGGCTCGACGACGTCGATGCCGTATCCGTCGGCGGGCAGCAGCACGGGATGGTGTGCCTCGACGAAAGCGGAAATGTGGTCCGCCCTGCCCTGCTGTGGAACGATACCCGCTCGGCGCAGGACGCTGAAGAGCTGATCCTCGACGCCGGGCAGGGCGATCCGGCTGCTGGAGCCAACTATTGGGCGGCCAGCACGGGCACGGTTCCGGTGGCCTCCCTGACCGCCACAAAACTGCGCTGGCTGGCGCGGAACGAGCCCGAAAATGCGCAACGGACGGCCGCGGTGTGCCTGCCCCACGACTGGCTGTCCTGGCGCTTGGCTGGTCACGGGCCCGGAACAGGCCCGGCACCGCTGGAACTGCTCCGCACGGATCGCTCCGACGCTTCCGGCACGGGATACTTTTCGGCGACCACCGGCGAGTACCTTCCGGATGTCCTGGAGAGCACCCTCGGGCACCTCCCGGTCCTGCCCGGGGTGGTTGCGCCCCTGGAGACGGCAGGCAAGACCCCAACCGGCGCCCTGATCGGACCCGGCGCAGGAGACAACGCCGCTGCAGGCCTCGGGGTGAGTGCCGGCGTCGGGGACGTTGTCATTTCCATCGGAACGTCAGGAACCGTATTCGCGGTCTCGGACACTCCTTCCCGCGACTCAAGTGGACTGGTGGCGGGCTTTGCCGATGCCACTGGCCACTACCTCCCGCTGGCCTGCACGCTCAACGCCACGCGGATCTTCGATGCCACCGCCGCCTTGCTCGACGTGAGCCTGAACGAGCTGGGAGCCCTGGCGCTGTCCGCTCCGGAAGGTGCGGAAGGCTTGACCCTGGTGCCCTATTTCGAAGGCGAACGAACCCCGAATCTTCCCGAGGCCACGGGATCACTTCACGGGCTCACCCTCTCCAACTACACCCCCGCGAACCTGGCCCGCGCGGCGATAGAGGGAGTTGTCTGCTCGCTGGCTGACGGCTTGGCGGCACTTCAGGCCCAGGGCGTTGAGGCCCGGCGCATCATCCTTGTCGGAGGTGGTGCTCAATCCGAAGCCGTCCAACACGTGGCGGCCTCCGCGTTCGGCCTCCCTGTCTTTGTTCCCAAGCCCGGAGAGTACGTGGCCGACGGCGCTGCACGGCAAGCTGCCGGCGTCCTCACGGGCCAGTTGCCCGAGTGGCCGGTGGACGGACTCACCGTTCACCACGCTGAGCCCCAAGGTGTTGCGCCTTTCCTGGACAGGTACCGCCATTACGCCGCCAAGGCAGCCATCGGCTGATCCTGGCCGCCAGTGCTTTATCGTGACAGGGTGAGCTCAGAACAATCTGCATCTTCCCGCCCTCCTGTCATGGAGGACGTAGCCCGCGTGGCAGGTGTTTCGCACCAGACTGTCTCCCGTGTCCTGAACAACCACCCCAACGTGAGTTCCAAGACCCGCGAACGTGTAGAGCAGGCCATCACCGAGTTGGGCTACCGGCGCAACACTGCCGCGCGCAGCCTGGTAACCAGACGGTCCCAAACCATTGGGGTGCTGGGCAGTGAGCTTGCCCAGTACGGTCCATCGCACACATTGCTCGGCGTGCAGCAGGCAGCACGTGACGCCGGTTATTTCGTCAGCGTGGCGGGCCTTCGCGAGGTCACTCCGGAGACCATCAAGGATGCCCTGGCCCACTTCATGGACCAGGGCGTTGACGGCATTGTGGTGACTGTTCCGCATCCGGGCACTTTCGAGGTCCTCAAGGATGTCACCTCCCAGGTGCCATTGGTTGCCGTGGGTTCCGTCGGCGATGAGCAACTCGCTGGTGCCACCGTTGACCAGCGGCAGGGGGCCCGGCTCGCCGTCGAGCATTTGCTGGACCTGGGGCACCGACGGATCGGCCACCTTTCGGGTCCGTCCGACTGGATCGACGCCGCGGCCCGCATCGATGGCTGGCGTGATGCACTGGCTGCTGCCGGTATTGAGCCGGAATCCCTGATTGAAGGGGACTGGAGCGCCGAGTGCGGGTACCGGGAAGGCCTGAAGATTGCGAATGAACGGGCTGTCACCGCACTGTTTGTGGCCAACGACCAGATGGCGCTGGGGGTGTTGCGCGCCTTTCATGAAACCGGAGTGCAGGTTCCCGGTGACATCAGTTTGGTGGGTTTTGACGACCAGCCCGAGTCGGCCTACTTCATCCCGCCCCTGACTACCGTGGCGCAGGATTTCGAAGAACTCGGCCAACGGTGCATTGGATTGTTGCTGGACCGCATTGAGAGTGGCAGCACTGGCACTGCGGCTACCGTGACTCCGCGGCTCATCGTCCGTTCCACCACGGCGCCGCTCCCCAGCTGAGCCAAGTGACGTCCACCGACGCTCTCCCGAGCGCCGGAGACTGAGTTGACTGTCCCGCCTTCGACCCTCTCTTGACATCAATGTTGTGAGCGCTAACAATTGCATCAGACGTTCTTCACTTTTCCACCCCGACCCCCGGCAATGAGGCCCTGGCCAGCCGGATGGAGACCCATGAATACCTCTGAAAACCTCCCGCTCGATGAGCAGTTCGTCATCGGCGTGGACTACGGCACCCTGTCCGGCCGCGCCGTCGTGGTGCGCGTTTCGGATGGCGCCGAGATCGGCAGCGGCGTGTTCGAGTACCCTCACGCCGTTGTCTCGGACCGCCTCCCCACCAGCGGCCGCCGCCTCCCCGCAGACTGGGCCCTCCAGGTTCCCAACGACTACCGCGACGTCCTGCGCAACGCTGTGCCCGCCGCCGTCGTCGATGCCGGCATCAACCCGAAGAACGTGGTGGGCATCGCCACCGACTTCACCGCCTGCACCATGGTTCCGACGACGGCGGACGGCACGCCGCTGAACGAACTGGAACGCTTCGCGGACCGGCCCCACGCGTTCGTCAAGCTGTGGCGTCACCACGCCGCCCAGCCGCAGGCAGACCGCATTAACCAGCTGGCTGAAGAGCGCGGCGAGGCCTGGCTCCCCCGCTACGGCGGCTTGATTTCCTCAGAGTGGGAATTCGCCAAGGGCCTGCAGCTTCTCGAGGAAGACCCCGAAGTCTACGCAGCCATGGAGCACTGGGTTGAAGCGGCCGACTGGATCGTCTGGCAGCTCTGCGGAAGCTACGTCCGCAACGCCTGCACGGCCGGCTATAAGGGCATCTACCAGGACGGAAAATATCCCTCGGAGGATTTCCTGGCAGCCCTGAACCCTGACTTCAAGGACTTTGTCAGCAGCAAGCTGGAACACACCATCGGGCGCCTGGGAGATGCCGCGGGCTTTCTCACCGAAGAAGCCGCCGGCTGGACCGGGCTTCCGGCGGGAATCGCCGTGGCGGTAGGCAACGTGGACGCCCACGTCAGCGCACCCGCCGCAAACGCTGTGGAACCCGGGCAGCTGGTCGCGATCATGGGAACTTCCACCTGCCATGTCATGAACGGTGACGTCCTGCGCGAAGTACCGGGCATGTGCGGCGTGGTCGACGGCGGCATCGTGGATGGCCTGTGGGGCTACGAAGCAGGCCAGTCCGGAGTGGGCGACATCTTTGGCTGGTTCACCAAGAACGGTGTTCCTCCCGAATACCACCAGGCCGCAGCAGCCCGGGACCAGAGCATCCACGAGTACCTCACGGAACAGGCGGAGAAGCAGGCGATCGGCGAGCACGGACTGATCGCCCTGGACTGGCACTCGGGCAACCGCTCAGTGCTGGTGGACCACGAGCTTTCCGGCGTGGTGGTGGGCCAGACGTTGGCCACCAAGCCTGAGGACAGCTACCGGGCCTTGCTGGAGGCCACGGCCTTTGGGACCCGCACCATCGTGGATGCCTTCCGCGATTCCGGTGTTCCGGTAAAGGAGTTCATCGTGGCAGGGGGCCTCCTGAAGAACAAGTTCCTGATGCAGGTCTACGCAGACATCACGGGCCTGCAGCTCTCCACAATCGGTTCCGAACAGGGTCCGGCACTTGGCTCAGCCATCCACGCCGCCGTTGCTGCCGGGAAGTACGCGGACATCCGGGAGGCCTCCGCTGCCATGGCCGCCGCGCCAGGGGCTGTGTACACCCCGATTCCGGAGAACGTGGCCGCTTACGAGGTGCTCTTCCAGGAGTACAAGGCGCTCCACGACTACTTCGGCCGCGGAACCAACAACGTGATGCACCGCCTCAAGTCCATTCAGCGCCAGGCGCAGGGCGCAGGCGGGGTGTCCGAACCGGCGTCGAACTCCTCTAACGACGACGCTGAGCGGGTGTCCGCATGAGCACCCTCCTGGACACCATCGCGAAGGTCCGCAAGGACGTCTGCGAACTCCATTCCGAACTGACGCGTTACGGACTCGTGGTCTGGACGGCAGGCAACGTTTCCGGCCGTATTCCGGGCCATGACCTGATGGTCATCAAGCCCTCGGGTGTTTCCTATGACGACCTCACACCCGAGCTCATGGTGGTCACCGATCTTTACGGCACCCCAGTCCGGGGCATGAACACCGGCAGCGGCGGCACCATCGACTGGGGCAATCCCGACCTCTCGCCGTCCTCGGACACCGCTGCGCACGCCTACGTGTACCGGCACATGCCAGAGGTCGGTGGAGTGGTGCATACCCACTCCACCTACGCCACGGCATGGGCGGCCCGGGGCGAGGAAATCCCCTGCGTGCTGACCATGATGGGTGACGAATTCGGCGGGCCCATCCCCATAGGCCCGTTCGCCCTGATCGGGGACGACTCCATCGGTCAGGGGATCGTGGAGACGTTGAAGGATTCGAACTCTCCGGCCGTGCTGATGCAGAACCACGGCCCGTTCACCATCGGCAAATCCGCCCGGGAGGCCGTCAAAGCGGCCGTGATGTGCGAAGAAGTGGCCAAGACAGTGCACGTCTCGCGCCAGCTCGGGGAGCCACTTCCCATCGACCAGGCCAAGATCGCATCGCTCTACGACCGTTACCAGAACGTTTACGGCCGCTGAGGCCGACACCACCGACCACCCAGCCGCCGCTTTACGCCCATACCCAGGAGCCATCACCATGCCCAACGCCAACAACACCTCGCTCGACCAGTACGAGGTCTGGTTCCTCACCGGCAGCCAGCACCTCTACGGCGAGGATGTCCTCAAGCAGGTCGCTGCGCAATCGCAGGAGATTGCCAACGTCCTGAACGCTGCCGGTGATGTGCCCGTGAAGCTCGTCTGGAAGCCCGTCCTCACCGATTCCGACGCCATCCGCCGCACGGCCCTTGAAGCGAACTCGGACGATTCCGTCATCGGCGTGACCGCCTGGATGCACACGTTCAGCCCTGCCAAGATGTGGATCCAGGGCCTCGACGCCCTCCGTAAGCCGCTGCTCCACCTGCACACCCAGGCCAACAGGGACCTCCCCTGGGCGGACATCGACTTCGACTTCATGAACCTCAACCAGGCGGCCCACGGCGACCGGGAATTCGGCTACATCCAGGCCCGTCTCGGAGTGCCGCGGAAGACCGTCGTCGGGCACGTCTCCAACCCGGAGGTCGCCCGTCAGGTGGGCGCCTGGCAGCGCGCCTCTGCCGGCTGGGCCGCGGTCCGGAACCTGAAGCTCACCCGCTTCGGTGACAACATGCGCAACGTCGCCGTCACCGAAGGCGACAAGACCGAAGCCGAGCTGCGCTTCGGCGTCTCGGTGAACACTTGGTCCGTCAACGAACTCGCCGAGGCGGTCCACACCGCGGAAGAGTCCGACGTCGACGCCCTGGTTGCCGAGTATGAGCGCCTCTACGACGTGGCTGACGAGCTGAAAGCGGGCGGTGCCCGCCACGAATCACTCCGCTACAGCGCCCGGATTGAACTGGGCCTGCGCAGTTTCCTGGAAGCCAACGGTTCCGCGGCCTTCACGACCTCTTTCGAGGACCTCGGCGAACTCCGGCAACTCCCAGGCATGGCCGTCCAGCGGCTCATGGCCGACGGTTACGGCTTCGGAGCCGAAGGTGACTGGAAGACCGCCATCCTGGTCCGGGCGGCCAAGGTCATGGGTTCGGGGCTGCCCGGTGGCGCCTCGCTCATGGAGGACTACACCTACCACCTGGAACCCGGCTCGGAGAAGATCCTCGGGGCACACATGCTCGAGGTTTGCCCGTCGCTGACCGCGAAGAAGCCGCGCGTGGAGATCCACCCGCTGGGGATCGGCGGCAAGGAAGATCCCGTCCGGATGGTCTTTGACACCGATGCAGGGCCCGGCGTCGTCGTCGCGCTGTCCGATATGCGCGACCGGTTCCGTTTGGTCGCCAACGCCGTGGACGTCGTCGACCTCGACCAGCCACTGCCCAACCTGCCCGTGGCCCGCGCGCTCTGGGAACCGAAGCCGGATTTTGCCACCTCGGCTGCCGCGTGGCTGACCGCCGGCGCCGCCCACCACACGGTACTGTCCACGCAGGTGGGCCTCGAGGTGTTTGAAGACTTCGCCGAGATCGCCCGCACGGAACTGCTCACCATCGACGAAGGCACCACCATCAAACAGTTCAAGAAGGAGCTCGCCTGGAACGCCGCCTACTACAAACTGGCAGGCGGCCTGTGAGCGCTGAATTCACGCTGAAAGCCGGCGCCTACGAGGCGGTTGTCACAGAACGCGCCGCAGCGTTGCGTGTCCTGCAGTTCGAAGGACGCGACCTTGTGGTTCCGTTCCCTGAAGGCGGTCCGATCCCGGACTACCGTGGCATCATCGCCGCGCCGTGGCCCAACAGGATCGCTGACGGCAGGTACACCTTCGACGGCGCCACCCACCAACTGGCGGTCAGCGAACCGGAGCGGGACACGGCGCTGCACGGGCTCGCTTACCCGCTCGACTGGACCGTGAAGGAGCACGACGCCGGTTCGGTCACCTTGACGTGCACGGTGGGACCGACGTCGGGCTATCCGTTCGTGGTGGAACTCTCGACGCGGTATGTCCTGGACGAAACCGGGCTCCACACGTCTGTGACCGCCCACAACGCCGCAGATGTTGCCGCGCCCTACGGCGTCTGCCCGCACCCGTACTTGGTGGCGGGTTCTTCGCCCCTGAACGAGTGGATCCTTGAAGCACCTGCTTCCTCGTTCCTCGAGGTCACGCCCGACCGCCTGCTGCCGGTTTCGCTGGAGCCCGTGGAGGGGCATGAGTTCGACTTCCGTGCGGCCCGTCCGATCGGCGCCACCGAAATCGACCACGCCTTCACGGACATAACGTTCGACGCCGGGCTGGCGCGGCTGTCGCTGCGCGACCCGGCGGGCACCGGCGTCGGAATGTCGTGGGACGAAAGGTGCCTGTGGCTGCAGATCCATACGGCTGACAAGCCGGCACCCCTTCCGAGCCGGATTGGACTGGCCGTGGAGCCGATGACCTGTCCCCCGGACGCCTTCAACAGCGGCACGGACCCGATCCGCCTCGAACCCGGAGCCGAGCACACCGCGTCCTGGACCATCTACGCCCTCCAGCAACCCAACTAGGGGACAGCACACGTCCTACTGAGCACTCAGTGGACCAGGTGCTGTCCCCTACTTGGGTCAGCCGATCAGGCGGGCCGACCCCGTCTCCACCGCCGAGGCCGGGAAGCCGTTCTTCACCACGATCTTCTCCAGGCTGCCATCCTTGCGGAGGCTGTCCACATAGTCGTTCAAAGCCTTGAGCAAAGCCGTGTTTCCCTTGGTCACCGGCAGGCAGGTCTGAGGCGGTTCGAGGGAAGCCTTAATGGCGTTGTCAGGCTCCAGAACTTCTACCTTGAGGCCGTTGCTGTTGTTATGGGCCTCCCCGAAACCGTCGATTCCTACGTCCAGCCGGCCGGACTTGAGGTCCTGGAACAAGTCCACCGGCGCTTTGTAGAGCTGGAGGTCCCCGCCGAGGTAGCTCTTGGCGTCATCCACCCAGACGTTGCCGTTGACGGTGCCGACCTTCTTGCCCTTGAGGTCAGTGACTTTGTTGAGACCGTCCTTGGAGATCAACACCATCTGGTCTGGGTAGATCGGGTCGGTCAGATCCAGGATGTCGGCCCTCGCCTTGGACCGCCACCAGCCGCCTGTCGCGACGTCGGCGCGGCCACCTTGGACTGTGGGGATAACTGCGGCGGCAGCAGCGGAAACAGTGGTGATGGAGAGGCACTGCTTCTGCGCAAAGCCCATGAGGATATCTCCGTCAACGCCTCCGAGCTCATTGCCCTTGAACGTTACGTAGGGAGGCGCTTCGTAGACAGCCACCGTCAGGTTGCCCTTCTTAATGGTGCCGAAGTCCGACGCAGCTTTGCAGTCTGCGGGGACCTTGGACCCGGCCGCTTCAGTGCTACCGCCGCAGCCACTGAGCGCAGCAGCCAGCGTCAATGCAGCCACGGCCGACGCGATCATTCGTAGTTTCATTGTGGTTCCTTTGCCTAATTGGCGTATCAACGGTGACGCGCCAAACGATGCTCAACGAAGTTGCTCAGGGAACTCGCGGGAATGGTGATCAAGGCGTACATGAGGCCCGCGAGGGTGAGGATGCTCAAGTAGCGGAACGTGATGGAGCCGATGGAGTAGGCCTGGCTCATCAGTTCCGGCATGGCAATGGTGTAGGCCAGGGAGGTCGCATGGAACACCATGATCGCGAATCCCATGAGCGGCGGGATGGCGATTCTGATCCCTTGCGGAATCACGACAAATCGGAGGATGTCCCCGCGGGCCATCCCCAGGGCATGACCGGCTTCAATTTCTCCGGCGGGCACTGCCTGCAAGCCGCCACGGATGATCTCGCTGGTGTAGGCCGCGGTAGTGAAGGCGAGCGCCAGCGATGCTGCGACGAAGGAGGTCAGCGTCATCCCGGCCGAGGGAAGGCCAAAGTAGAACAGCTGCAGGACCACCAGGGCAGGAGTTCCACGACCTACCTCGATCACACCGATCGACAGGACCCGCACCGGCCGGTTTCCCGAACTCGCGCCGAGGGCCAGAACAAGTCCGGCGGGCAAGCCAATCAGCAGCGTTACCAGCGTCAGCTGCAGGCTCACTCCGAGCCCGGCCAACAGGTCCGGGAAGTAATCCACCCAGTCGTTGAAGAATGTCATCGCGCAACCCGCTTTCGGAGCTTGGCGTCCAGCAACCTTGTTGCCCAAGCGCAGGGAATGGTCATGGCCACGTACAGCCCGGCTGCCCACAGGAAGGGCACGATCGCATCACCGGACACCGTGGATTCATGGCTCGCCCAATAGATGGTGTCCTGGACACCGATGACCGAGGCCACGGAGGAGTCCTTGAGCAGTCCTATGGCGAACGTGGCAGCAGCGGGAATGGACACGCGCAGAACCTGCGGACCGATGACGCTGAGCAACGTCGCAGCGCGTGAAAGGCCCAATGCGTCGCTGGCTTCCCACTGGCCGTCATGGATGGCTGTCAGCCCGCCACGGTAGATTTCGGCCATGTAGGCGGAAGAGACCAGGCCGAAGCCAATCACAGCAGCCGCGAAGGAACTGAGCTCAATCACACCCGTTCCTACGCCGAAATAGATGATGAACAACCATGCCAATGGCGGGATCCCGCGCAGCAGTTCAATGAAGGAACGCGCGATGAACCGCACTGCCGCCAGCCGGGACCGGCGGCCCAGGGCCAACGGGATGCCACCGATGGCGCCAACCAGAAGCGAGGAAAGTGTCAGCGCGAGCGTCATGGAAACGCCCTGCGCCACCACGCTGAGGTGATCCATGTCAGCGCTCCAATACGGCACGCAGGAACCGGCGGGTGCGGTCCATGGCGGGAGCAGTGAAGACGTCGGCAGGGTCGCCTTCTTCGAGAATGGCACCTTCGGCCATCACCACTACGCGGTCCGAGACATCCCTGGCGAACTGCATCTCGTGGGTGACCACCACCATGGTCATCCCTTCAGCGGCCAGCTCACGCATGACCGCCAGAACCTCAAGGCCAACTTCCGGGTCCAGGGCCGACGTCGGCTCATCGAACAGCATCACCTGCGGGTCCAGAGCCAGAGCCCGGGCGATTGCAATGCGTTGCTGCTGGCCACCGGAACAGCGGCCCGGATATTGCCTGGCCTTGTCTGCCAGCCCTACACGCTCCAGGAGTTTCATGGACCGTGCGTCAGCTTCTGCCCGGCTCCTGCCAAGGACGCGTTCTTGTGGAAGGGAGATGTTCCGCAGCACTGTCATGTGCGGGAAGAGGTTGAAGGACTGGAACACCATGCCCACGTTGCGGCGTAGCCGGACCAGGTCCTTATGGCTGATCTCCGTGCCGGCCACCACCTGGTTTCCCTCAACGGTGATCCGTCCGCTGTCCGGGACCTCCAGCAGGTTGATGCACCTGAGCAGGGTGCTCTTTCCAGCCCCACTGGGACCGATGATGGCGATGACCTCGCCTTCACGGACAGACAGGGACACGTCATTGATGACGGTGTGGTCCCCGTACCGCTTGACGACTGATTCCAGCGAGATGGCGGTCCTGCCCTGCTCGGTGTCTTCATGCATGACTGACTCGTTCCTGACCTGTGTCATTGGCTCAAGGCGGCGCTGACAGGCGCCGGTGCCGCACCGGCGTCGAACCCTTTGCCCAGGGCGTTCAACGCAAAAGAGGCGATATCGAGGATCGGCACGTTGGTGTATTTGCGGATCTCTTGGCGGAATTCGGGCAACAAAGTGCACTCAAGGACCAGGACACCAACATCGGCGAAGCGGCCACCGGGCCCGAATTCACGCTTGACCACCCTGGCGACGCCCTCCTTCAGCAAGGCTTGGTCCCAGCCGTTGCCCAGCGCGTGATCGTTGGTCAGCATGGTTGCCCAGCCGGGCTCGCCTTCCATGCCGGCAATGACGATCTGTGGCGACAAGGGGTGACCGGCCAACAGCTTGGCGGCGAGTGACTCCGAGACCGTCAACACACCGATGTAGCCGCTGGACAGCACCGAGGCGATGGGGAGCAGGTCCAGCCCACTGGTGATCACGTTGGTCGTCTGGCGTTTGTCCTTGCGGGCGTAGAAGAAGAAGCCGCAGTCGGTGATGACCAAGGGGCAGTGCGCCAGCTTCTTGCTCGCGTTCCAAAAGGCCTCCACAGCTTCGGGCTCACCGTTCACAAGAGGCTCCACCCGGGCACCCCGCGCCACCGCGTAGGCCACGGGAAGGCCTTGCCAGCTGGCGGGATTCTCGAAGAAGCCCACGGGATTGTCACTGATGCCGGGCGCATCCGGGGTGAGGCATTCCACGTAGTCCACCGGATACGAGTCGAGGTCGCAGAGGATTACGCCAAGCTGGGGCTTGACTTCAGTCATTGCCGGCCACCTCCACGGGAACGTCGAGCGTTGCCTGGCTGCCGCCGTCGAACGCTTCTACGCGGGTGGCGGCACTGCCGACAATCGCGACGGCGTTGACCTCCACCCGGATGCCCGGCAGGTTCAGCTCCTCACCGATCAGGATGCCGGTCGCCGTGGGGCCGGGCGCGGGGAAGTAGCTGAAGCGGATGTCGTAGGTACGCTGCCATTCTTCGTAGCTGAGCTCGCCGGCGTAGAAGGTGTTGAACTGGACGACATCGCCCATGGTTCCGCCGAGGCTTTCGATGACCCGTTTCAGGGATTCCATGACGTTCTTGCACTGCGCCACGATGTCGCCGGGGTTGTTGACGTTGCCGTCAGCGTCGAGGTCCTCCTGGCCACCCACATAAATCATGTCCCCAACGCGGATGCCGTGGCTGTGGTTGATCTTGAAGTGGCCTGGCACCTGCCAGTGTCCGGGAACCTCTGCGAAGCGTCGTTCGAGGGTGGTCATTTTTCGTTCTCCTTTGTGGTGATCGTCACTGATCACTTCAAGCATGGAACGAAAAAAGGGCTTTTAACCCGGCAACAGTGCGAGGTCTGCTGGGGCTGCCGCAAGAGATTCTTGCGCCTGGGTTAAAGGCCCGACGGCGGCCCTGGCGGCTTAGGCGGCTGCGGCACCCAGGAGCCCGCAACATGCCAAAAGGTGACCAAAAATGATAACCTTTTGGCATGACAAAGGTGAGTGAGCTGCGGGAGCTCGGTATGGACAACGGAGGTTTCGTGGAAACGGAATCGGCCGTGGCCGTCGGCATGGACCCGAAAGCACTCTCGCGCATGGCTCTCCGGGGACGGCTGACTCGAGAGTTGCAAGGCATTTATCGGTTCCCGGAAATTCCAGTAGATGAGACCACTGAATACCGATTGGCCCTCCTCTGGGCCGGACCAGAGGCGGCAATAGATTCCGAGAGTGTACTGGTCGCCCTGGATCTTTGCGACGTTAACCCTCGTGAACTCCATGTAGCGGTCCCTCCAGGGGTTCGGGTGCGGCGCAAGGGTAAGGACCACTATCGACTTCACAAAGCCAGGTTCGATGTGGAGTATCACCGCGGTTTACCGATGGTGTCAGTACATCAGGCCATCGGCCGGGCGCTGGAGCAAGGCCTCAGGCACGATCTGGCGCGCCAGGCGATCCACAATGCAACCCGGTGGGACCTGATCCCGGACTCGGAAGCGCGTCACTTGCGCCAACAATTCAACCTTGAAGGGGCCCGCCGGTGAAGTACGAAGGACTGCAAGACAGAACTAGACCGGCGAAGACGGCCACATCCCTCCTGGCGGGAATTCGCAATGTCGACACGGGCGAACCGGAGCAAGTGACTACGTGGACAATCGCCGCAAGTGTTCTCATGGCGGCGCTGCAACGCCAAAAAGGGACGGACGGCCGGCCCGTGTTGCGCCTGAAGGGCGGCGCATACCTGGAGTGGCTACTGCACCCCTCTGCCCGGGCAACCCAGGACATCGATACCGTCTTTACGGAAGAAGCGGACCGCTTTCAAACGTTCCTGCAGGACGCTGTAGCCCAGCCCCTGGGCGACTTCTCGTTCATTTTGAAAGCCCGCGCCGGGGAGATTGATGTGCCCGTTGCGGCCGTAAACCCGCGAAGGCACGAAATACAGGTCGTGTTCGCAAGGAAGTTACTCCGCAAGGTGGTACTGGAAGTATCTTTCAGCGAGGGCGGCCTGGCTGATTCGGCTGATGAAGTGCTGGCCCCTCGCCTGGAACCTTTTGGGGTACCGACACCTTCCCACACGATTGCGTCAATCTCTCCGGAGTACCAGATCGCACAAAAGATGCACGCTTGCACCGGCCCAGGCCACGAAGACAGGGAACGTGACGTCCTGGACATCCTGTTGCTTAAACGCAATGTTTTCGACAGCGGAAGAGACACCTCGGATGTGAATCAAGCGTGTCTCGATATCTTCGAAGTCAGGGCCTTGAATGCCGGAAAAGCCGGCCTGCAAACCAAGTCATGGCCGACGAAGATAGCTGCACACCACAACTGGGGTGCCGGATTCGCCCACCTCGCCGAATCCCTCGGCGTCGATATTGACCTGCAGGCAGCTATTTCAGAAATCAATGACTGGCTCTCGGACCTACGGAGTTAAGCGCCCGACGGCGGCCCTGGCGGCTTAGGCGGCAGCGGCACCCAGGAGCCCATGGACTTCGTCCAGGACGGCTTTCACGATTGGCCGCCGGGCGTCGCTGCTGCGCGTTACCGTGAGCACCCGGCGTTGGATCCGGGGCTTGTCGAAAGTATGGATTCCCACCGGCGCCACCGCACTGTCCACGGAAAATGGCGGGAGCAAAGAGATGCCCCTTCCCCGCGAAATGGCTTCGACCAAGAGCAGAAGATCGTCCACAACCCACCGGCTGTTGGGTTCGAATCCCTCGTTCCGGCAGGCGAAACGGACCGCCTGTCCGCAGGCACCCACCTCTGGGGTCAACACCCAGTCCGCGTTCTTGAGGTCGGTCAACTTCAGCCGCGGCGGCACAACGAAGTCGGGTGGAGTGATCAAGGCCAATGGCTCGCTCATGACTTCCCTGGTCACCAGGTAGTCGGGAAAGGCGACGGGCACATTGTCGTAAAGGTCCACAATCGCGATGTCCAAAGCACCGTTCAGCAATTGCTCGATGCTGTCCACCGGCTCAACAACGTTGACTGTCAGTTCGACGTCGGGAACACTCACCTCGAGCTTTTCGGCGACCGGCAGCAGTACGTTCCGGGCAAGGGAGGGAATGGATCCGATCCGGACCCGACCGGCAAGCTCGCCGCTGAGCTGGTCCATCTCGGCGCGGGTCGCTTCCAGGAGCCGGACCACCGCGCGTGCGTGCTCTACGAGAATCTCCCCCGCACCCGTCAGCCCGACGCCCCTCGATGAGCGGTCCAGGAGCTGGACGCCGGTTTCCCGTTCCAGGATGCTGATTTGCTGCGAAACAGCTGAGGACGTGATGCCCAGAACCCGGGCCGCGCCCGCCAGGGATCCTTGCTTCGCTACCTCATTGAGGAGGCGCAGCCTGGTGACGTCCGGGAGGGGCTTTTCGGTCATGAATCATTCTTGCACAATAAGCTGTTCTTAAGGCACTTGCAGATGTATCTTAAGTAAAACAACGAGCCAGGCCTGGCGACAACGACGCCGCCGCTTGGCCGGCCTACCTCCCCCGAAAGGACGCCACGTGAACCCCGTGGATACGCCCCCGTCCCCCTTGGCCCTGACCGGCATCCTCGGCGCCCCGGACTCACTTGCCAGGAACATCACCGCCACCATCGATGACCTCACCCCGGACCTCCAGGAACTCAGCCACGGAATTTACGGCATCGCGGAAGTCGGCTTTGAGGAACGGCTCTCCGTAGCCTTCGCCGCCGAATTCCTTCGCTACAGGGGCTATCCGGTCCAGGTGGGAAGGTATGGCCTGCGCACTTCGCTGCGTGCCGAAGCAGGCTCGGGCTCACCCAAAGTGGCCGTGCTTGCCGAATACGATGCCCTTCCGGGGGTGGGCCACGGATGCGGGCACAACGTCATCTGCGCCGCGGCCGTAGGAGCCTTCCTCGGCGTCGCCGCGCATGTTGAAGAGCTTGGCGGCTCTGTTGTGCTTATCGGCACGCCTGCAGAAGAGAACGGAAACGGCAAGGAACTCCTGGCCCGGGCAGGCGCCTTCGACGACATCGACGCCGTCGTGATGCTGCACCCCTTCACTGGGGAGTACGAGGTTGCTTCCTTCGCATCACTGGCCGTCCGCGACGTGGAGGTGACGTACCACGGGGTGGCCGCCCACGCTTCGTCGGCCCCGCATATGGGCCGCAATGCCCTCGACGCCGTGGTGGCCGCGTACCAGGGGATCGCGGCCCTACGCCAACACATCCCTGCGACCGACCGCCTGCACTGCCTCATCACGGAAGGAGGTACGGCGGTGAACGTCGTCCCCCACGTGGCGCGCGCCGTCGTCGAAATCCGCTCCCTGGACCCTGCCGGGCTGGTGGACATTTCGCAGAAAGTGCAGGACGTCCTGGAGGGGGCGGCGCTCATGACAGGCACCCGCCTCGAGACCACCTGGGACCCATTCCCCGCCTATCTTCCCGTCCGCAGCAATGACGCATTGGCAGCCCGGTACCACGGGCATATGTCCGCGCGGGGCCGGAGGATCACATTGGAGACTGAGCTGGTGGGCGGTGGCTGGTCCACGGATCTGGGCAACGTCAGCCTGCGCATCCCGTCGATCCATCCCACAGTGAGCATTTCCCGCGAAACTGCCGTGATGCACACGGAGGAGTTCGGCCAGCACTCCATCAGTCCCGTGGGCGACGCCGCAGTGGTGGACGGCGCCGTCGGCTTGGCCCTGTCGATTGCCGACTACCTCGCGGACGCCCGGCTCCGGGAACAGGTGCAGCTGGATTTTGAAGCCGCGGGCGGCGCCGTTGATGTCGAACAGCTGCTCACGCCACCCACGCAGAAGTAGCAAGGCCATGCTAAATCCAGTTCATTTGCGCACACTCTCCGTGGTCCTCCGTACGGGCTCTTTCGCCGACGCCGCGCGCGAAATCGGCTACACCGGCTCGGCCGTCTCGCAGCAGGTGGCGGCGCTGGAGCGGGCCGTGCAGGCGCCGCTGGTTGAGCGCGACGCCCAGAGCATCCGCCCCACGGAGGCTGCCAAGTTCCTGGCCGCACGCGCCCACGACATCATCAATGCCCTGGGTGCACTCGAAGACGACATGAAGGGCTTCAGCAAGGGCGACTACGGCCTCATGCGGCTGGGCAGCTTCAGCACGGCCAGCCAAAGGCTCCTGCCGGGAGGATTGGCCTCCTACCTCCGCAGGCACCCGAACTCCTCAGTGGAACTGGAGGAGAGCGGACCTGCGGAACTTGCAGCCATGGTCCGGGATTCGACACTGGACGTGGCCGTGGTGTTCCACTACGACCTCGTCCCCCAAAAGTGGCCGGCCAATGTAGTGTCCGTCCCTCTGCTGGCCGAGGAACTGGTGCTGCTGCTTCCGGAGGGCCACCGCCTGGCGGGAATGGACGCCATCACAATGCAGGACCTCGCTGGGGAGAACTGGGTATCCACAAAGGAGGACTCCTCGGGCGATGCCTGCCTCAGGCATCTATGCGCAGGAAGCGGATTCACTCCCCGCATCAGTGTGCGGAGCAACAATTGCGATGCCATCCGCAGCATGGTCAGGTCCGGGCTCGGTGTCGCTTTGGTTCCCGCACTGGACCACGTCCCCACGGAGGGGATTTTCGCCACCAGCATCCGTGGTTGCACGGCCCGCAGGCACATCTCGGCATTGCGACAGAAGACGGAGGCGGGGATATCCATCACCAGTGTCATCCAGTGCCTGGGCCGCTCGGCCGACCGGTTGGCTGTCTCCACCCCGGGCCTGTTCCGTCAGACGAAGCAGCCCGACGCGGTGGTGCCGGTGGAGTACCTGGCCGGGCTCCGCGCGTCGTAATCCCGCCCAACTAGGGGACAGATAACGTCGCTCTGAGCCGTCAGTGGAACGTTATCTGTCCCCTAGTTGGGTACGGGGGCGGTGCTTTGGCGGACCACGAGTTCGGGGGTGAACACGACGGCGCGGTGCTTGGTTCCGTTGCTTTCCTGCTCTTCCGCGAGGAGCTCGACGGCGGTCCGGCCCAGTGCCTCGGTCGGCTGGCGGATGGAGGACAAAGGAACGACGGCGGAGGTTGCGAAATCGATGTCGTCGTACCCGATCAGGGCAATGTCCTCAGGGATGCGGACGGTGCGCAGCATGGTCAGGGACTGCATGACTCCGAGCGCAAGAAGGTCATTGGAGCAGAAGACAGCATCCGGGCGCTCCCCGGGCGCACGCTCCACCAGATCGTTGCCCACCTGACGCCCGGCCAGCACCGTTTGCCCGGCAGAGTCGAGCACTTCGATGGACGCTCCCGCCACCTCAGCGGCCGCCCGCTGCGCGCCCTTGAGACGGTGCGCCACTTGGCGGATCGCGGGACTTCCGACAAAAACCAGACTACGGCGGCCGATGTCCAGCAGGTGTTTGGCCGCCAGATAGCCGCCTTCCTCATCATCGACTGAAACTGAACTGCAGCGTTCGGTGTCGGCCAGCTGGTCCACAAGTACGGTCGGCACGCCGCGTTCACGGAGGTTGTCGATGCGGTCCGCGACGTCTCCCACCGGAGACAGCAGGAGCCCTTGCACGCGCTGCTCCTGGAAGAGATCCATGTAGTGCGCTTCCCGCGAGGCGTCCTGCCCACTGTCCCCTACCAGCACAACGCTCCCCAGCGCGGTGGCGGCGTCTTCGGCCGCGCGGGCTACGGAGGAAAAGAAGGGGTTGCCGACATCCAGCACCACCAAGCCAATGGTGCGGCTTTGGCCGGCGCGAAGTTGGCGGGCGGCGTCATTGCGCACAAAGCCCAGTTCTGCGATCGATTTGAGGACGCGCTCTTTGGTCTTGGCGGAAACCCTGTCCGGATAATTCAGCACGTTCGAGACTGTGCCCACGGCAACGTTGGCGTGTGTGGCAACGTCCTTGATGCTGGCTGTTTGGGACATGCGTTCCGTTCTCGCTGGCTTCTCACCGACTCAAGTCAAGGGTCAGTAACGTCTTGACACCCTCGTTTGCCCGAGGGTAATTTGAATCGTAACAAATGAAACGATTCAAAGACGACTAACCCGGAGATCCGCATGAGGGTATGTTTCCGCTCCTCCGTCCAGCCGGAGTTGATGGACGAGTACAAGCGACGCCACGCGGCCGTATGGCCCGAGATGCTCCGCGCCCTGAAGGATTCGGGGTGGAACAACTACTCCCTTTTCCTGGCGCCGGACGGCCAACTCATCGGCTACCTGGAGTGCGAAGCCTACGAGGCCGCACAGGCCCGCATGGCTCTCACCGACGTCAACGCACGCTGGCAAGCCGACATGGCCAGCCTTTTCGCCGACAGCGACGTCCCTCCCGATGAGGGCTTCGAAATTGTCGAAGAAGTTTTCAACCTTGAAGACCAACTGGCCGCGGCCAGCAACTCAACCCATCAGAAGGAACAAGCATGAACACCACAGAATCGGCCCTGGGCCGCTTGGGAGAATTGGCCATTGAAGTGCCGTCCTGGGCCTATGGGAATTCGGGGACCCGGTTCAAGGTCTTCGGGACGCCGGGCACGCCTCGCACCGTGCAGGAAAAGATCGCCGACGCCGCGAAGGTCCACGAGCTCACGGGGCTGGCTCCTACTGTGGCGCTGCATATCCCGTGGGACAAGGTGGAGGACTACGCTGCGCTTCGCGAATATGCGGAGGGGCTCGGCGTTGCTTTGGGCACCATCAACTCCAATACTTTCCAGGATGATGAGTACAAGTTCGGTTCCCTGACTTCGTCCAACGAGTCTGTGCGGCGCCGGGCGATCGATCACCACCTGGATTGCATCGGGATCATGCACGCCACGGGTTCACGGGATTTGAAGATCTGGCTGGCTGACGGGACGAATTACCCGGGTCAGGACGACATGCGCGGCCGGCAGGACCGACTCGCGGAAAGCCTGCAGGAGATCTACGCGGCTTTGGGTGACGAACAGCGGCTGGTGTTGGAGTACAAGTTCTTCGAGCCGGCTTTCTACCACACCGATGTTCCGGACTGGGGTACCTCCTATGCGCAGACACTGGCCTTGGGTGAGAAGGCCTTCGTGTGCCTGGACACCGGCCACCACGCCCCGGGCACCAACATCGAGTTCATCGTGATGCAGCTCCTGCGCCTGGGCAAGCTGGGCTCGTTCGACTTCAACTCCCGCTTCTACGCCGATGACGACCTGATCGTGGGCGCGGCTGACCCGTTCCAGTTGTTCCGCATCATGCACGAGGTCATCCGCGGCGGCGGCTTCGGGACGGACTCCGGCGTCGCGCTGATGCTGGACCAGTGCCACAACCTGGAGGAGAAGATCCCGGGCCAGATCCGCTCGGTCCTCAACGTCCAGGAAATGACCGCCCGGGCCCTGCTGGTGGACACCGCCGCGTTGAACGAAGCCCAGCGTTCCGGGGATGTCCTGGCCGCCAACGGCATTTTCAACGATGCCTTCTATACCGATGTCCGCCCGGTCCTGGCACAGTGGCGTGAATCCCGCGGCCTGCCCGCCGACCCGATCGCTGCTTACAAGGCCAGCGGCTACCAGAAGAAGATCAACGAGGACCGCGCAGGCGGCCAGCAAGCCGGATGGGGCGCCTGATTCTTATGAGCATCAAGACTGTTGAAGAACTGATTTCCCGCTCCAACCGCCTCGGCGCGGACAAGCGGAACACCAACTTCGCCGGTGGCAACACCTCCGCCAAGGGCATCGAGAAGGACCCCGTCACCGGGCAGGACGTCGAGCTCCTCTGGGTCAAGGGTTCCGGCGGTGACCTCGGCACCCTGAAGGCCGAGAACCTTGCTGTTCTCCGGCTGGACCGGCTCCAGGCGCTCAAGTCCGTTTACCCCGGCGTCGAACGTGAAGACGAAATGGTGGCCGCGTTCGATTACTGCCTGCACGGCAAGGGCGGCGCGGCCCCGTCGATCGATACCGCCATGCACGGACTGGTGGACGCCGCGCACGTTGACCACCTGCACCCGGACTCGGGCATCGCGATCGCGACGGCGGTGGACGGCGAAGCGCTGACGTCCAAGATTTTCGGTGCCAAGGTGGTGTGGGTTCCCTGGCGCCGCCCCGGGTTCCAGCTCGGCTTGGACATCGCCGCGATCAAGGAAGCCAACCCGCAAGCCATCGGCACCATCCTTGGCGGGCACGGCATCACCGCCTGGGGCGCCACGTCCGAGGAAGCCGAGGCCAACTCCCTCTGGATCATCGACACCGCCGAGAAGTACATCGCCGAGAACGGCAAGGAACAGCCCTTCGGCCCTGCCCTGCCCGGCTACTCCGCCCTGCCCGAGGCCGAGCGCCGCGCCAAGGCAGCAGCGTTGGCTCCGGTGATCCGCGGCCTGGCCTCCACCGACAAACCGCAGCTGGGGCACTTCAGCGATGACGCCGTCGTCCTTGAATTCCTCGCCGCCGCCGAGCACCCGCGTCTGGGCGCGCTCGGCACCTCCTGCCCGGACCACTTCCTGCGCACCAAGGTCAAGCCCCTCATCCTCGACCTGCCCGCAGACACGTCCCTCGAAGACTCCGTGACCCGGCTCAAGGAACTCCACGCCGAGTACCGGCAGGATTACCAGGCGTACTACGACCGCCACAAAGACGCCGATTCCCCGGCGCTGCGGGGCGCCGACCCGGCGATCGTGCTGGTCCCTGGTGTGGGCATGTTCTCCTTCGGCAAGGACAAGCAGACCGCCCGCGTGGCCGGTGAGTTCTACCTCAACGCGATCAACGTGATGCGCGGCGCCGAGGCGATCTCCACCTACGCCCCCATCGAGGAATCCGAAAAGTTCCGCATCGAATACTGGGCGCTGGAAGAAGCCAAGCTCGCCCGGATGCCCAAGCCCAAGTCCCACGCGACCCGCATCGCGCTGGTGACCGGTGCGGCGTCGGGCATCGGCAAGGCGATCGCCACCCGTCTGGCGTCCGACGGCGCGTGCGTGGTGATTGCCGACCTGAACCTTGAAAGCGCGCAAGCCGTCGCCGAGGAACTGGGCGGACCCGACGTCGCCATCGGCGTCCAGGCCGACGTGACCGACGAAGCCCAGATCGCCGCCGCGATCCAAAAGGCCGTGCTCGCGTTCGGCGGCCTGGACCTGGTGGTCAACAACGCCGGCCTGTCTATCTCCAAGCCACTGCTGGAAACCACCGGGAAAGACTGGGACCTGCAGCACAACGTCATGGCCAAGGGCTCGTTCCTGGTCTCCAAGGCCGCGGCGAAGGTCATGATCGACCAGGGCCTGGGCGGAGACATCATCTATATCTCCTCCAAGAACTCCGTGTTCGCCGGCCCGAACAACATCGCCTACTCCGCCACCAAAGCAGACCAAGCCCACCAGGTCCGGCTGCTCGCCGCTGAACTGGGCGACCACGGCATCCGCGTCAACGGCATCAACCCCGACGGCGTGGTCCGCGGCTCGGGCATCTTCGCCGGCGGCTGGGGCGCCAAACGCGCAGCCGTGTACGGCGTGGACGAGGAAAAACTGGGCGAGTACTACGCCCAACGCACGCTGCTCAAGCGCGAAGTCCTCCCCGAACACGTAGCCAACGCCGCAGCCGTGCTCACCAGCAACGAACTCTCCCACACCACCGGCCTCCACATCCCCGTGGACGCCGGCGTCGCGGCAGCTTTCCTGCGGTGAGTGCCGTCCTTGGTGATGTCGACGGCGGCGTTTTTGCCGCCGTCGACATCGGGGCCTCCTCAGGCCGTGTCATGCTCGGCCACGTCTCCCCCTCCACAGGCGTCTCCCTCGAGACGATCCACCGCTTTCCCAACGGCGTCATCGAGCTCGACGGCGGCCTCCGCTGGGACTTCGAGGCCCTCTTCGCTGAGGTGCTCGAGGGCCTGGCGGCCGCAGCTTCCGTTGCCGCTGCCCGCGGGGAGCGGATCGCGAGCATTGGCATCGATACGTGGGCTGTGGATTACGGGCTTGTGGATTCTGCGGGAACGTTGGTCTCCGTACCGTTCAGCTATCGGGACGAGCGCAGCCGGGCTGCCGTAGCCCGAGTGCATTCCGTCATCCCTCCGGAGAAGCTCTACGGGACCACCGGCCTGCAGTTCCTCAACTTCAACACGGTGTACCAGTTGGCCGCCGAGCGTTCGCTTAAAGGCCTGCAGGCGCTGCTCATCCCGGACCTGGTCGCCTTCCGGCTCACCGGCGAGCGCCGGACCGAGGCGACCAACGCGTCAACTACGGGCCTGTTGGACGCTGTTTCCGGTGAGTGGGCCACGGATTTCCTGGACACCCTGGGCCTGCCCCGGGACATTTTCCCGCCACTGATCCAGCCTGGGGAATCCGTAGGTGCGCTCCTGCCGGCGATCGCGGAGCGTACGGGGCTTCCCGCGGACACCGAAGTGCTTGCCGTCGGTTCGCACGACACTGCATCTGCCGTTGCCGCAGTTCCGGCGTCTGCAGAGAACTTTGCCTACATTTCCTCGGGAACGTGGTCGCTGGTGGGCGTGGAACTGGATAAGCCCGTGCTCAGTGAAGCCAGCCGCACAGCCAACTTCACCAACGAACGCGGCGTTGACGGAACCGTCCGGTACCTGCGCAACGTCGGTGGACTCTGGTTGCTCAGCGAATGCCAACGTTCCTGGACCGCCCAGGGTTTCACCCAATCCTTGCCCGCGTTGCTTGAGGCCGCCGCCGCACTCCCGGCGGGCGGGCCAAAGATCAACGCCGACGACCCCGCGTTCACCGCCCCGGACAACATGCCCGAACGCATTCGCGCAGCCGTGCGGCACAACGGTGGCGTGCTCGCGGACCGTCCTGCCGCCGTCGTGCGGTGCATCCTGGACAGCCTCGCCGCCGCCTACGCCCGGACACTGGACGACGCCGAACGGCTCACCGGCCGCGCGACGTCGGTGGTGCACATCGTTGGTGGCGGGTCACAGAACCAGCTCCTGTGCCAGCTGACGGCAGACGCAACGGGAAAGCCTGTGGTGGCCGGCCCTGTGGAGGCTACAGCCCTGGGCAACGTCCTGGTTCAGGCGCGGGCTGCAGGTGTGGTGAGCGGGGGCTTGGCTGAGCTTCGGGCGCTCGTTAGCGCGGGAACGGAGTTGGTGCGGTACGGGCCTGCGTGCATTCACGACCCAATTTGATTCCCAAAAGGTCCGGAACCAACCGATTCAGGTTGTTTCCGGGCCTTCCGGCGTCAAAAGTGGGTCGTGAAGGCACGCCCAAAACCCTCACCCCATCACCCACGCAGCGCCCAGCAGCAGCGGCACCGCCAGCATGGACGTGACCACCGCCGTCGACTGCGCGATCTTCTGCCCCACGCCGTACCTGAGCGCATAGAGCACCACATTCTGGCCGGTGGGCAGGATCGCGCAGGCTGTGACAACGAACGTACTGAAGGGATCCAGCCGGAACACCAACACCGCCAGCACCCACGCCATCGCCGGTTGGATCACGGACTTCAGAACGATGGCCAGGGTAGTGGGCGCACGGTCCCCTATCCCCTGCCCGGCAGACAGCCCATGCAGTGACATGCCGAAGATGATCAGCATGAGCGGCACCGCGAGTTGCGCCACCAGCTTCAAGGGATCGAGGGTCCAGTCCGGCAGTTCCAGTCCCAGGGCGCTCACCAGCACGCCGAGGATGGCGGCAACCGTCACAGGATTACGGAAGGGCGTGGCAAGGATCCGCCACACGGATACTTTCGTGGCCGTGGGGTTGGTCAGGTCCAGGATGGTGAGCGCGATCGGTGTCACCAGGGCCAACTGGAACAGCATGATGGGGACGACGTACGTAGTGCTGCCCAGGATGTACAGGGACAACGGCACGCCCAGGTTGGTGGAATTCACAATCCCGGTGGCCAGAGCGCCAATGGTGGTCCGCCTGACTCCCCAACGGAAAGCGGCACCACAAACGGCGAAGACCAGCATGACAGCCGAAGCGGTCGCCACCGAGATCAGGCCGGTCGGGCTCAGGATGTCGGAGATGTGGCGCGAGGCAATGGTGGAGAACATCAAGCTCGGCAGGCCCACCATGAACGTCAGGGTCGAAAGCACTTTGCTCCCCTGCGGCCCCAGGGCATTTGTCTTGCCCAGAATGTAGCCCACCAGCAGGACCACGCCTACTACAAAGAAGCCCTTCAGTACTCCGTCCAAGCTTCTTATCCTTCAGTTGGGCTGTTGCCGACCCTAGCGATAGTAACCGTTTTCACCAGCGCAAAGGCCCGAACGTCTGCTACGTCACAGCGCCGGAAGAGGGTCCCGCGCTAAACTGGTGGCACTATGATCCGCACAATGTTCAAGTCCAAGATCCACCGCGCAACGGTGACCCACGCCGATCTTCACTACGTCGGCTCAGTCACTGTCGACCTGGACCTCCTGGACGCGGCCGACATCCTTCCCGGTGAGCTTGTCTCCATCGTGGATGTCACCAACGGTGCCCGGCTGGAAACCTACACCATTGCCGGCGAGCGCGGTTCCGGCGTGATCGGAATCAACGGCGCGGCCGCCCACATGGTTCATGTCGGCGACACAGTCATTCTCATCACGTACGCGGAGATGACCACCGAAGAGGCGCGGGCCTACGAGCCCAAGGTGGTCCACGTTGGCAAGGACAACAAGATCGTTCAGCTCGGCAACGACCCCGCCGAAGCCCACACACCCGGCCTCATGCGCCCGCCGCACGCGCTGAGCAACGCGGCGCACCTCAGCTAAGTTTCAACAACAACGCTCGACGTCGGCACTCACCGGAGTGCCGGCGTCGCAGTTTTTGTGCAGCTACCGCCCCTAAAAGGGCCCCTTAGGCTCATTAGGTGTACAAAAACTCCGGGTCCACATGGCGGAACGTGTACCTGAAAACGCTTACTCAGGCAGCAGTTCTGGCTAGGCTGTAGTTCGTGAACCAACGAAAACCCGCCCGAACGCTGTCATGATCGGCGTCCTGTCCGGGTTCTTCGTGGTGTGGGCCATCATCCTGGTAGGCATGTTCGTTGGGCGGCGCAACATCCTGGGAGAGAATGCGCGATCAGTCCTGAGCTCGCTGACGTTCTTCGTGGCCAGTCCGGCACTGCTGTTCGAGACCCTGAGCAAAGCGAAGCTTCACGATGTCTTCGCCGCGCCCCTCCTGGTCACGGCCGTGGGTGCCGTGATGACCGGGCTGCTGTTCTTCCTTCTGGTGAAGTTCTGGCTCAAACGCTCCATGCCGGAAGCCCTCATGTCGTCCATGAGTGCATCGCTGGCGAACTCCGCGAACCTCGGCATTCCGATTGCCGTGTTCGTCCTCGGCGATGCCAGCTACGTGGCGCCGCTGCTGATTTTCCAGTTGGCGTTCTTTACCCCGATGTACCTCATGGCCTTGGACGCCAGCACCAGTTCGCACCGCACCACTCCCCTGCGCTTTGTCCTGATGATCGTCAAGAACCCGATGATTGTGGGCTCGGCCCTTGGCTTGCTGGTGGCGGGTACCGGCTTCCAGCTGCCCACCCTTATTCTCGAACCCATCCATCTCATTGGCGGGGCCGCGATTCCGGCGATGCTGATGGCGTTCGGCATGAGCCTGAACGGTTCACGGCCCTTGCAGAAGTCCTCCGGACGCCGGCTCGACACCCTGTTGGCCAGCGGCTTCAAACTCGTGGTGCATCCGCTGGTCGCGTACCTTTTCGCCAGATTTGCCTTGGGAATGGACGGGCATGCACTGTTCGCCGCGGTGGTCACGGCAGCCCTGCCCACGGCCCAGAACGTGTTTGTCGCGGCCAACCGCTACCAGGCCGGAATCACCGTGGCCAAGGACACTGTGCTGATCACCACGATCGTGGCCGTCCCGGCGATGATCGCAGTGGCGTTGCTGCTCACCTGACACCCCCTCTTACCCAACTAGGGGACAGATAATGCTCCACTCAGGCCTGGGTAGAACGTTATCTGTCCCCTAGTTGGGTAACCAAGGCGGGCTATTCGACGTCGGCGGAGGCCAGGTAGTGGTCCAGGAGCTGGGCGCAGCGGATGAAGCCAAGGTGTGAGTACGCCTGCGGGTGGTTGCCCAAATGGGTTTCGGTCGCGGGATCGTACTCTTCGGGCAGCAAACCGGTTGGACCGAACAAGGCCACCAGCTGGTTGAATAACTCAAGCGCGTCATCCAAACGACCCACGGCCAAGTACGCCTCGATCAGCCAGGTGGTGCAAATGTGGAAGCCGCCTTCCAAACCCGGCAGGCCGTCGTCGTACCGGTAGCGGAAAACAGTGGGCCCCACCCGCAGCTCCCGCTCCACAGCGGTGACCGTGTCCAGGAACCGTTGGTCCTGCACATCCAGGAGCCCGGAAAGACCGATGTGCAGGACCGCCGCATCGAGGTCGGGACTGTCGTAGGCCACGGTATAGGACCGCGCCGACTCGTCCCAGCCATCGCGAAGGACCTCGGCGCGGATGATCTCTGCCTCAGGCGCCCAGTCAGCGTGAGCGACGCGGCCGTGCTTCGCCGCAGTTTTCACGGCACGGTCCAGCGTCACCCAACACATCGTCTTGGTGTAGACGTGGTGCCGGGGAGCGCGCCGGGCCTCCCAGATGCCGTGGTCGGGCTCATGCCAACGCGCCATGACGGCATGCGCCATCTGCTCCATCAGGAACCAGTGCTCGTCGGGCAGGAAGTCCTGCCGTTCGGCAAGATCGGCGATCAACTCGGCGATGGGACCAAACACGTCCAGCTGGACCTGATGGTCAGCCGCGTTTCCAATACGCACCGGACGCGAACCGGCATAACCGGGCAGGCTCTCCACGATCGCTTCCGTGGACAGGGGCGCGCCGGTGACCGAATACAGCGGGTGCAACCATTCAGGCCCGGGCGCATTGTCCAGGATCCGGCCCAGCCAATCCAGGAAACCGTGGGCCTCGTTGGTGGACCCCAACGACACCAGCGCATTGACCGTCATGGACCCGTCGCGCAGCCAGCAGTAGCGGTAATCCCAGTTGCGCGTCCCGCCGATTCCCTCCGGCAACGACGTCGTGGGGGCGGCCAGGACAGCGCCTGTCGGCTCGTGAACCAGCGACTTCAGCACCAGGGCAGACCGGCGGACCAGCGACGGTTTCATGGTGGGCAGCTGCAGCGTCCTGACCCACTCGCGCATGTCACGTCCGACGGCGGCACGCCTCATGGGCTCACCGTCCGGGTCTGCGGGCGGCGGCTCGGTATCACCGCAGCGCATGTTCAGGACAACGGGCCCGTCACCGAGCGCGACTTCCGCGGTGGCAGTTGCGAAGCGGCCGTCGCTGGTGATGGTGAAGGCAACCCCGGGGGCCGCCAGGATGATGGGATCCGAGGTGCCGAGGATGTGCACTTCGTCGCCTCGGATCTCCATGCTGAACGGGGCGTTGGCGTAGTCGGGGCGGGGCGCAAAAACCACGCGCGCCGAACCGGTCCCGGACAAGACGCGGACCAAGCTGGTGATGCCCTCGGGAGCAGGTTCCAGGTAGTCGGTGACAGTGACGTCAGTCCAACGGGTCTCAACAATCATGGTGTTGTCCACGTAACGCTGCGCCAGCACCGGCGAGGGCTTCACCGGTTCGATGCTGAAGTGCCCGGCGGGGTCGCCGCCCAGGATATGGGCGAACAATGAACCCGAATCGGGCAAGGGGTGGCTCATCCAACAGACCTTGGCATCCGGTGTGAGGAGTGCCGTGGATGATCCGTTGCCGATCATCGAGTGCCGTTCCAGGCCCACGGCGTCCTCACCGAACAGCCATGCGCGCCGGAGTTCGAACAACAAAGCCAGCACGCGCGCAAAGGCTTCCGGGTCCGGAATGGTGTGTCCCGCCGTCGTGCTCCCTGGCCCCACGTGCAATCCAAGGTCGGGGCCGCGCAGGGTGGCGAGCGCCTTCTCATCGCTTTCGGCATCGCCGGCGTAAAGGGCAGCGCTGACGCCAAGCCGTGCGCGCAACTGCTCCAGCGCCTGACCCTTGGCGGGCTCCTCCACGGTGAGGTCCAGAACGGACCCGTCCACAATGAAGTAGAGGCCGAACTCGATGGCGATTTTCTGCGCGGCGAACGTTGCTCTTTCCACGACTTCCGGCGTCGCGGGACGCGTGTGGACACCCACCCCTACCGGTTTCCGCACAACGCTGATGCCCTTTTCGAAACCCACAGCTTCCGTGAGGGCAGTAGTCACCTGCTGCAGCAGCTGCTCCGTGGCGAGGGAGAGCGTATAGGCGTAGCCCATGTCGAATTCGACACCATGTGAGCCCACCAAGTGAACCTCGGCCGGCAGACGGGACACTGCCGCCAGGTCACGCAATGACCTGCCGGAAATGATGGCGGCGTGCGTGTTGGGCAGGGCAGCAAGTGCCCGGAGGGCGACGGCCGCACTGTCCAGGGGCAAGGTTTCGGTGGAGACGCCTTCGGCCGAGCAGAGGGTCCCGCCGTAATTGCAGGCCACCAGGAGGCCCGGGACCCGCGACAGGATCTTGAGCTCCGCAAACAACGCGGGCGTGATCCCATTCTCCGCGTCGGACTGAAGAACCGTTCTCAGCAGGCCAAGAGGAAGTGACTTCATCAGCAGTGCTGAATCGGCGACTGTCTGGTTTAAAGGCGCAGGCATAGCGAATCCTTCCGAAGCGGATAGCTAAAGTTTCCGCCCGATGGGTTTCGCTTGCCTACCTCCTTTATTGCGAACGAGTAAAGTCTTTCCTTGGATTTATCCGGGTGCTTACGCCGGAACGAGCCCGGCGACGTCGGCCAGCAGCTCAACGGACCGCAACCGCTCCTCCGTGCCGACGCTCTGGTGTGCCACGATCAATTCGTCGGCGTCGGAGAACGCGGCGAATTCATCAAGGTAGTCGCGGACCACGTCCTTGGTGCCAACGGCGGAGAACTTCATCATCTGGGCGATGTGCTGGCCCTGCGGGGAATCGAGCACCATGTCTGCTTCGTCGTCGGTGAACTCGCGGCCGCCGCCGAAGAACAGCGAGACGCGTGCACGCTTCACCGCCAGGTGGATGGCCTGGGCCTCGGCATTGCTGTCTGCCGCCGTCACGTTGACCCCCGCGATCACATGCGGCTCAGCCAGCTGCTCCGAGGGCTTGAACTCACGGCGGTAAATGGCCACGGCGTCCTGGAGCGCGGCAGGGGCAAAGTGTGAAGCGAAGGCGTACGGCAGGCCCAACTGGGCGGCCAACTGCGCACCGAACAGCGAGGAACCAAGAATGTAAAGCGGTACGTTGGTGCCCTTGCCCGGCGTCGCTTCAACGCCCTGGATGCGGGTGGGACCCGTGAGGTAGCCCTGGAGTTCCAGGACGTCCTGCGGGAACCTGTCCGAGGACGTGTGGTCGCGCCGCAGGGCACGCATGGTGTTTTGGTCGCTGCCGGGGGCGCGTCCCAACCCGAGGTCGATCCGGCCCGGGTGCAGGGTTTCCAGTGTGCCGAACTGCTCCGCGATGGTCAGCGGCGAGTGGTTGGGCAGCATGACGCCGCCGGCGCCCAGTCGGATGGTCTTGGTGTGCGCGGCCACGTGGGCGATCAGCACGCTGGTGGCCGACGATGCGATGGCGGACATGTTGTGGTGCTCTGCGTACCAAACCCGGCGGTAGCCCAGTTCTTCAGCCTTTTGGGCCATGGCCACACTGCCCGCGAGGCTTTCCGCCACCGTCTGGCCCTTCCCGATGGTCGCCAGGTCGAGGATGGAAAGAGGAACAGTCACGGGGAAGCCTTTCGGTACGTTTCGCGGTGCCCTCTTCTGCTTGCCGGGCACTTAAGCGACAACGACGTCGGCCCCCGGCTTATTTCTGTGAGTTGCGTCGCGTCCCGGTTTCGCGCCGCTTTTGTGACCCTGTTGGACGCCTTGTTAAGTGCCGTGAACCCTTGTATCCCATCGTTTCGGGCTGCTTTGACCGCCCTCCCGGCCGACCCGGATAGTTGCAGCCAAGACCTCGCATCAGAGCCTTCAAAGGAGAACCAATGGCACGAATTACAGCCGCTTCCGGCGTCACTGCGGCGCTCGCCGCCGCCGCCCTGCTCGGGCTGGCGGCATGCTCGGATCCGGGAGCAACGGCAGCCGCGTCAGCACCGGCGTCGAACGCTTCAACCAGCGCAACCAAGCAGTTCAACCTCACCCCTCAGCAGGACCGCATCAAGGTCTCGGTGGACTCGGCGGCAGCCGCCCTGGTTCCCGCCGCCATCAAAGCCGACGGCAAACTGACCGTGGTGACCACGGGCGGAACTCCCCCGCTGAGCACCTTCGCCACTGACAACAAGACCCTGATCGGCAGCGAAGTGGACATTGCCTACGCCGTCGGCGAGAGCCTGGGGCTGCAGGTGGAAGTACTGCCGGTTGCCTGGGCCGACTGGCCGCTGGGCGTAGAGTCCGGCAAGTACGAAGCCGTCCTCTCCAACGTCACCGTGACTGAGGCACGCAAGGAGAAGTTCGACTTCGCCACCTACCGCAACGACCTCCTGGGCTTCTACGCCAAGGCCGATTCGGACATCTCCACGGTGAAGGAACCCAAGGACGTGGCCGGCAAGCGCATCATCGTCGGTTCGGGCACCAACCAGGAAGCCATCCTGGTGCGCTGGGACGAGGAGAACAAGAAGAACGGCTTGAAGCCGGTCGAGTTCCAGTATTACGACGACGACTCCGCCTCCCAGCTCGCCCTCCAGTCCGGACGCGCGGACCTGACGTTCGGGCCCAACGCCTCCGCAGCCTACAAGGCCGCGAAGGACGGCAAGACCAAGCAGGTGGGCACCCTTGAGGGTGGCTGGCCGCTGAAGGCAGAAATCGCCTTCACCACCCAGAAGGGCAACGGCTTGGCTGTCGCTGCCCAGGCCGCCCTCAACACCCTCATCAAGGACGGCAACTACGGCAAGATCCTGGACCGCTGGGGACTGTCGTCCGAGGCCATCCCCGCATCAGAGCTGAACCCGCCGGGCCTGCCCAAGAAGTAGCGCCCCTACCCAAGGAGCTCACCCACCTGGGGGACAGCAAACGTCCTAATGACTCGTCATTGGAGCGTTTGCTGTCCCCTAGTTGGGTTAATCAGAGCTGTGATGGGTCCGTGTTCGCGCCACACAGTACGACGGCGACCGTCTCGCCATCGCGCGGGGCGTACGCACCCGAGAGCAGCGCCGCATATGCTGCCGCGGCACCGTGTTCCACCAGGATCCGGTGCTTCTCCCATAGGGCACGCCGGGCTTCAACAATGTCGTGGTCCGTCACCAGCACACTCTTCACACCCGTGCGGCGGGCAACGCCAAAACCGATCTCCCCTACCCGGCGGGCACCCAGGGAATCAGCGGCAATGCCGGAAACCGCGACATCCACCGGTTCCCCTTGCGCCAAGGCAGTATGCAGGGTGGGAACCGTTTCCGGTTCAACAGCAACAACGTGTGCCCGGCCTTCCGCGGCCGCAGCAATGCCGCCCATCAACCCACCGCCGCCAACAGCGACCAGGATCGTATCGACGTCAGGCAGTTCATCCAGAAGCTCAAGCCCAACGCCACCGGCCCCAGCCACGATTTCAGGCTGGTCGTAGGCGTGGCAATAGACGGCGCCCTTCTCCTCGGCGAAGGTGACGGCAGCCGCGTAGGCCTCGGCGTACTCTGCACCGCCTTGGACCACGGTGGCCCCTATGGCGTAGAGCTTGTGGACCTTGTTCGCCGGAGCGGATTCCGGAACGAAAACAGTTGCCGGGACGCCGAGCTTGGCCGCAGCATAGGCGTTGGCCAGTCCAGCGTTGCCTCCGGAGGCCACCACAATCCCCACGGCAGGGTCGAGCTCGCCGCTCTCCCTGGCAGTGAGCAGCCGGTTGAAGGCGCCGCGGGCCTTGAAGGATCCCGTGTGCTGCATGTATTCGCATTTGAACCACAGATGGTATGGCTCGCCGTTTCCACTCTCCGCCAAGGGAGTGTGCCGAACCCAGCCGCTCGTCCGGGAGTATGCAGCTTCCACTTCTTCGCGTGTGACCATGGATGCCCCTTTCGTCAGGTTCATCCTATGGTTGGCGGGGATTCCGGGCACGTCCCCTCCTTCAATGAGAGCTCATACCCTGTGTCCTGAAGGAATGGTCAGGCCTCCGGTATCACCATGGCGAAGCGCTCAGGCCGGGCAACATCAGGATCCGGCCCGTTCCGAACACCGCGGTCCAACGCGTCGACGGCGCCCAGTTCGCTGCTGCTCAGCTCGAAATCGAAGACGTTGAAGTTCTCTGCAATCCGGGCCGGGTTGGTGGACTTGGGGATGGCCGAGCGGCCCTGCTGGAGGTGCCAGCGGATCATGACCTGTGCCGGCGTCTTCCTGTGGGCCTGCGCGATGGCAGCGATCGCGGGGTCTTCCATCACGTTCTGCCGCTCTTCGCCCCAGCCGGGGTAGAAGGTGATCCCGCCGATCGGCGACCACGCCTGGGTGAGGATTCCGTTCTCCGCGTCAGCTGCCTGGACCTCCGGCTGTGTGAAGTACGGGTGAAGCTCGATCTGGTTCACTGCCGGCACAACGTCGGTGGAAGCGAGCAATTCCTTGAGATGGTGAGGCATGAAGTTGCTGACCCCGATCGCCCGGACACGACCCTCGGACAACAACTTTTCCAGCGCCTTGTAGGCGGCGATTGTCTGGTCGAAACGGTCCGGAGCCGGTTGGTGCAGGATGAACAGGTCAAGGTACTCCACCCCGAGCTTGCCCACGGCCTTGTCCCAGGCATGCAGCGTTTGGTCGTAGCCATAGTCGCTGACCCAGACCTTCGTCTCGATGAAGACATTCGAGCGGTCCAGGCCTGAAGCACGGATTCCCTCACCGACCTCCGGTTCATTCCCGTAGGCCGCCGCAGTGTCGATATGCCGGTAGCCGGCCGCGAGCGCGGCCTGAACTGCCGCCGTCGTTTCTTCCGGGGCGCTTTGGAAGACGCCCAAGCCGAGTGCCGGCATGGTCACGCCATTGTTGAGAGTCAGTTCACTGTTCATGCTCTCCACGCTATTCACGGCACCACACCCGCGGGAGTGCACACTATTACCTCCCTGCGTTCCCAAGTAACGGCAGTCCCTCCCTCGAGGAACCCGGGCAGCGTAGCGTTGCAGGCATGACCCACAGTGACGACGTGCGAAAGTTCCTGACCTCGCGCCGGGCGCGGATCACGCCCGAGGCCGCCGGCTTGCCTGCCTACGGCGGGAACCGCCGCGTTGCCGGGCTCCGCCGCGAAGAGGTGGCCATGCTTGCCGGGATGAGTATCGATTACTACATCAGGCTGGAGCGGGGGAATCTCTCCGGCGCGTCGGACAGCGTCCTGGAGGCGCTCGGCCGCGCTTTACAGCTTGACGACGCCGAAACAGCCCACCTTTTCGACCTCGCCCGCGCGGCCGGCGCCGCTCCACGGGTGCGCCGCAAGCGAAGCCCCCGCACGGTCCGCCCAAGCGTTCAGCGCGTCGTCGATGCAATCACGACGGCGCCGGCCTGGGTCCGCAACGACCGCGGCGATGTCCTCGCCTCCAATGAACTGGGCGCGGCGCTGTATATGGACCTGATGGCGGAGGAGACCAAGCCGCCGAACAGCGCCCGCTTCACCTTCCTGAATCCGAAGGCCCGGCAGTTCTTCGCTGATTGGGAGCGCAGCGCGGACGACATCGTGGCTGTGTTGCGCTCGACTGCCGGGAAGAACCCTTATGACCGGGACCTGACGGACCTCATTGGAGAACTCTCCACCCGCAGCGAGGAATTCCGCGTCAGATGGGCCCGCCACGACGTGAAATACCACCGGACGGGCCGGAAGCACCTCCACCATCCGGTTGTCGGCGACTTGGACCTGAGCTTCGAGGCGCTGGAGCTCGCCGCCGATCCTGGCCTGCGGATCAACGTGTACACCGCAGATCCGGGAACACCGTCCGAGGACGCTTTGAAGGTGCTCGCCAGTTGGGTCGCTACACAACGGGACGCGGTGCAGACATCCATCGAAGAAAAGGGCTGAGCCGGAGCACCTAGGCTTGATCCATGCCTGACTTCGTCCTGCGCCCCGCCGCAGCTACCGACGCCGCCTGGATCGCCGAACTCCGCGCCGTGGTGATGCGGCCCGATCTGGAGCGCCTTGAACGCTTTGACCCGGTCCGTGTTCGCGAGCGCTTCCTCAACGCCTTCCAGCCCGAGGACACGTACATCATCCATTCAGATGGTGTCGACGCCGGGGTCATTGCTGTCAGGCCTGAACCGGACGCGCGCTGGATAGAACATTTCTTCATTGCGCCGGCCCATCAGGGCAAGGGACTCGGCGGGGCAGTGCTGCGGCACGTCATGGCTGCATCGGTGGATGAGCGGCCGTTCCGGCTTGATGTGTTGCAAGGAAGCGCTGCCCGGCGCTTGTACGAGCGCCACGGCTTCACGCTCGAATCCGAGGACGCGATCGATGTCTTCATGGTGGCCCCGGGCAACAGCTGACCACACCTGCACCGGAATGCGGTAACCTCAGCACACCACGCGGCTTCGACGCGACACTTTCCGGGGGGAAAAATGGGGATCTTTCGAGCACGCACCCTAAAGCACGCCAGCACCATCGGATTGACAGCTGGTCTCTTGGCCTCCGGCCTTCTGGCTGCCGGACCAGCCACGGCAGACTCACAGCCCACTCCGTATATCGACGGAGTTCCGTATGTCGGTTCCGAAATGCGCCGCCAGTACAACTACGACTACTGGGGCTGCAAAAATCCTGACGGCTCCGGCGACGGCATCTCCTTGGAGTGGCTGAGGGACGGCGAAACACTCCCCCTGGAGAGGCAGGGCGAAACCTTGCGGATCCTGCCCGAGGACCTGGGCAGCCGCATCTCCGTGCGTGTCCATCCCTTGACTCCCGGGGAACCCGGCTGCCCCACCGGCACCCAGCTCAGCCCCGAGACGGCTGCCATCAAGGCTTCTTCCCGCGCCATGGGCTGGACGGGGCGGGGCAATTTCGAACCCCTGGCACGGACCAATGACGGCAGGCTCATCTTGTACCCGCGGACCTACACCTACTACAAGGGCTCCTGCGAAGGTCCGTGCCCCGCGTACTGGGGTTCATGGGACGAGCCCCGGCAAGTCGGGGCGGGCTGGAATATGTTCAACATCGTTTTCTCGCCCGGTGATTTCGACGGCGACGGGTTCAATGACCTCCTTGCCCGGAACCCCGCCGGCCAATTGTTCCTCTACCCCGGCGACGGCGAGGGCGGCTGGCTGCCCACCCGGCAGGTGGGCTCGGGATGGAACATCTTCGATTCGATAGTGGGTCCCGGGGACTTCAATGGCGATGGCAGCAATGACGTCCTGGCCCGCACACCCGCCGGCGATCTCTACCTCTACCCCGGCGACGGCGAGGGCGGCTGGCTCGCACCCGCCAAGGTGGGTTGGGGATGGCAGGTCATGAACAAGATCATCACCAGCGGCGACATGAACGGCGACGGCACCGTGGAGATCTTCGGCCGGGACTACAACGGCGGCCTTCAGCTGTACCCCACCGACGGTCAAGGAGGCTGGGGCGTTCCGGCTTTCATGGGCGGCGGCTGGAACACTTTCCAGGATGTGTCCGGCCTGGGCAGCTTCGCCCATCAGAAGTACAACAACCTTGTGGCCATCAACCAGAACGGCGATCTTGTGCTGTACTCGACGGGCGCAGCCACCACAAGCCTGTATGGACCGTACGGGCCCGTCGGCAACGGCTGGAACGTCTTCCGGGAACTGCTGTAAGCCCGGAAAAGCTAGAGTGGCTGCCCCAACACCGTGAGCTGCAACGCGACGGTTCCGTGTTCCTCATCCACCGAGCCGTTGGATGTGAAATTCTGCTGGATCATCGCCAGGAGCATGGGAAACAGCCCGCGTGATTCCGGGGTTTCGTTCCCGTCCGGGAGCGATGATCCAGCAGAATTTTCCAGCTTCATCAGACCTGGACCGACTCTTCGGAGCGAACCGGGGATTCCAAGCCCAGGTTTTCCCGCAGTGTCGTGCCCCGGTACTCCGTGGGATACACACCGCGTTCCTGGAGTTCAGGCACCAAGTGGTTCACGATGTCGTCCAGGCCGGTGGGGATGAGCCACGGCGAGATGTTGAACCCGTCCACAGCACCCACGCGGGCGTACTCGGCAAGGTGGTCCGCCACTGCCGAGTAGGAGCCGGTGAAGGTGGAGTCGATGCGTGCCGTTTTCGACGTGACGAACTGGCGGATGGAGAGCCCTTTGTCCTTGGCCTCCGCTCGCCACTGATCGGCAAGCTGGCGGGCCTTGGCGCCGTGGAATCCGCTGCCGCGCGTCTCCGACGTTTCTTCCACCACCGGGTCGATGTCCGGAAGCGGGCCATCGGGATCGTAGGAGGAAAGTTCGCGGCCCCAGAACTGCTCCAGGTAGGCGATGGCCTGCTGCGGCCCGATCTGCAGGCTGCGCACCCAGGCCTTCTTTTCCTCTGCCTCCTCCGGGGTGGCCGCGAGAATGAATTCGCTGGCAGGCATGATCTGTACGGCGTTGGCACCGCGGCCTGCTGCAACCGAACGGGCAACGATGTCGCGGCGGAACTCCACGGCGTCATCGAACTTGGGGTGTGCGGAGAAGATGACGTCTGCTTGCCGGGCAGCGAAGTCACGGCCCTCGGGTGAGTCGCCGGCTTGGAAGAGCACGGGACGGTACTGGGCGCTGCGGGGCAGTCGCGGAGTCACGTCCACGGTGTAGTGCTGCCCTTCGTGCAGTACCCGGCGGGCGGGGCCGTCGGCAGTTTCCCACGAGTCCCAGATGCGCTTTGCCGTTTCAACAAAGGCTTCCGCATGCTTGTAGCGGTCGGCATGGTCCAGGTAGCCACCACGGCGGAAGTTGGCTCCAGTCCATGCGTTGTCCGTGGTGACGATATTCCAGGCAGCGCGGCCACCGGAGATCAGGTCCAGGGAAGACAAGCGGTGTGCCAGGTCCGCGGGGTCGTTGTAGGTGGTGTTTTGGGTGGCCACGAGGCCGATGTTCCGGGTCACCGACGCCAGAGCGGCCAGCATGGTCTGCGCGTCCGGCCGGCCCACCACGTCGAGTGCGTGGGGACGCCCCAAGTGTTCGCGAAGCCGCAGCCCTTCGCCCAGGAAGAAGGCAGCAAACTTGCCGCGCTCAGCGGTCTGGACGATGTGGCGGAACGATCCGAAGTCTGTCTGTGACCCCGATTCGGCAGCTTTCCAGACGGTGCCCGAGTTGACGCCCTGGAAGAAAATGCCGAACTGGATCTGGCCGCTCGGCTGGAAAATATCGCGTGTCATGGTGGTCCTTACTTTCCTGTTCCGGAGGCTGCGGTTGCGTAGCGGTTCTGCGCCGGTCCAAGGCCCAGCAGATCGCGGAAGGTTCCATCCTGGATGGGTCCGCGCAGCGAACCACTGCGTCGCAGCTCGGGAAGGACAAGACGGGAAAGCTCTTCAAGATCCACGTCCAGGTCAGCGGGGTGGAGGCGGATGCCATCGGCTTCGCCCAGCAAAACGTCCAGGAGCTCGACGAGTCCCGCGGCCGGTCCGGCATACCGTGCCCGTCCGCTCTCGGGCGAAGCGGCGACGCGCGCTTCCGCGGCCTGTCCGCGGGCGTCCAGGACGACGTCGAGCTCGGCAACAACGGCTACAGAACCGGCCAGCCGTGCACGGACATCGCGGATCTCGGCGGTCAGCAGCTCCGGTGTAGGCGCCGATACCAGAACAGCGTCGACGGCCTCTGCCGGCACCAGGCCGTCGCCCACCAGGGACGCGGCAGCCAGTACGGGCAGCTGCCCCTGCAGGGGCCTTGGAATGATGGACGGTCCCTTCACCGAATACGGCGTGCCCGCGAAATCGGCAGGTGTTTCGAAGTCCGCGTAGTGAAGCTTGTCAACGTCAAGGTAGCGGCCCGTGGCAACATCGCGGATCACAGCGTCGTCCTCCCAGGAGTCCCACAAACGCCGGCCCACCTCGATGGAGGCGGCAGCTTCCTGCGCGAGTACCTCACCAGTGACAAAAGAGCGTCCGACGGCGGCGGCGGCCTCCGGGGACTCGGCTGCGGTTACGATCCACCCGGCACGGCCCCCGGAAACGTAGTCCAGGCTGGCAAGCTGGGTGGAGATGTGGAAGGGCTCCGTATAGACAGTGTCCACTTCCGGCACGACGGCGATGGTCCGGGTGATCGGGCCGGCGAACGCGGCGCGCTGCAGGGCATTTGCTCGTCCTGCCTGGGGTGCGTCCTGGAACGTGGCTACGTGGAAGCCGGCGGATTCCGCGGCGAGGACAGCCCCGGCGAGGTCCTGGTATCCGGCTCCATCCAGTTCGATGGCCAGGAATCCTGGGTTGTGGGAGATGCTCACTTCTGGTCCTGACGTTCGTAGGGAATCTTTTCGCCGGCTTCGATGGCCACCGGCAGCCGGTTTTCGGCGGGCGGCAGCGGGCAGGTGGCGAGGTCCGTGTAGGCGCACGGCAGGTTGACCGCGCGGTTGAAGTCCAGCGTCACGGTGCCGTCAGCGGCAGGCGTAACGGACAGCGACCGGTTCGCGGCGTACGTGGTCTTTCCGGAAGTCTGGTCCGTGAACAGCACGGACAAGGACCCCGGCGCATACCCGTTGAACGCGGTCAGCGACAGCTCCTGCCCGGCAAGCTTGAAACGGATTTCCCCCGGGGCTTCATAGACATGCTGGATGCCCTCGACGGCGGCACCCACGGTGGTCTCACGCGGCGCTTCGAACGGGACAAAGGTCCCAGCCACGGCAAACGCCGCATTCGGGGTGTACGCGGGAGTGCCCTGGTACTCCTGGAGCAACGCGTTCTCCGGGTTCCTCGGGCGCACGATGTACTCGCCGCCGCGCTTCGCCACCTCGATCACGGTGTCTCCGGATACCAGGTTGATGCCGCCGCGTTCCTCGATCGGCCCGAGCTGGATGCTCCCGCTCAACTCCACGCCGTCCTGCAGCAGGATTTCGCCCGGCTCAAGGTCAACGCGTACGACGTCGGCCTCCGCACTCCAGGTTCCCGGCGCACCTTCCAGCCGGGTCGGCTCAGCGGTCAACCAGTGAAGGTGGGTGACGGCCAGGAAGCCGTGCGGGTGGGCGCGGTGGCGTTCGTGGGCTGCGTGCCACTCCTGCCATTCCTCGTCGAAGGCTTCGAGCGCGGTTTCAGTGTGCGTAGACATGTGCGGTGTCGCTCCTGTTCAAGGCGTGGTCGGCGGTGACGGCTGCTGCTGCGTCCGGTTCGGTGGCCCCGGCGAATTCCGGTCGGCCGCCGAACGGGTCACCGGACTCCCACAGTGTGGTGGGAGCAGAGGCACGAACGGCCGGGATGACTTCCAGGGCAAACCGCTCCAGGATTTCAAGTTGCTTATCGAAGGGAAGGGTGGTGGGCAGGGAGATCGACTGGAGATCGTGGTTGTACAGCGAGTGGTAGCTGAGGATCTTGTCGATGACCTGCTCCGGGCTTCCCACCAGGGCGGGCCCCTCGGCCACCGCATGCTCAATGTCCCTGAAGGGCGAGTTGTTGCCGGGGACGTTGCGGCCCGCAGTCAGGCCCTCGTAGACGGGACCGTACTGGCGGATGGCTTCCTGCGTGGTGTCCGCGATGAATACCCCGCCCGCCCCGCTGCCCGAGCCAAGGTACTGGTGCCGCGGATCATGGCCGTGGCGTTCGTACTCTTCGCGGTAGTGGTCGATCAGGACCTTGTAGTTTTTCCGGGGCTGGATGGCGTTGGCCGTGAACAGCGGATCGCCCCACTTGGCGGCGAGCGCAGCGGACGTCAGGGTTGTAGCCGAGCCGTGCCAAATCCGCGGCGAACCCGCGAAGGGGCGCGGTGTCGTCGTCGTTGGTTCAGTGAGGGCGGGCCGGAAGCGACCGGACCAGGTAACACTTTCCTTGCGCCATAGTGTCCGGAGCAGCGCGTATTTCTCGGCCAGGAGGTCCCACTGGTCATCCAGTGACAGGCCGAAGAGCGGGTACTGCAATACCTCGTTGCCCTTGCCGATCACCAGTTCGAGGCGGCCACGGCTGAGCTGGTCAATCGTGGCGTAGTCCTCGGCCACGCGTACCGGGTCCAGGACGGAGAGCACCGTAACACCGGTCTGGAGACGGATCCGGGTGGTGACGGCCGCGATCGCGGCGAGGACCGTCGTCGGGGATGACGAGACGAACTCGCCGGCGTGACGCTCTCCGACGGAGAAGCTGTCGAAACCGAGTTCCTCGGCGCGGCGGGCCGTTTCCACCACCTGGTTCAGCCGGTCAGCGGTGGAGACGATCTCCCCCGTGACCGGATTCTTCAGGTGGGGAATGATGTCCAGGACCTGGAATTTCATTTGCCCGTTCCAAAGGTTGCTTCGGTGACGGTCTTGGATTCGGGGACGGCTTCTTCCGAAAGGCCCCAGCGTTCCAGGACCTTGGCGTAGGAGCCGTCCTTGATGGTCGAGTTCAGGGCGTCGGTGATGGCCGGGGCCAGGCCGTTGCCCTTGAGCGTGGTTGCTGCCACCAAGGTCTCGGACGGCCAGCCGGCGTTGACCTTGCCAACCACCTTGAGGTCGTCACGGGTGTTCTCGCGGTAGGTCACGGACGGGTACGGAGCGAGGTTCAGATCGGTACGGCCGGAGGAGAGCGCCAGAATGGTGTCGGCGTCGGAGGAGTAGTACTGCAGCGTGGCCGGCGCCTTGCCCTTCGCCTCTAGCTCCTTGTTCCAGGCGAGCAGGATCTTTTCCTGGTTGGTGCCCGAGCCCACGGAAATCTTGAGGCCGGAGATGTCGTCCGAGCCCTTGATGTCGTAGCTGGAGCTCTTCTTCGCCTCGAAGCCCATGAAGGCCGCGCGGTAGGTGGAGAAGTCGAAGAGTTTCACGCGGGCGGCGTTGATGCCCACGTTGGAGAACACAGCCTCGAAGTCGCCGGACTGCGTCTTCAGCGGCCAGTTCTCCCACGACGTCACCTGCAGGTCCAGGTCAAGGCCGAGCTTGTCCGCAACCAGCTGGGCGATGTCCACCTCGACGCCGATCGGAGTTTTGTCGTCCGTGGCGTGGAAGGACAGCGGGATGGAACCGGCGGTGGTGGCTACGGTCAGCTTGCCGTCCTTGGCGATGGCGGCGGGAACGGCGGCCGCTGCAGTTGCATCTTTTTCGCTGCGGATGCGGTTCTGGTCCACGGAGGTGTTGTAGACGATGCCGTTCTTGGCGGCTTCGGACTCGGGCTTGGCTGCCGACGCCCCGGGATCGGCGCAACCGGCCAGGACAGGAAGCACGACGGCGGGCAGCACCGCGAGTGCCAGAAGCTTGGTTTTGGTGGCACGGACGGCGGAGGTGGAACGGGTGGTGCGAAGCATGAAGAGGTCCTAGATGTTGAAAGCCGGTTCGATGACTCGGGAGAAGAAGCTGCGGGTACGTTCTTCACGGGGGTTGGCAAAGATGTCCTTGGGCGAGCCGGACTCGACGATCACGCCGTCATCCATGAACACCACCGTGTCTGCGACGTCCCGGGCAAAGCCCATCTCGTGCGTCACGATTATGAGTGTGGTTCCTGATGTGGCGAGTTCCCGGATGACGTCGAGGACTTCGTTGACCAGCTCCGGGTCCAGGGCGGACGTGGGCTCGTCGAAGAGCAGGATCTTCGGATCAAGGGCCAGTGCCCGGGCAATCGCGACGCGCTGCTGCTGCCCACCGGAGAGCTGGCGGGGATAGGCATCTGCACGGTCCTTCAGGCCCACACGGTCCAGCAGTTCCAGTCCGCGCTTGCGTGCCTCGGCCTTGGAACGGCCCTGCGCCACGATCGGTGCCTCAGCCACGTTCTCCAGCGCCGTCAGGTGCGGGAACAGGTTGAAGTTCTGGAAGACCATGCCGATGTTCGTGCGCTGCTTGAGGATGTCCTTCTCGCGCAGTTCGTGGAGCTTGTTGCCGCGGACCTCATAGCCCACCAGTTCACCGTCGATGGTGATGTAGCCGCCGTCGACCTTTTCCAGGTGGTTGATGGTCCGCAGCAGGGTGGACTTGCCGGAGCCCGACGGGCCCACGATCACGGCGACGCCACCCGGGGGAACCGAGAGGGACACTCCTTTGAGCACTTCGGTAGCGCCGAAGGATTTGCGGACGTTGGTGATGTCCACTTGGCCCTTGGTGGCCACGGCGTGAGACGCGCCGGACACGGCGGGTCCAGCCGTCGTCGGGCGTTCTTGGTTCTGTTCCGGCGCCGCAGTGCCCGAGCCAGCATTTTCCGCGAGCCTGGCTTCTTCGAGGTGGGCGGCCGCGGCCGCCTCGGAGGAAGAGAAAACGGTGGTCATCGTGATTCCTTCGTGGTCGAGGCGGGAGCATGGCTTGCGAAGAATTTCCGCGCTTTCTGCAGCGGGGTGAGCGGCAGGTTCCGGACAGCGCCCTTGGAGAAGTGGCGTTCGATGTAGTACTGGAAAACGCTCAGCACCGAGGTGATGACCACGTACCAGAGCGTCGCCACCAGGAGCAGCGGCAGCACCTGCTGGGTCCGGTTGTAAATGACCTGGACCGTGTAGAACAGCTCGGAGTAGGCCAGGACGTACACAATCGAGGTGCCCTTGACCAGGCCAATGATCTCGTTGAACGCGTTGGGCAGGATGGCGCGCATGGCTTGCGGCAGGATGATCCTGGTATTGCGCTTCCAGGCCGGGATGCCCAAAGCGGAGGCAGCCTCGAGCTGGCCCTGGTCCACGGAGAGGATGCCGCCTCGGATGATCTCTGCAGAGTAGGCAGCCTGGTTCAACGTCAGGCCCAGGACAGCTGCAGCGAACTGGCTGATCAGCGTGGTTGTCTGCGCCTCGAAGAAACGGACATCAGTGAAGGGGATGCCCAGGCTGATCTTCTCGTACAGGTAGCCGAGGTTGTACCAGAGCAGGAGCTGGACCAGCAGTGGGGTCGACCGGAAGATCCAGGAGAACGTCCAGGACACCGAAACCAGCAACGGGGACGTCGACAGACGCATGAGGGCCAGGATGAAGCCGAGCACGAAACCAAGGACGCCGGAGATGGCGGTGAGCTTGAGCGTCTCAACAAGGCCGGTGACCACCGACTGCGCCGTGAACCATTGGGCCACCACGCCCCACTCCCAGCGGGGATTGGTGACAAGGGACCAGGCGATCGCGGCTACACCGGCGGCGACAACCACCGTCCCCACCCAACGCCAGGGATGCCGGGCGGGCACCAGCTTGTACTCGGAGTAATCCGGGGTGGGCGGTGCAGTGTCCGCCGTGGCAGGCGGTGCGATTGCACTCATGCGCCACCTCATTTCGTTGGTTGTTCTCTATCGGATGGCTGCCAATCTATGGGCGTGCCAAAGCCTCCAGCAAGGCGGGTATTTGCACTTCTTCACTGGACTTCTCGGGGCTTCGCCGGAGTTCTTGGGGCGTCACAATCCTCGTCACGAAACGTCGTATGAGTCGCAGTTTTGCGTTGGTTAACGGCCCGTGACGCGTGGTGAACGGCGGTTACCCGCTCCTCGACCAGCACGTCGGTCAGTCCCTAGATTGGGCATCACCAACCACTGCATTTCAGGAGACCCCATGCCGCTACGAGTTCCCGCCATCGCCTTCATTGGCGGCGGTCCCCGCACGGCCGGCGTCCTGGAACGACTCGCAGCCAACCGGCCGGACCTGTTCAACGGCCCACTGGACATCCACGTCATAGAACCCCACCAGCCCGGTTCCGGGAGGATCTGGCGCTATGACCAGAGCCCGGGACTGCTTCTGAACTCCACCGCCGCAGACGTCACCATGTTCACCGATGACTCCGTAACCTGCGAGGGTCCTTCCGTGCAGGGTCCGGGGCTGTCGACGTGGGCCGCCGGTGTGTTGGACGGCACCATCCGCGACGTCCCTCCCTTGGAACCGCATCTGCTGGCCCAACTGCGCGGACTGACCCCTGCGTCCTTTCCCACACGCCAGCTCCAAAGCAAGTACCTTGAATGGTTCTTTGGCCGGGCCGTCAGCGCCCTTGGCACCGAGGTGACGGTAACGGTCCACCAGGACACCGCCACCTCCGTTTCACCCGCCACTGAAAGCGGGCACGACGACGGTTCCCACCGCGTGCGGCTGGCCTCCGGCTCCGAGGTGCTCGCCGACGTCGTCGTCTACGCCCTGGGCCACACCGACTCCCAGGTTGACCCCGAGTCAGCCCGGCACAGCGAGTTCGCCGCCCGTCATGGCGGGTTCCATGCGCCGCCGTCGTACACCACGGATGTTGACTATTCCGGGATTAAGGCGGGCCAGGACGTGATCGTCTCCGGCATGGGCCTGGCGTTCGTTGACCTTCTCGTGTTGCTGTTCGAGGGCCGTGGCGGCCGCTTCGAGGAAAGGCCCGACGGCGGACTCGACTACGTGCCCTCCGGCGCCGAGCCGCGGCTCTGGGCAGGGTCACGACGCGGGGTGCCCTACCACTCCAAGATTTCCTCCACACTGCGCACGCCTGTGGATCGTCCGCGGTACTTCACTGCAGCAGCCATCGACGCCCTGCTCGCCGAGCATCATGAACTGGATTTCCGGGCGCACTTGTGGCCGCTGATCGCCAAGGACGCGGGCTACGCCTACTACCGTGAGCTCTTCACCGGCTACCCGGAGCGTGTCCTGGGCTCCTGGGCCGACTTTGAAGCCCGCTTCGATGCCCTTGACTGGTACAGCCAGCTCCGGGAGGAACTCGTGGCGGTGTCCGTGCCGGATGCTGCCCTGCGCCTTGACCTGGAAAAGCTTGACCACCCGCTCAGTGGCTGCGCCTTCGCCGACCACGACGCCGTCCAGCGGGCCGTCACCGCCTACATCCAGCGGGACCTCGACCTCCGCACCGGCCCCGACCATTCCGAAACCCTGGCCCTGTTCACTGCGTTGTTGTACGTGTACATGGACCTTGGCCGGCTGGTCCCGCAGGAACGGCTGAACGCCCGCTCCCAGCAGTCCATCCACGGGTGGTGGCACGGTTTCTTCAGTTTCGTGGACTCGGGGCCGCCGTCGCACCGTCTCCGCGAGATGCTGGCCCTCCACAGGGCCGGACTCCTCAAATTCCTTGGGCCCGGCATGTGGGTACGAGCTGATGAGTCCCTGGGCCGCTTCGTGGCGGGCTCGTTCCAGTCGCCGTTGGTTGTCGATGCGGCCGCGTACATTGAAGCCCGGTTGCCTTCAGCTTCCGTGGAACGTTCGGCGAACCCCGCCCTGGCGGACCTGCACGACGCCGGAAGGGGCACCGAACAGCGTCTGCTCACCTCCGAAGGCACCCACTCGACCGGCAAGCTCCTGGTTTCCGGGAATTTCGAGGTCCTGTCGCCTGTTGGAAGCCCACAGCAGGGTTTGTTCGCCGTGGGTCCCTGGACCTCAGGCTGGGGCGCGGGGGCGTTCGCCCGTCCGAACACCAACGCAGCCCCCTTCCGGGAGAACGACGCCCTGGCCCGCAGAATCCTGGAAACACTGACCACCGCCGTCCCAGCCCTCCAGCCCAACTAGGGGACAGATACTGTCGCTCTGGCCGCTCAGTAGAGCGTTACCTGTCCCCTACTTGGGTTCCACTTACGAAAGGCACGCTATGACCTCAACCCCAACCCGGCCGCCGTCGGGCCTCACCGTCCTTAGCCTGCCCATGCGCGATCCCCGGGTTCGTCCCCTCCTCGACGAGCTCGCCGTTGAATACAACACCCGGTACGGGGACCTGTTCAGCAGCGAAGGCGCCTCCGAAGAACTGAACCGCTACCCGGCCGAAGAATTCGCGGCTCCCCATGGCGCGTTGATCATCATCCAGGAAAACGGTGAATCCGTAGCCGGCGGCGCCTTCCGTCGCTACGACGAGCACACAGCTGAGCTCAAGCGGATCTGGACGCACTCGGCCCACCGCAGGCGCGGACTGGCACGATTGGTCCTGAAGGAACTAGAAAACGAGGCCCGCCGTCGCGGCTACCGGAAGCTGTACCTGACCACCGGACCGCGCCAGCCCGAGGCCAAGAACCTCTACCTCGCCACAGGGTACAAAGCCCTGTTCGACCTCGCCGCCGACCCCGAAGAAATCAAGCATTTGGCGTTCAGCAAGGATCTTGCCAAGCCCAGCTAAGCTATGCGCATGGCCAAGAAAACAACTGCCGAAAAACTCGCCACCATCCAACAGGGTTACACCTTGGAGGGGGCCACCATCGAGCTCGGTGCCGCAATTGTGGACGGCGAAGTCCACAAGGAAGCCCAGGTCCGCCTGCCGCTGGCCATGATGAACAGGCACGGACTGGTGGCCGGCGCCACGGGCACCGGCAAGACGGTCACGCTGCACATGATCGCCGAGCAACTTTCGACGGCGGGTGTCCCGGTTTTCCTCGCGGACATCAAGGGTGATCTTTCCGGTTTGGCGACGCCGGCCACCGGCAGTGACAAGCTGACGGCACGTACCTCTGCGCTCGGACAGGACTGGCAGGCCAAGAACTTCCCAGTGGAATTCCTGTCCCTGGGCGGAGACGGCAACGGGATCCCGGTCCGCGCCACCATCACCTCGTTCGGGCCCATCCTGCTCTCCCGCATCATGGACCTCAACGACACCCAGGAGTCCAGCCTCCAGCTGATCTTCCACTTCGCCGACCAGAAGAACCTTGAACTGATCGACCTCAAGGACCTCCGCGCGGTGATCCAGTTCCTCACCTCGGACGAGGGCAAAGCCGAACTCGCTGAACTCGGCGGACTATCGAAGGCTACCGCCGGGGTGATCCTGCGTGAGTTGATCGGCCTGGAAGCCCAGGGCATGGAGAAGTTCTTCGGCGAACCCGAATTCGATACCGCCGAGTTGCTCCGCACAGCCCCGGACGGTCGCGGTGTAGTCAGCTGCCTGGAACTGCCCACCCTGCAAACCAAGCCCCTCCTGTTCTCCACTTTCCTCATGTGGCTCCTGGCCGATCTGTTCGAGGACCTCCCCGAAGCAGGAGATCTCGACAAACCCAAGCTGGTGTTCTTCCTGGACGAAGCCCACTTGCTGTTCAACGACGCATCCAAGGCCTTCCTTGAAGCCATCACCACCACCGTCCGGCTGATCCGTTCCAAGGGCGTGGGCATCTTCTTCGTCACCCAGACCCCCAAGGATGTTCCGGCCGACGTCCTGGGGCAGTTGGCCAACCGCGTGCAGCACGCCCTCCGCGCCTTCACGCCCGAAGACGCCAAAGCCCTGAAAGCCACCGTGTCCACCTTCCCGGTGAGCGACTACGATCTCGAAGAGACCCTCACCTCGGCCGGCATCGGCGAGGCCGTCATCACCGTCATGAACGAGAAGGGGGCACCGACGCCTGTGGCCTTGACGCGCCTCCGTGCACCTGAATCCGTTATGGGTCCCAGTGCGGACGACCTCATCAAGAGCACCATCGCTGCCTCTTCCCTCCTGGCCAAGTACGGGACAGCAGTGGACAACCTTTCGGCGTACGAGAAACTCAACGGCAAGACAGCACCGCCCACCGGGGATGCCGCGCCGGGCCAGCCGCCGGTCCCGTCCTCCGACTCACCGGCTTCGACTGGCGGCACTTCCCAGGCCGACATCGATGCCGAGGCTCGCCGGATCGAGGAAGAAATCCTAGGCCGGCCGAGTTCTCGTCCCGCGTCCACGCCCGATTCCTTCCCGACGCCACCCGCTCCCGTACCGGTCCCGCGGCAGGCCCCGCAGGCCCCCCAGGACAACGTGTTCGGTGACATTGCAGGGGCGCTGGGCGGAGCACTGGGCGGCGGTCTGAAGAGCATGGTCCGGTCCATGGGAACCCAGCTCGGCCGTGACCTCATGCGCGGAGTTTTCGGCACATCTTCGCGCCGCCGACGCTAGTTCCGGCCGTCACAACCCGTACCTCCTGCACAGCGGGGGCTGCTGCGGCAGGTAACGTAAAGGGCGTGCAGTTGAGTCAAGCGTTCGTGAAGACCGCAGCCGGATGGCTGCTCGGTCTGATGCTTGCTGTCGCGGGAGCGATCGTCTCCATCAACCTTGTAAGCTCCTCCGTGGCCAGTCCGCAGCAGCCGGTCAAGGAGTATTTGCAAGCGCTCCAGGACGGAAAAGGCGAGGAAGCGCTTGGGCTGCTGCGCGCCAAGGTGCCCAGTGCCAACGCTGCCATGCTGGACGGAACCGCCCTTCAGACCGCCGCCTCCAAGCTGTCCGATGTCAAAGTGGGAAATCCTGAAGCCCGCGGCACCAACCGGGTGTCGGTCCCGGTGGACTACACCCTGGACGGCAGCCGCCTCCACACTGAGTTCCTGATGGAACGCACGGGGACCCAGTGGCTCTTTTTTGCCAAGTGGGCGTTCGTTCCCACCACCCTGCCCACCATTGACGTCACCGTGGTGAACTCCAGCGAAGCCACCCTCAATGGTGTGCCCGTCAACATGCCCAACGGCCGCAACACGTTCGCGGTGTTCTTCCCCGGCAAGTACGAAGCCAGCTTGAACGGAACCTATTTCGAGGCTCCCGCAACGTCGGCACTGGTTGCAACACGCGACGGCGGGCAGGCGCCCCTGAACCTGCAGACGCGTTCAACCAAGGCCATGAACGACGCCGTGGCAGGCAAGGTCCGAGAGTTCCTCGACACCTGCGCGGCCCAGGCTACCGAACAACAACGCCTGCAGCCCGACTGCCCCTTCTACCACGTCAGCAACGCCCGGGTGGTGGACGGAACAATCAAGTGGGCCATCACGGAGTACCCCAAGATCACCATCGAGCCGTTCAGCGGCAAATGGGTGGTTGCTCCCTTGAACGGCAAGGCCACTTTGACGGCCAGGGAGGTGAACCTCTTCACAGGGCTCGTCAACGACCTCAACGTGGAGCATGACTTCAGCTTCACGACGCAGTTGGACATCAATGGGGACGCTGTGACGGTGACACCCTTGCTGACGTTCTAGCCCGCTCGCTGCCAACGACCTTTCACGCACCGCAGACACACAATGGCCCGGCTCCTGCCCCCGCTCAGGGGAGGAACCGGGCCATTCATCTTTGGCTTGGGGTTTGCCGCTTTAGTCCATGCCGCGGAGGTCGAGGACCAGCTCGGACTCACCATCGGCCTGCAGGATTACAGGGATGCCCCAATCCTGCTGGTACAGATGGCATGCCGCGTGGTCAGGGATCTCGCCGTCTTCGGTTTCGGGTCCGTCACAAGCGGCCGCGCGGGCTGTGATGTGCAGGATGCCCTCGGGAACATCCGCCGAGAGTTCGAGCGTCCGCAGGAGACCCACCGATGTTCCGCCACCGGAAAGCAACAGCTCAGGCGGGGTGGAGGAAATCTTCATTTGGGTGGGATCGCCCCAGCGGTCATCGAGCTTCTGCCCGGTGGGAGCCTTGAAGCGCACGGCAAGCTCGAGTGTTCCGGGTGTCACCGGGCTCTTGGGACGCTGCGTTTGCGATGCGCCCTCGTCCACCTGGAGGGCTTCCTTGGGGATCGGCACCAGGACCAGCTGGTGCTTGTTCGACTCAACCACCACCAGCAGCGGATCGCTGCCTTCGACCTGGACCACGACGACGTCACTCGGCTCAGCAAGGCCCCGCGCCAGTGTGGAGACGGACTTGGTAGCGGGGTCGTAGCGGCGAACAGCACCGTTGTAGGTGTCGGCGATGGCCACGGAGTTGTCCGGCAGCACCGTCACACCGAGGGGGTGCTGAAGGCGGGCTTCGGAAGCTTCGCCATCACGGAAGCCGAAATCGAACAGACCCTTGCCCACAGCGGTTTCCACCGTGACTCCGGAATCGCTGATGACCAGGCGCCGCAGGGATGAGGTCTCCGAGTCAGCTACCCAGATGTTGTCTTCCCCATCTATCGCCAAGCCCGAGGACTGGGCGAACCAGGCTTCCTCAGCTTTACCGTCCAGCAAGCCTTCGAGACCTGAGCCGGCCAGGATGGAGACCTCGTTGGCCAGCGGGTCGTAAGCGAATATTTGGTGGGTGCCGGCCATCGCGATGACAACCTTCTGCAGCTTTTCGCTCCAGACCACATCCCACGGGGAGGACAGCGAAACCTCCGTGCCATGACCCAGCGCACCGACATCCACGGCGTCGCCCGCGAAGTCAGCCGGACCGTCGTCGTGGTGTTCAGACCAGGTACCGGCGCCTGAGTCGGTGACGCGGGCAGGACCTGTGTCCAGGAGCCGTTGCACGCCGTTGCCGGCGATCGTCTGGACGTAACCGGAACTGAGCGTTACACCGCGGAGACGGTGGTTGACGGTGTCTGCCACCACGGCGTCGTAGCCGAGCTTCCAGGCAAGTTCCGACGGCAGCAGGGTGACACCCTGGGGTTCGTTGAACTGTGCGATTTCGGATTGCCCGTCCAGGTAACCCTTGGTGCCGGAACCGATAACGCGCTCGACGGTTTGCAGGTCCGGGCGCAACTCCACCAGACGGTGGTGACCGGAATCCACCACCAGGTAGTTGCCGTTGGCGAGCTGGGTTGCCTTCCCGGGGAACCGCAGCGTGCCCGACGTCGGCTCCGGGGCCACGTAGGGACCGTTGCCGCGGTGGAGGGTCCCCTTCGCTTCGTGTTCGGCGACGAGTTCTTCCAGAAGGACGGCGAGGCCGTCTGCGTGGCCCTCACCGGAAAGATGGGCCACGATGTACCCCTCGGGGTCCACCACCACCAAGGTGGGCCAGGCGCGTGCCGTGTACGCCTTCCAGGTGGCGAGTTCCGGGTCATCGAGGACCGGGTGGTGGATCTCGTAGCGTTCAACAGCCGATGCCAATGCGACGGGGTCTGCCTCATGCTCGAACTTGGGCGAGTGCACTCCGACCGTCACCAGGACGTCCGAGTACTTTTCTTCGAGGGGGCGCAACTCATCGAGCACGTGCAGGCAGTTGATGCAGCAGAAGGTCCAGAAATCGAGCAGCACGATCTTGCCGCGCAGGGACTCGAGGTCCAGGGACTTGCCACCCGTATTGAGCCAGCCGCGGCCCTCGAGTTCGGAGGCCCGGACCCGGTGTTGGGTACGTACGGATTCGCTCATCAGCGTCCTTCCAGCTTGGTTTTCGGGTCGCTCTGCCCGGCATTGTCGTTTGTGGGGCGTTCGGCCGGGGCTGGCGTTGCAGTCCGGGCCGTACGGCCCGCCAGCTTGGCATCACGCTCAGCCAGCCGGGCAAACATATCGTTGTAAGCACTGAGATCGGCGTCGTTATTCCTGTCGGCCGCGCGGTCCACCCGTCGCTTCTCCCGCTCGTCCGATCGGGACCACATGACCGCCACTCCGATCGCCACGAGCAACGTGGGGATCTCACCAATGCCCCAGGCGACTGCGCCGCCCAGTTGCTGGTCCCCCAGAGCCGTAGGACCCCAGGCACGGCCCAGGTTGCCGAAGTAGTCGGCCGCGAGCAGGCCTGTGCCGCCCATAATGGACACTCCGAAGAAGGCATGGAATCCCATGGTCGCCAGAAGGAGCAGCAGGCGCATCGGATACGGCGCGCGACGAGGCAGGGGATCGCTGCCGATCATGCTGAGGACAAAGATGTAGCCCGTCAGCAGGAAGTGCAGGTTCATGAGCTCGTGGCCAACGTGCTCGCGCATGGCCAGACCGAAGAGGTCCGAGTAGTAGAACAAGACAATGGAGCCCGCAAAGTTGGCAGCCGCGAACAGGGGGTGCGTGACCACCTGCGAGAACCTGGAGTGCACGAAGAGCAGCAGCCACTCCCGCAGGCCACGCGAGCCGTGGGCACCCTCGCCGCGGGACGGCAGCGCACGCAAAGCCAACGTCACGGGAGTGCCAAGAACCAGGAAGATGGGCGCCACCATGGTGAGTGCCATGTGGTCCACCATGTGCGCAGAGAACAGCACCCGGCCGTAGACTGCCGGCGGGCCCGACGTAATGTAGGTCAGGACCACCAGGCCGATCATCCAGTTCACTGTCCGGAAGGCAGACCATCGGTCTCCGCGCCGACGGATCTTGACGATGCCCATGACGTAGGAAACCGCCCCGAACAACGCAACGCCCACCCACAGCCAGTCAAAGCGCCATTCGGTGAGCCAGCGCGCAGGGGTGAGTTCCGGTGGCAATTCGTACCCGGAGAGGATGAACGACGGCGAAGCATCGGGTGCGTAGGTGGTTGGCTGCGGCGGAGCCGAGCGTCCGAGCGCAACGGCGAGTCCCGACGTCGCGCCCATCACCAGCAGCTCAACCAAAACCAGCTGCCACAGCACCCGGCGGGCGGACATGGAACCGTTCTTCCCGAGCTGCGGGATGACCCACTGCCGGTGCATGAAGCCGATGCCGCCCAGCACCAGCGTGGCCAGTGCTTTGGCCACGATCAGTTGCCCGTAGGATGAGCCGAAGAGGTCTGCGGGGTTGGTGACCCGGATGGCAGCATTGATGACACCGGAGGCGAACACGAGGACGAACGCGAAGCCTGCCAAGGAGGAGAAACGCCGGAGGGTCTGCTCCGTAATGTCCGCAGTCCCCGCCTTCCGTGAACCGGTAAGGAGTCCCGACAAGACCACCAGCATGATGATGCCGCCCACCCACGTTGAGACGCCTACCAGGTGCATGCCCAGGGAGTTGATGGCGCCTTCGTGGTCGCTTGAACTGGACGAGTGGCCAATGAGTGCCGTGGGGATCAACCCGATCAGCGCGAGCACCAGCGTAAATGCCAGGCCGGTCAAGGACCGGACCCCGAACAGCGCGGTAGTGACCACAGCGGCAATAATCGTCACGGCAAGCCAGGCTTTGCCCGTTTCGATGTCCGTCATGAAGTAGACCAGCGAACGGGTGAACTCGGCATCACCCGACAGCGACTGCCCAGCGACGTCCGCATAGGTCAGGACGAGAACTGCCACCGCTGACAACGTCCACGCGGCACCGGCTGCAGCGGCCACCGCAAGTGCCCGGGCAAACGCCGGGTGCTCAGGAGCGTCAGCGTCCTTCTCGCGCGAACGGGATCCGCCGAGGTTCTTGGGCAGGATGCCCACAGCAAAGATCAAGCCGCCGATCACAGTAGCAACCGAGACGTTGTGGATGGCCTTGGCAAAAGGCAGGCCCCATCTGACCAAGGCACCGGGGTCGGAAACCTGGCGGGCCGCCGAGGCGCCAGAGAAGATCAACGCGCCGGCAAGAGTAAGGAACAGAACGGCCAATCCCGCCACTTGCCAGGGAAGAGAAATCCCCGCGGCTGTAGAGCCTCCCCGCGCTCCCGGCTGGGGAGGAGACGAAGGGGCAGTTGCGGAACTTCTTGCTGATGGCACCTATCCATTGTCCGCTACCTGTCGCCGGGCTGCGAATCGAAAGGCGCGCTATGTGCATTAACACAGAGAAGAAAGGGCGGCAACCATCAGGTTGCCGCCCTTTCAAGGCTTGTGCCGAAGAAGTTACTTCTTCTTGGCGACAGCTGCCTTCAGCTTGGAGCCAGCGGTCAGCTTGACGCTGTGGCCGGCTGCGATCTGGATGGTTTCGCCGGTCTGCGGGTTGCGGCCGGTGCGGGCTGCACGGTCGGTGCGCTCAACGGCGAGCCAGCCCGGGATGGTGATCTTCTCGCCAGCAGCGACAGAAGTCTCGAAAACTTCGAACAGTGCATCGAGCACGGAGTTGACTGCTGCCTGGCTGGTGCCAGCCTTGCCTGCTACCTCTGCAACGAGTTCACTACGGTTCTTAGCCATTTACGTCCTCCTGGACTCATACGTTTTTGAGCTTTCAAGCGGAATGCGAGCAAGCCACTGTTCGAAAACTTACCAGCTTGGGCTGGCTTGGCCAGCAAATTCCGCGTGTTTCCGCGCTTTTTTGACCAAAATCACCGGATTTCAGCGGTTTTTAGGCTCCCTTTAAGCCCTTGGCGTACGCTACGCCGATCGGACATGGACAGAAGCCCGGTCCCTTGCAGCGCGCCGGCGGTCCTGCTCCTGAATTTCCGTTGCACACCCACCCTCCCGGGTGATAACTTTTCCGGTGATCGTGATCTTCGAACAATCATGAATTTCGGACTGGAGGTGAGACCCATGCACGCAGTATCCATAGTGGGCGCTCCCCGCAGTCCACGATCCCGCGGCTGAGCAAGCCGCCCCCCGGGAGCGCCTGATACGCATTTCGCGAAAGGCAACTCCCATGAACACATCAACTTCTCCTCAGACTGCCCTTCCTGTTCGGGAATCACCGGCAGCAGCGCAGCTACAGCCAACCGTTGACGCTTCTGCGCGCATTCCGCGGGGTCAGCGGGCTTTGATCCTTGGCGGAGGTGGGTCCACAGGCAACGCGTGGCTCATCGGCGTCGTCGCAGGACTTTACGACGGCGGCGTGAACGTCACCCGCGCGGACCTGACCGTGGGCACGTCGGCTGGGTCCACTGCAGCAGCCCAGCTCGCTGGGGCCTCGCCCGCGGAATTGTTCAAGGCCACGCTTAGTCCTGTCCTGCCGCCCTCCCGTACATCGACGGGAGCGGGTATCGCAGGTTCGGGGGCTTCGGGTGCAGGTCAGCGGCCAGCAAAACCCGTGGCTGACCATATGGAGCGGACAGGCAAGATCCTGGACGCCTCAGTGGACATGGCCGACATGCGCCGCCGTATGGGGGCCGCGGCTCTCGACTTGGCAGCAGCCACGGATGGGGCCAGCAAAAGGTGGAGGGCCACAGTAGCCGGCCGGCTGCCCCAACAGCACTGGCCGGAGCAGGCTGTGCTTCTCACAGCGGTAAACGCTGAAACCGGGGAGCCTGTGGTCTTCGACCGCCACAGTGGCGTGGACTTGGTGGACGCCGTCGCCGCCAGCTGTGCCAGCGGCTTCGCCTACAGCATCGGCACCAGCCATTACATCGACGGCGGATACCGCGCCAATGCGGAGAACGCCGACCTTGCAATGGGCTATCCCAAGGTCTTGGTGCTCTCGCCGTTCGGCGGCCGGACAAGGACGCCGCGTGAGTGGGGCATGCATCTGGACTCCCAGATCTCGGCGCTGCAGAGCAACGGAAGCCGGGTTCGCGTCATCGTCCCGGACGTGGACTCTGAGTACATGTTCGGTGTCAACGCAATGGACCTCTCGCTCCGCCCGGGTGCCGCACGGGCCGGATACGAACAAGGGCTGTCCTTGGCCGGCGGGCTGGGTGGCTTCTGGGGTTAGTGGGGTATTAACGGGTGAAGGCCTCCCCTGGGGGAGGCCTTCAGTGTTGGTGTGTTGTTTAAGTGTGGGAGACCCCCCAACCGTGGGTTGGGGGGTCTCGACCTAATGGTTGTCCGGCGGTGTCCTACTCTCCCACACCCTCCCGGGTGCAGTACCATCGGCGCTGTGGGTCTTAGCTTCCGGGTTCGGAATGGGACCGGGCGTT